>JBBIIL010000065.1:0-16885 GCA_037446495.1 Chloroflexota bacterium | reverse complement strand
CGCCCAGACCCGGCTGGGCCGGGGTGCTCAGGCACCGCCGGGGCCGGTACTCGAGCCCGCCGCCGACCGCCGCCAAGCACGAGCCGGCCCCCGAGCACCGCCCGGGGCGGTGCCTGAGGCCGCCGTCCCCTCCGGCACCGCCGGGGCCGGTACCTGGGACTCCGGGCCGGTGTGCGCAGACGGCGGAGCCGTCCGGCTGGCCCGCGACGGAGCCGTTCGGCCGACACGCGATGGCACGCTCCGGCTGGCGACGAAGGGTCACGCGAGCGCGCGCGTCGCGTCACGCGCGCCCGGACCGAATCGCGAGCCGCTTCGCGCGGGTCCCCGCTGATACGATCTCCCGATGGGACGCGCGCAGTACGATTTCGTCATCGTCGGGGGTGGTTCCGCGGGCTCGGTGCTCGCCAATCGACTGAGCGCCTCGCCCGGGAACAAGGTGCTCGTGCTCGAGGCCGGCCGTCCTGACTACCTGTTCGACGTCTTCGTCCACATGCCCGCCGCGCTGACGTTCCCCATCGGCTCCAAGTACTACGACTGGAAGTACGAGTCCGAGCCGGAGCCGTTCATGCACAACCGCCGGATCTACCACGCACGTGGCAAGATCCTCGGCGGCAGCTCGTCCATCAACGGGATGATCTTCCAGCGGGGCAACCCGATGGACTACGAGCGCTGGGCGGGCGATCCGGGCATGGAGACGTGGGACTACGCCCACTGCCTGCCGTACTTCCGCCGCATGGAGTCGTGCACGGCCGCCGGGATCGGTGATCCGTGGCGCGGCCACTCCGGCCCGCTGCACCTTGAGCGGGGCCCGGCGAGCAGCCCGCTGTTCGGCGCATTCTTCGAGGCCGTCCAGCAGGCCGGCTATCCGCTGACCGAGGACGTCAACGGGTTCCGCCAGGAGGGCTTCGCCCCCTTCGACCGGAATATCAAGAACGGGCGGCGGCTGTCCGCGTCGCGCGCGTACCTACACCCGGTGCTGGACCGCAAGAACCTGTCGGTCAGGACACGTGCGTTCGTCACCAGGGTCCTGTTCGAGGGCAAACGCGCGGTGGGCGTCGAGTACGTCACCGGCAAGGGCGGCGACGAGCGCCATGTGGCCAAGGCCGGCAAGGTCATCATGGCCGGTGGCTCCCTCAACTCGCCGCAGCTGCTCCAGCTCTCGGGCGTGGGCAACGCCGACGAGCTCAAGGCGCTGGGCATCAGCCCCGTCGCCCACGTCCCGGGTGTCGGCGAGCACCTCCAGGACCACCTCGAGGTCTACGTCCAGTACGGCTCGAAGATGCCGGTGTCGATGCAGCCCGCGCTCCAGACGTGGCGTCGGCCGTGGATCGGCTTCCAGTGGCTGTTCCTGCGCACGGGCCCGGGTGCCACCAACCACTTCGAGGCCGGCGGCTTCGTCCGCAGCAACGACGAGGTGGCGTACCCCAACCTGATGTTCCACTTCCTGCCGCTCGCCATCCGGTACGACGGCAGCAAGCCCGAGGGCGGCCACGGCTATCAGGTCCACGTGGGCCCGATGTACTCGGACGCGCGCGGCACGGTGAAGGTCACCTCCACCGACCCGACCGTCCACCCCGCGCTGCGGTTCAACTACCTGTCCACCGAGCAGGACCGGCGCGAGTGGGTGGAGGCCATCCACGTCGCCCGCAACATCCTCAACCAGAAGGCCTTCGAGCCGTTCAACAAGGGCGAGACATCGCCCGGCTCGAAGGTGGCCAGCGACGCGGAGATCCTCGACTGGGTGGCCCGCGACGGCGAGACCGCACTCCACCCCTCGTGCACCGCGCGGATGGGCACCGACGACCTGTCGGTCCTCGACCCGCTCACCATGGGCGTGCACGGCGTCGAGGGGCTTGCGGTGGTGGATGCGGCCTCGATGCCGTACGTCACCAACGGCAACATCTACGCGCCGGTCATGATGCTGGCCGAGAAGGCCGCCGACCTCATCCTCGGCAACACGCCGCTCGCCCCTGAGCGCACCGAGTTCTACCGGCACACGCCCGCCTGAGCGGGTTGGACACACGCGACGCGGAGGGCGTTCATGGCGGCCGAGCTGAAGGCGATGTTCATCAACGGCGCTTGGTGCGCCTCGCAGAGCGGCGAGACGTTCGAGGCGGTCAACCCCGGGACCGGCGAGGTCTTCGCCGTCATCCCCAAAGGCACTCGCGCTGACGCCCGGCGGGCGATCGCCGCCGCGCGGGACGGCCAGCGAGGCTGGGCGAAGCTGTCCGCCTTCGCCCGGGCGGCGGCGATCGAACGCGTGGGCGCGCTGATCCACGACCGGCGCGAGGCACTGGCCCGGGCGCTGACCGAGGACCAGGGCAAGCCCATCTCCGAGGCGCGCGGCGAGGTTGAGGAGCTGCTGGCCTACTTCAAGATGGCCGCCGCGGACGCCACCCGGCTCGAGGGCATGATCATGCCCTCGATGGATGCCAACAAGCGCGTGCTCGTGTATCGCGTGCCGCGCGGCGTGGTGTCGGTGATCACGCCCTGGAACTGGCCGTACACCATGGCGGGCGAGATCATCGCGCCTGCGCTGGCGGCCGGGAACGCGGTGGTCTGGAACCCGGCGTCGAACACCTCGGCCTGCTCCGTCGAGATGGCCCGCTGCTTCGCCGACGCCGACCTGCCCGGGGGCGTGTTCAACCTCGTCACCGGCCCCGGGCGCGAGGTGGGCGACGAGATCGCCGGCCATCGCGACGTCGGCGCCGTGGGCTTCATCGGCTCCGTCGAGGCGGGGAGGAAGGTCGCCACCCGGGCCGTGGGCAAGGACGTCCTGCTCGAGCTGGGTGGTAACGGCCCGCTCGTCGTGCTCGACGACGCGGATCTCGACCGGGCCGTGGACGCCACGCTGACCGCCTGCTTCCTCAACGCTGGCCAGAGCTGCACGGCAGGCGAGCGGATCCTGGTCCAGCGCGCGGTCCATGACGAATTCGTCGCTAGACTGACCGCTGCCGTCGCCGCGCGGATCCGCGTGGGCAACCCAACCCATGAGGGGACCACGATGGGCCCGGTCAACAACGAGGCGCAGGCCAGGAAGACCGACGACCACGTCCAGGACGCTGTCAACAAGGGTGCCAGCGTGGTTGCCGGCGGCCACCGCGCCCAGGGATTCCCGACCGCGCTCTACTTCGAGCCCACCGTGCTCACCGGCGTGACCGAGGCGATGGAGATCGCGCTCGACGAGACCTTCGGGCCCGTGGCGCCGATCACCCTCATCGAATCCGAAGATGACGCCCTGAGGATCGTCAACGACTCGCAGTTCGGGCTGATTGCGAGCGTGTTCACGCGCGATCTGGCCCGCGGCCTCCGGTTCGCCGAGTCGGTGAGAACCGGATGGGTCAACATCAACGAAGGCACCAACTACTGGGAGTCGCAGCTCCCGTTCGGCGGCGGCGCCGGGGCCGACAGCGGCGTGGGCCGCGTGGGCGGACGCTTCGCGATGGAGCGGCTGACCGAGCTCAAGACCGTCGTCGTCAATCTGGGCTAGAGGAGACCATGGCCAAGCAGCAGCGCGGCAGCAGCCGCACGCCGAACCGCCCCGCCACGCCTGCGCCGTCGCCGGGCCAGTCGTCGTCCGACCAGAAGTCGGCAGACGCCTGGCAGCCGAACCGCGTCCGCTCGACCAAGAAGGGCCGCTCGAACCGCACCCTGCTCTACACGATCGGGGCGGTGGTCGTGGGCATCGCGATCGTCGGGTTCGTCGCCGTCCAGCAGTTGGGCGGCAGTACCACCACCAGCTCCACCGATCCGATCATCACGCCCGGCGCCGCGAACTCCACGCCTGCCTCGATCCCCGTCGACGGGCGCACGCTGGGCAGCGCCAGCGCCCCGGCCACGATCGACCTCTACGGCGACTTCCGCTGCTCGGCCTGCTACCAGTACACCGTGGGCGGCACCACCGCGCAGGTCAACGCCCAGCTGGTCGCGACGGGCAAGGCCAAGGTCGTCTGGCACGACTTCCTCGTCATCGACCTGCACGACCATTCCGGGGCCTCGCGCGACGCCGCCAACGCCGCCATGTGCGCCGCCGACCAGGGCAAGTTCTGGACCATGCACGACTGGCTGTACGCGAACCAGTCGCCCACCGAGGCGCCCGACGCATTCACGATCGACCGCCTGCTCAGGATCGGCCAGGCCGCCGGCATGGACATGACCACGTTCGAGCCGTGCGTGCGGAACGGGACCCACAACGCGGCGATCGCGGCCGAGCAGGCCACGATCCCCAGCGTGGTCACGGGCACGCCGGCGACCATCGTGAACGGGACGCTCGTGGACTCCACGTTCCCGGCGCTCCAGGCCGCGGTGACCGCCGCTGCCGGATCGGCCGCCCCGTCCGTCGCGCCGTCCGCCTCACCGTCCGGGGGCTGATCGGACCGGCCTGCGCGTCTGGGGGTCTCGCGGCGCGGCAGGGCCACGAGTGAGTTCGGCGGTCGGCGATCTGTCCGCTCGACCAGCCGGCTCCGCCTCGGCGAGCTTGGGCTCAGGCGCCTCGCACGCGCCGGATCTCGGCGCTGATGGCGGGCAGGACCTCGGCCATGTCGCCGAGGACCGCGTAGTCGGCCGCGGTCATGATCGGCGCCTCGCCATCCTTGTTGATGGCCAGGATCCGTTTGGCGCCCTTGGTCCCGGCGAGGTGCTGGGTGGCGCCGGAGATCCCGGCTGCGATGTACAGGTCCGGCGCGATCTTCGTGCCGGTCTGGCCCACTTGCTCGGTGTGGGGGCGCCAGCCGGCGATCGTCACGGCGCGGGAGCAGCCCACGGCGGCGCCGAGGAGCGAGGCGAGCTCCACGATCGGGCCGAAGCCGTCCGAGGAGCCGGCGCCGCGGCCGCCCGAGACCACGACCTTGGCATCGGAGAGCGACACGCCGCCGGCGGGTGCCGGGACGCGGCCCACGACGCGGACGGCGAGGTCGGCGTCGTCGAGCTGCGGGCTGAAGGTTGTCACGGGGGCGGAGCCGCCGGTCCCGACGGCCTCGATGACGTGCGCGGCGACCGTGAGGACGGCCCGTTCAGCATTGATCACGGCCTCCTCGAGGAGGCTGCCGCCCCATCGGCTCCGCGTGACGCTGACCGGCGGGCCGGCAGTCACGACGGTGCAGTTGGCGGCGAACGGCAGGCCTCCGCGGGCGGCGGTCCGGGCGAGGATCGTGTTGCCCTCGTCCGTGCCGGGTCCGATCACGACGTCCGCCCCGAGGGAGCCGGCGAGGTCGTCGAGGATGCGGGCCGCGGCGTCGGGTGCCGGAACGTCGAGCGCCGGGTGCTTGGCCACGTGGACGCTGGTGGCCCCCCACGCGCCGATCTCCGACGCGACCGCCTCGTCCCCGAGGACGAGAGCGTGCACGGCGTCGCCGGCGGCGAGCTGGCGGCCGAGGGTCAGGGCCTGGAGGGCCACCTTGTCGCCGGCGCCCTCGGCGGCGGTCACGAGGACGAGGACGGTGGCCATGGCTAGAGCACTCCCACGCTGGCGAGGAGCTCGACCACGGCAGGCGCGGCGGCGGCGCCGCGGCCGAGGATCTGGGCCTGCTTGGCCTCGGTGGCCGGGACGACCAGGCGCAGCATCTCGAGGCGCTGCGCCGGGCGGGCCGGACTGGACGTCGCGATGGGCTTGCTCTTCGCGCGGATGCGCCCGGGGACGGACGGGTAGCGCGGCAGGTTGATGCCCTCGAGCACGGCCACGAGCGCGGGCGTGCGGACCTCGTAGACGTCGCGGCCGGCACCCGCCTCCTGCTCGCAGCGGGCCGTGCCGCCGGCGACGGTCAGGCCCTTGATGCCGGTGACGGTGGGCCGGCCGAGGATGCGCCCGATCCGAACGGCGACCTGGTAGCCGCCGGAGTCGGCGGCCTCGTTGCCCAGCAGCACCAGGTCGAACGGGCCGTTGGCGGCCTCGTCCTCCCGGATGGCATCCACGATGGCGCCAGCCGTGGACTCGGCGTCCCAATCCTCGCCGTCGGTGACGAGATGGATCGCGCGAGTGGCGCCGATCGCCATGGCGTCGCGCAGCTGCTCGACCGCCTCGGCCGGCCCCAGGGTGAGCACGACGGACTCGCCGCCGTGCGCCTCGACCAGCCGGACGGCCTCCTCGACCGCGCACTCCTCGTGGGGACCCACCTGGAACCCCACGTACTTGGTGTCGATCGCGCGCTCATCGTCGGTGAGCGTGATCCGCCCGGCGACGGCCGGGACGCGCTTGACGCAGACGAGGACGCGCATCGGTTACGCCTTGACCCGCTCGTTCTCGGGGTCGAACAGCGCCTTGGAGCCGACGCGCGCGACCGTGACCGGGTAGAGCTCGCCGAAGTACTGGACAGCGAGCTTGGTGCCCTCGACCGCGTGCTCCGGCGGCAGGTAGCTCAGGAGGAGGTACTTGCCCAGGGACGGCCCCATGCCCGCCGAGTTGGCGTAGGACTGGCGGCCCTTGCGGTCCGTGATCGGCGCGCCGTCGGCAGTCACGATCGGCTGGCGGCCGAGCGGGTAGCGCTTCTCGCCGGTCCTCGGCGAGGTGTGGTCGTCGATGGTGAGCGTGCAGCAGACCGCAGCCCGATCCTGGCCGAGCGCCCGCTCGAGGGCCTCACGACCCACGAAGTCCTGCGCCTTGAGCCGAGGCGTCAGCATGTCCGCCTCGGCTGGGGTGTAGTCGTTGTCGAGCTCGGTGCCATACGCGCGGAAGCCCTTCTCGAGCCGACCCGTGCCCACGTACACGGCGATCCCGCAGGCGGTGATGCCGAACTCCTGCCCGGCGGCCCAGAGCTCGTCCCATAGGCGCTGGCCCTGCTCCATCGGGACGTAGAGCTCCCAGCCCAGGTCGCCGACGTAGCTGATGCGCGAGGCGAGCGCGATCTGGCTGCCGATCTCGATGTTGCGGCACGTGCCGAACTTGAATGCCTCGTTGCTCATGTCGGCGCGGGTCAGCTTCTGCACGATCTTGCGGGCGTTGGGGCCCCAGATGCCGATCGTCGTGTAGGCCGTGGTGAGGTCGACGAACGAGGTCATCGGCTGGGCGTTGTCGGAGAACCACTTGAGGTCCGACATGCCGTGGGCCGCGCCCGTCACCACGCGGAAGTGGTTCTTCGCGAGGCGCATCACCGTGAGGTCGCTCTTGAAGCCGCCGGTCGGGGAGAGGACCGGCGTATAGACCACGCGGCCGACCGCGACGTCCATCTGGCGGACGCAGACGCCCTGCACCGAGTCGAGGGCGCCGGCACCGACCACGTCGAAGATGGCGAACGACGAGAGGTCGAAGATGCCGGCCGACTCGCGCATGGCGAGGTGCTCGGCGTTGATGATCGGGCTCCACCAGCGCGCGTCCCACTCGTTGGGGCGGGTCTGCACGCCGTACTTCGCAACGAGCGGCTCGTTGCCCTTGTACCACTGGGCGCGCTCCCAGCCGGCGACCTCGAAGAACTCCGCGTCGTGCGCCTGCTGCCAGTCGTACATCGGGGTCTTGCGGATGGGGCGGTCCGAGACGTACTGCTCGGCCGGGTGGACGATGCCGTAGGTCTTGGGGAACGCCTCGGTCGCGCGGGCCTTGGTGTGCTGGCGCGTCTTCTGGTGGGCGTGGAACCGGCTGATGTCGCTCTGGTTGCAGTCGATGTGCGGCTGGCCGTGGGTCATCCACTCGGCGATCGACTTGCCGACCGCCGGGCCTTCCTTGACCCACACGGCGCAGGCGGACCAGAGGCCCTTGACCTCGGGCGTCTCGCCCAGCACTGGCATGCCGTCGGGCGTGAGGGAGATCAGCCCGTTGATCGCGTACTTCTGGCCGACCTTCTCGTCGCCGAGGATCTCGGGGAAGAGCTCGAGCGCGTCCTCGAGCTGCGGGTCGAAGTCGTCCTGGGTGAACGGGAACTCGGTCGGCGAGAGCGCCGCCTGCTCGTTGGAGGGGATCGTCTCCGGGTCGTGGAGGATGGAGCGGTGGGCGTACGAGCCGACCTCGAAGCCGATGCCGTCCTGGCGCTCGTACATGAGCACGTCCATGTCGCGCACGATCGGGTACTCGATCGCCTTGCTCGACGTCTCGAACAGCGGCACCGGACCGTAGTCCGCCATCTGGTGGACGACCGGCGTGAGCGGGATGTAGGCGCCCGCCATCTCGGCGAGGAGCGGCGCCCAGACGCCGCACGCGATGATCACGTACTCGGCCTCGATCGTGCCGCGCGTCGTGGTCACGCTCCTGATGCGGCCGTCCTCGACGCCCATCGCGGTGACCTCGGTCATGGCGAAGCTCGTCAGGGCGCCCATCGCCTCGGCCTTCTCGCGGCAGAGGGTGCCGAACTGGAGCGAGTCGCAGACGCCTGTCTCGGGCGTGTAGAACCCGCCGACGAGGATCTCCTCGTTGATGAACGGGACGAGCGCCTTGATCTCGGCCGGGCTCACCATGTAGGCGTCGATGCCCCAGTTCTTGGCCGAGTCGACCTTGCGGCGCAGCTCCTCCAGGCGCTCAGTGGTGCGCGCGACCTCGAGGCCGCCGCACGTTGTGTAGACGTCCCACTCCTTGTACTGGCGCGCGGACTCGAGCGTGAGCTCCGCCATCTCCTTGTTGTGGTCCGCCAGGTACAGGAAGTTGGAGGCGTGGCCGGTGGAGCCGCCCGGGTTGGGGAGCGGGCCCTTGTCGATGAGGACGATGTCCTTCCAGCCAAGGTTGGCGAGGTGGTAGGCGATGCTGTTGCCGACGATGCCGGCGCCGATGATGACAACCTTGGCGCTGGACGGGAACGTGGCCATGAAGAGCTTGCTCCTTGGGGTGGACGCCGAGCGACTGGCGGGGCGCGCGTGGATCGAGGCGGCGTTGCTTCGACTCGGCGCTCGGGGGTGCGTCTCAGCGCGCTGTCTAAGCCAAGGTCCGTTTGTCACGAGTCGCCGCCAGTGCGGGGGCGCATGGTCGCGCCGACGGGCGATGTCGGGACGCTAACTGTTGACAATCGTCCTGTCAACAGTCAATCTGCCCTTCAGGTGGGCGTGTCTTCCGGACTGCCCCAGTGGGGAGCCGATGGCCGCGATCGAGCACAAACAGCTCTGGCAAGCCGTTGCGGACCAGATTCGGGACGAGATCCTCGATGGTCGCCTGCCTGCCGGGTCCCGGCTGGTCGAGACCGAGCTTGCCGAGCGGTTCGGCGTGTCTCGAGGGCCGATCCGCGACGCGCTCGCGGAGCTCGCCAGGTCCGGGCTGGCGGTGGACCTGCCCCGGCGGGGCACCTTCGTCCCCAGCCTCACCGAGCAGGATCTGGCCGAGGTCTACGTGATCCGGCGGGCGATCGAGGAGGCCGCCGTCCGTCTGGCGATCGAGATTGCCTCCGACGAGGAGATCGCCCAGATGTATGCGGCGCTCGACGAGACGGAGCGCGCGTACGCGACCGGCGACCTCGCCACGGCCTGGGAGGCGGACATGGCCTTCCACCGTGCGTACTGCCACATGTCGGGCAATGGCCGGCTGCTCACGCTCTTCGACGAGCTGGCCTCGCAGACGGTCCTGCTGATGCGGACCGCGCTCGCCACCCACGCGTCTCTGGGGTGGACGCCGCCGGTGGAGTTCCACCGCCACATCGCGGACGCCATTCGCGCGCGAGACCCTCAGGGGGCGACCGATGCCGTGGGCGTTCACTACCAGTACACCCAGGACCGCCTCAAGGCCGACGGCGAGGCCTGATCTGAGGCACGCGCCTGGGAGGAAGCCGGAGGGCAGCATCCGGGGCCGGCCCCGCAGGAACCGCGCAACCGGCCGGGTGAGCGCGGCCTCGTCCCGGCACTCCCGGCACTCCCGCCGCTACCCGCCGCCATCTCGCGCTTGTGCGACGCGGGCGTGCTCGGCACCCAGACACGCGTCACGCCCGCCGCCATCTCGCGCCTGTGCGACGCGGGCGTGCTCGGCACCCAGACACGCGTCACGCCCGCCGCACAACCACCATTGGTAGCGGGGCGCTCCGGCCCGGCGGAGGCCTGCCTTGCCGTCGCTGGCACAACTGGGGGTTGTACGCGGGCCCATACCGTCGAGCTTGTCCCCACGACCACAACTCCCAGTTGTGCCGACGGCGCCAAGGCCCCTCGCCCGCTCTGAGGTACAACTGCTGTTTGTGCGGCCCGGCCGGTGCGGCGACGACGAAGTTTCGGACGCCCCGACGCCGGGATGCGGCGATGACGTGCGCGGCGCTGCCGACGCGGCGAGGACGCTGCGGCTGTCCCGGCGACGCTGCACGGCGACGAGGGCACGTCGACGAGGGCGCGGCGAGGACGCTGCGGCTGTCCCGGCGACGCTGCCCGGCCACGAGGGCGCGGCGAGGACGCTGCAGCCGGGGCGCGCTCGGGGTCTCCCGTGGGTGTCCCGGGCAACTCGCCGGAGTTGGGCGCCTCGGCGCGTCGGCGCCTCACCCCGCGAAACCGTCTGGACAGCGCCGGCGCCCCTCGGTATTGTCTGTTGCGCGTTCCGCAACTGGTTGCATAATCCGAGACACATCCGTCACCACGGCAGGAGCCAATGGGAACCGACGAGAAGGACCTGGACCTCTCCGCGCTGAGCGACGAGGAGCTGGTCAGCCAGATGCATGACGACCTCTACGATGGCATGGCGCCCGAGGTGGTCGAGGGCACCAAGATCCTCCTGGCCCGCGGCTGGAGCGCCGAGAAGGTGCTGTCGCAGGCCCTCGTCGAGGGCATGCGGATCGTCGGTGTGGACTTCCGCGACGGCATCCTCTTCGTCCCCGAGGTGCTCCTCGCCGCCAATGCGATGAAGGGCGGCATGGCCCTGCTCCGCCCGCTGCTCGCCGAGACCGGCGCGAAGCCCGTCGGCAAGGTCGTCATCGGCACCGTCAAGGGCGACATCCACGACATCGGCAAGAACCTCGTGGGGATGATGCTCGAGGGCGCCGGCTTCGAGGTGATCGACCTGGGCGTCAACACGGACGCCGACAAGTTCCTCAAGGCCATCGACGAGCACCAGCCCGACATCCTGGGCATGTCCGCCCTGCTCACGACCACCATGCCGTACATGAAGGTCGTGATCCAGGCGCTCAAGGACAAGGGCATCCGCGACAAGCTGGTGGTCCTCGTGGGCGGTGCGCCGCTCAACGAGGAGTTCGCGATGGCGGTGGGTGCCGACGCGTACTGCCGCGACGCTGCGATCGCCGCCGAGACGGCCCGCAAGCTCGTCGCATGATCGCGCGCGGGCGCCAGCGCCCCGCCGTGCCGCGCGCGTCCACCCTCGTGCTCGGCTGCGGCGCGCTCGCGCGCGAGCTGCTCGAGCTCGTGGACCGCAACGGACTGGGCGAGTCGGTGGACGTGCGCTGCCTGCCCGCGTCGCTCCACAACCGCCCGGAGCAGATCGGTCCACTGCTCGACCGGAAGCTCGCCGAGCTCGCGCCGGCCTACGAGCGCGTCCTGGTGGCCTATGCGGACTGCGGGACGGGCAGCGAGGTGGGTCGCGTCGCCGAGAGGCACGGCGTCGAGATCCTGCCGGGCGCGCATTGCTACGCGTTCTTCGCGGGTCTCGCGTCGTTTGACGCCCTCGCGGCCGAGGAGCCCGGCACGTTCTACCTGACCGACTTCCTCGCCCGCAGCTTCGAGACGCTCGTCTACAAGGGCCTCGGGCTCGACCGCCGGCCCGATCTGCGTGACGTTTACTTCGGCAACTACACGCGCGTCCTGTACCTCTCGCAGCGCGAGGACCCCGAGCTCCTGGCCTACGCGCAGCGTGCGGCGGAGATGCTCGGCCTCGCCTTCGAGCACCGGCCGACCGGCTACGGCGTGCTCGGGACCACGATCGCCGGGCTGGCGAGCACGGGCTCGAGCGACGCGACGAGACCGACCCGCGAGGAGGCGGCAGCCTGATGCCCACGCTCATCGTGATCTCGTGGCGCGACATCCCCTCGCAGGTGACAGCCCGTGAGGGCCGCCGGACGGCGAAGGCGATGCTCCCGATGCGGTTCCAGGCCGCGGTGGACAAGGCCGCCACGCGGGCCGGCAAGAAGGACATGGACGAGTACCTCGCCGAGTGGCGCCGCACCGAGAGGCCGTGCGGCGATGACCTCGAGGCGGAGGTGGCCGCGGAGGTCGCCCGCATCGAGGCCGAGTTCCCCCGTGCGCGGCTGACCGCGCTGACTGCCAACCGCGGCCTCGACGCCACGGCTCACACCACGCCGACCGCGTCCCCGGCGCCAGACCCCTCGGAGGCCCAATGACCCGCACCGTGATCAGCTCGGCGACCCGCGAGGTGGTCATCGGCGATGACCTGCCGTTCGTGATCATCGGGGAGCGGATCAACCCCACCGGCCGCAAGCTCCTGGCCGAGGAGATGCGCAACGGCGACTACAGCCGAGTCGAGCGCGACGTCCTCGCCCAGATCGAGGCCGGCGCCCACATGCTCGACGTCAACGCGGGCATCCCGCTCGCTGACGAGCCGGCGATCATCGCCCACACCATCAGGCTGGTGCAGTCCCTCACCGACCTGCCGCTGTCGATCGACTCCTCGGTCATGGACGCGCTGGAGGCCGGGCTCTCGGTCTACCGGGGCAAGGCGCTCGTGAACTCGGTCACGGGCGAGGAGGAGCGCATGGAGCGCGTCCTGCCGCTGGTCCGCAAGTACGGCGCGGCAGTCGTGGCCATCTCCAACGACGACACCGGCATCTCGCTCGATCCCGACGTCCGTTTCGCGGTGGCCAAGCGGATCGTGGAGCGCGCGGCCGACCACGGGATCCCCCGTGAGGACGTGGTGGTGGACCCGCTGGTCATGCCCATCGGCGCCATGCGCACCGCCGGCCGCCAGGTGTTCGCACTGCTCAGCCGGCTGCGGGACGAGCTCAAGGTGAACACCACCTGCGGCGCCTCGAACGTCAGCTTCGGCCTGCCGGCCCGAGAGGGAATCAACTCCGCGTTCCTCTCGATGGCGATCAGCAACGGCCTGACGTCGGCGATCACCAACCCGCTCCTGCCCGAGGTCCGCGCGACGATCATGGCCGCGGACGTGCTCATGGGCAACGACGCCGACGCCGCAGCGTGGATCGCCGCGCACCGCGACCCGGCCGTCGAGGCCGCCCAGGGCCGCGAGCGGCGCGTGAACCGCCGGCGGGTCGGGGTCGCGAGCTGAGGTCCCGCCGACCGTGGCCTCAGCCGACAAGCTCCTGATCTTCACGCCCTCGGGCCGCCGGGGGCACTTCCCGCCGGGGACGACCGTGCTCGACGCGGCCCGCAAGCTGGGCGTGGACATCGATTCGGTGTGCGGCGGGCGCGGCATCTGCGGCCGGTGCCAGGTGGAGCAGAGCACCGGCGCGTTCCCCAAGCACGGGATCACCTCGGACCCGTCGCACCTCTCCGCGCCCGACGCGGTCGAGGCGGACTACGCCGCCCGCAAGGGGCTGGCGCCGAGGCGACGGCTGGCCTGCACGGCACAGCTCTGGGGCGACGCCGTGATCGACGTGCCGGCCGCCTCGCAGGTGCACCGCCAGGTGGTCCGCAAGGAGCTCGAGGTCCGCACGTTCGACCTCGACCCCGTCACGCGCCTCCACTACGTCGAGGCCGACCAGCCGGACCTCGGGTCGCCCGCGTCGGACCTCGTGCGGGTCGAGGAGGCCCTCGCGCGGGAGTGGGGCCTCCGCGACCTCGACGCCGATCTCGCGACCACGCGTGCGCTCCAGTCGGCCGTGGCGGTCGGCGGGGGCAAGGTCACCGTGGCCGTCCACGATGCCCGGACGATCACCGCGGCGTGGCCGGGCTTCCGCGACCGCGCATTCGGCGTGGCGATCGACATCGGGTCCACGACGATCGCGGGCCACCTCGCGAACCTGCTCGACGGGTCGGTGCTCGCGTCCGCGGGTGTCATGAACCCGCAGATCCGGTTCGGCGAGGACCTGATGAGCCGCGTCTCGTACGCGATGCTCCACGACCGGGGCGCGGCCGAGATGACGGCGGCCGTGCGGACGGCGCTCCGCGATCTGATCGGCAGCCTGGCGGACATGGCCGGCGTGGGGCTCGACGAGATCCTCGAGCTCGTCCTCGTCGGCAACCCGATCATGCACCACCTCGTGCTGGGCCTCGACCCGACGCCGCTGGGCCAGGCGCCGTTCACGCTGGCGACCGAGCGGGCCGTCCACGCCACGGCGAGCGAGCTCAGGCTGGGCGTCCACCCGGGCGCCCGGGTGTACGTGCTGCCGTGCATCGCGGGGCACGTGGGCGCGGACACCGCGGGCGTGATCCTGTCCGAGCAGCCGCACCTGGCCGAGGCCGTGACGCTGATCGTGGACGTCGGGACGAACGCGGAGCTGGTGCTGGGCAACAAGCACCGCCTGCTCGCGGCGTCGAGCCCCACCGGCCCCGCCTTCGAGGGCGCGCAGATCTCGTCGGGCCAGCGGGCCGCGCCCGGCGCCATCGAGCGCGTCCGCATCGACCCCGTCACCCTCGAGCCCCGCTTCCGCGTCATCGGCTGCCCGCTCTGGTCCGACGAGCCGGGCTTCGCCGAGGCCACCGCGGACACCGGCATCACCGGCATCTGCGGCTCGGGGATCATCGAGGTGATCGCCGAGCTGTTCCTCGCCGGGGTCATCACCGCCGACGGGATTATCGACGGAGCACTCGCCGCCCGGACGCCGCGCGTCGTCGCCGAGGGCCGCACGTTCAGCTACGTCCTCGCGGACGGCGAGCCGCGCATCCTGGTCACCCAGAACGACGTCCGCGCCGTCCAGCTCGCCAAGGCCGCGCTCTACGCCGGCGCCCGGCTGCTGATGGACGCGTACGGCGTGGACGCGGTGGACGAGGTCCGCCTCGCGGGCGCCTTCGGCAGCCACATCGACCTGCGCCACGCCATGGTGCTGGGCCTCGTGCCCGACTGCGACCTCCATAGGGCGAGCTCGGTCGGCAACGCGGCCGGCGCGGGCGCGCTCATCGCCCTCCTGTCCGGGGCCGCCCGCCAGGAGATCGAGCGGGTGGTCCGCGAGGTGACCAAGCTCGAGACGGCCATCGAGCCGCGCTTCCAGGAGCACTTCGTGGACGCGCTGGCCATCCCGCACCGCACCGACCCGTACCCCAACCTCGGACGCGTGGTGATCCTGCCGGCCCGGCCGTCGGGCGGCCGCGCGGACCGGGACGAGCGAAGTGAGCGACGCCGCCGCCGCGCCCCGGTGGCGGCCCAGGAGGAGACCTCATGACCGACGACATCCACGGCCGCCGCACCGGGGGCCGCGCGGGCCGCCAGGCTGCCCGTGCCCACACGCATATCGCCGCGGCGCCGTTCCTCACCCGGACGATGGCGCCCTTCGAGGTGCTCAGCGAGGAAGGACTCGCGCTGATCGAGCACAACGCGGACGTGATCCTCCAGGAGGTGGGCCTGGAGTACCGCAACGACCCGGAGTCGCTCCGGCTGCTCAAGGACGCCGGCGCCGACATCGACGGCGAGCGCGTGCGCTTCCCGCTCGGGATGGCCCGCTCGATCGTCCAGGCGAGCGCGCCGCGCACCTTCGTCCAGCACGCTCGCAACCCCGAGCGTTCCGTGACCATCGGCGGCATGCACACGGTGTTCGCGCCCAACTACGGCTCGCCGTTCGTGCGCGACCTCGAGGGCGGCCGCCGCTACGCGACGCTCGAGGACTTCGAGAACTTCGTCAAGCTCGCCTACGCGTCGCCCCACATCCACCACTCGGGCGGCACGGTCTGCGAGCCCACCGACGCGCCGGTCAACAAGCGGCACCTCGACATGGTCTACGCCCACATCCGCTACTCGGACAAGCCGTTCATGGGCTCGGTCACCGCTGCACAGCGGGCCGAGGACACGGTCGAGATGGCGAAGATCGTGTTCGGCGCCGAGTTCGTCGAGCAGAACGCGGTCACGACGAGCCTGATCAACGCCGCCTCGCCGCTGGTCTGGGACGGGTCGATGCTGGGCGCCCTGCGCGCCTACGCCGCCCACAACCAGGCGACCATCGTGACGCCGTTCATCCTGGCGGGCGCGATGTCCCCGGTCACGACGGCCGGCGTGTGCGCCCAGACGCTCGCCGAGGCGCTCGGCGGCCTCGCGCTGACGCAGCTTGTCCGCCCCGGCGCGCCGGTGATCCTGGGCTCGTTCGCGAGCTCGATGTCGATGCAGTCGGGGGCCCCGACGTTCGGCACGCCGGAGCCCGCGCTGGTGCTCTACACGATGGCCGCGCTCGCCCGGCGCCTCGGCGTGCCGTTCCGCTCGGGCGGCAGCCTCACCGCGTCCAAGATCGAGGACGCGCAGGCGGCCTACGAGTCCGCGGCCACGCTCCAGCCCACCGTCCTCGGCGGCACGAACTTCGTGCTCCACGCCGCGGGCTGGCTCGAGGGCGGCCTCACGGTCGGCTACGAGAAGTTCGTCCTCGACGCGGACCAGTGCGGGATGATGGGCGTGTTCGTGAACGGCGTGGACCTGTCGGAGAACGGGCAGGCGCTCGACGCCATCCGCGGGAACACCCCCGGCCAGCACTACCTGGGCTCGGCGCACACGCTGGCGAACTTCGAGACGGCCTTCTACCGCTCCGAGACCGCGGACAACAACAGCTTCGAGCAGTGGCTCGAGGAGGGGGAGCTCGACGCCCGGGCGCGGGCCAACAAGGTCTGGAAGCGGATGCTCGCCGAGTACGAGGCCCCGGCCATCGACCCAGCCGTGGACGAGGCGCTGCTCGACTTCATGGCGCGGCGCAAGGCGTCCATGCCCGACGCCGCGGAGTGACGGTGTCCCGCGTCCCGGCCACCGGCATCCCGACCGTGCGGCATCGCACCGGAGCCACGGCATGACCGCCGCGCGCGCCAACGAGACGCCGCCGCTCATCCAGTCGGTGGACCGCGCGATCGACGTGCTCGAGTTCCTCGCCGAGCGTGACGACGGGGCGGTGACCGACCTCGCCGCCGCGCTCGGGGTTCACAAGTCCACGGCCTTCCGGCTGCTGGC
>JBBIIL010000064.1:0-16991 GCA_037446495.1 Chloroflexota bacterium | reverse complement strand
GTTCGCGGCACATCCCGCCGGCAACCTGCAATAGGGGGCTGACGCGCAGGCCCGGCCGCCGTATCTTTGCCACTTCGCCGCCCGGCCCGGTGCCGGGGCCGAATGTCGCCGCTGGAGGGTCCGCTTCGTGGCCGTCGCCCGCTCACCGCACGCCACCCCTGGGGGTCGCCGCGCATGACCGCCACCTTCCCCGCCCCCGGCCCGTTCGCGCAGGCGCGCCTGGCGGAGGCGCAGCAGCCGGCCGACGAGACGGCGATCTCGGTCAAGGGGCTGTGGAAGATCTTCGGCCCGGGCGAGCACAAGATCATCGGCACCGCCTTGGCGGAGCTTCCGCGTGACGAGCTGCGAACCCAGATGGGCTCCAACATCGCCGTCCGCGACGTCACCTTCGACGTCCGCCCGGGCGAGGTGTTCGTGGTCATGGGCCTCTCCGGCTCGGGCAAGTCCACGCTCATCCGCTGCCTGACCCGGCTCATCGAGCCCACGGCCGGCGAGGTCCTGCTGGACAAGGAGGACATCGGCAAGGCCAGCCAGGCGCGCCTGCGCGAACTGCGCCGCCGTCGGTTCTCGATGGTGTTCCAGCACTTCGGCCTGCTGCCCCACCGGCGGGTGATCGACAACGTCGCCTTCGGCCTCGAGATCCGCGGCGAGCCCAAGAAGGCGCGCCGCGAGAAGGCCGCCCAGATCCTCTCGCTGGTCGGCCTCGACGGCCAGGAGATGCGCTACCCCGATCAGCTCTCGGGCGGCATGCAGCAGCGCGTGGGGCTCGCCCGCGCCCTTGCGGTGGACCCCGAGGTGATGCTGTTCGACGAGCCGTTCAGCGCGCTCGACCCGCTCATCCGGCGGGACATGCAGAACGAGGTCATCCGGCTCCACCAGGAGGTGGGCAAGACGATGGTGTTCATCACCCACGACCTCGCCGAGGCGCTCAAGCTGGGCGATCACGTCGCGATCATGCGCGCCGGGCAGATCGTCCAGATCGGCCGCCCCGAGGAGATCGTGGGTGCGCCAGCTGACGACTATGTCGCGGACTTCGTCCAGGACGTGCCCAAGTCGTACGTGCTGACGCTCGGCTGGATCATGCGCGAGGTTCGCCCGGACGACACGCTGGACGGCCCCGCCTTCCCGTCCACGACCGTCATCCGCTCGGCGGTCCACGCAGCCGCGTCGACCGACCACCCGATCCGGATCGTGGACGACGGCAGGCTCGTCGGCATGGTGGACCGCGGCCTGATCCTGGCCGCGATCGCCGGGACAGAGCCGGAGGCATGACCTCGGCCGCCGTGGCGGTCCGGCCCCGCGCCGGGTTCCGCCTCACGAAGACCCGCCAAGTCCTCCTGCTGCTCGCGAGCGCTGCGGTCGTCTACGTCCTGGCGCAGATCCTGTTCCCGACGGCGTTCACGCAGCCGTACGACCCGTCGGCCCCGCTGTTCGACTGGCTCAACGGCGTCCGCGACTGGATCGAGGCACAGTCCAACGGCCCCTTCTTCGTCTACGTCATCGACCCGCTCCGGGTCGGCCTCACTTGGCTGGTGGTGACCGGGACGAGTTGGCTGAACGCCATCGGGTGGACGGGCGTCATCGCGATCGGCGGGGCGCTTGGTCTGATGTTCGTGACCTGGCGGACCGCGCTCGCCGTCACGCTGGCGCTCGTGCTGATCGGCCTGATGGGCCTCTGGAGCGACACGATGATCACCCTCGGCCAGGTGGTCGTGGCGGTGCTCCTGGCGCTCGCGATCGGCATCCCGCTCGGGATCCTCGCCGGCAAGAGCGACCGGTTCCTGGGCTTCGTGACGCCGATCCTCGACTTCATGCAGATCATGCCCACGTTCGCCTATCTGCTGCCGCTGACACTGCTGTTCCGGATCGGGAACGCGACGGCCGTGGTGGCGACGCTGATCTACGCGATGCCGCCGGCGATCCGCCTCACGTCGCTGGGGATCCGGGGCGTCGCGTCGGAGACGGTCGAGGCGGCCACCTCGCTCGGGTCCACCGGGAGCCAGGTCCTGCGCAAGGTCCAGCTTCCGATGGCCCGGACCACGCTCGGCCTCGCGGTCAACCAGACGATCATGATGGCCCTCTCGATGGTGGTCATCACCGCCCTCGTCGGGGCGGGTGGCCTGGGCGACGACATCATCAAGGGCCTCAAGACCCTGGACGTCGGGGCGCAGTTCGACGCCGGTCTCGCGATCGTCCTGCTGGCCATGGTGCTCGACCGCCTCTCGGCCTCGGCCAGCCAGGTCTCCGATCGGCGCCACACCGGCAAGATGCCGTTCAACCAGCGGTACGCGCGCCACCTGATGGTGATCGGCACGGCGATCATGGTCGTCGGGGTCGCGCTGGGCCTGACGCAGAAGTGGGCCCGCACCTTCCCGTCGACGTGGCACTTCTCGTTCGCCAAGCCGATCAACGCCATCGTCGACTGGATCACCCACAATCTGGTGTTCCTGACGGACGGCGTGAAGAACCTCGTCTCGGCCTGGATCCTCGATCCGCTGCAGACGGTGCTCACCAGCTCGCCATGGTGGCTGGTGCTGATCGTCGCGAGCGGGCTCGCGCTGATCATCACCGGTCGCCGCGCCGCGATCTGGGTTGCGGGGGCGACGCTCGGCGTCCTTGCGCTGCAGATGTGGCACCCCTCGATGGAGACGCTGGCGCAGGTGCTGCTGGCGGTGGCCATCACGATGGGCGTCGGCGTCGTCATGGGCACGTGGGCCGCCCGCGATTCTCGGGTGTCCGCGATCCTGCGGCCGATCAACGACGCAGCCCAGACCATGCCCTCGTTCGTCTATCTCGTGCCGGCGCTCGCGCTGTTCGGCAGCACGCGGTTCACGGCGATCATCGCCGCGTTCATCTACGCGATTCCCGCGGTCATCCGCCTCACCGAGGATGGGGTCCGCGGGGTCTCAACCACGGCGATCGAGGCCGCGACGTCGGCCGGCTCGACATCGCTCCAAGTCGTGAGGAAGGTCCAGCTGCCCATGGCGCGACGGTCGCTCCTCACGGCCGCCAACCAGGGCATGGTCCTGGTCCTGGCGATGGTGGTGATCGGCGGCCTCGTCGGCGGCGGCGGTCTCGGCTACCAGGTGGTGGCGGGCCTGGCCCAGCGCGCCAACTTCGGCAGCGGCACGGCGGCGGGACTTGCCATCGTGCTGCTCGGGATCATGCTCGACCGCGTCACCCAGGGCGCCGGGGCACGCCGCGAGGCCAGGCAGGTGGACGACGAGTAGCGACTCGCGCCGGCGGGGCATGCTCTGTCCCGGCCAGCGTGGGCAGGAGGCGAGGCCAGGAGGACGATCAGCACGGGGAACGCGCTGGGGGCGCCGTAGCGCGAAATGCCGCAACCCGTCATCATGCGTCGACCGGCCAACGGAGGAGCTTGCGGCCGGACCGGAAGGAAGGGATTTCGCTTGAATCTGGCAGACCCCACCATGCGACGGCTCGCCGCCGGGGCAGCTGTCGTGGCGATCGTCGTGTCGGCCTGCTCCGGCAGCGCCGCCACCACGGCTCCGTCCACGGCCGCCTCCACAGCGCCCAGCGCCGCAGTGTCGACGGCTCCGTCCGTCGCCGCGTCCACCGCTGCATCCACTGCGCCGAGCCAGGCGGCCGCCTCGATGGCGGCGTGCGGCACCGTGAACCTCGCCGACAACGCGTGGGTCGGGTACGAGGCCGACGTCGCCGTCGTGTCCTACCTGCTCAAGAACGACCTCGGCTGCACGGTCAACATCAAGAACATCAGCGAGCAGATCAGCTGGCAGGGCTTCCCGACCGGCGAAGTGGACGTGATCCTCGAGAACTGGGGCCACGAGGACCTGGCGGCGAAGTACATCACCCAGGACAAGACCGCTGTTGACTTCGGCTCGCAGGGCAACGTGGGCATCATCGGGTGGTTCATCCCCAAGTACTACACCGACGCCCACCCGAACCTGCTGACCGCCAACAGCGACCCGAAGACCTTCGCCGCCGCGCTCAACGCGGTCGCCGGCGACTTCAAGACCTCCGAGTCCGGCAGCAAGGGCCAGCTGCTCGACGGCGACCCGTCCTACGTCACCAATGACGAGGGCCTCGTCGCGGGACTCGGCCTGAACTTCAAGGTCGTCTACTCCGGCTCCGAGGCCGCGTCCGACACGGCCATCAAGGCCGCCATCGACGCCCAGAAGCCGATCCTGGCGTACTACTGGGAGCCGAACTGGTTCGACAGCCAGATCAACAACCAGATGATCCACCTGCCGCTGCCGGCCTACACGACGGGCTGCGACGCCAACCCCAAGAACATGACCTGCGACTACCCGCCGTACAACCTCAACAAGGTCGTCTCGACCACGTTCGCGAACAGCGGCAGCCCGGCGGCCACGCTGATCAAGAACTTCAAGTGGACCAATGACGACCAGAACGCCGTCGCCACGGACATCTCGCTCAACAAGCTGAGCGACGACGACGCGGCCAAGAAGTGGCTGGACGCCCACCCGGACGTCTGGAAGGCCTGGATGGCGGGCACCGGCTGGACCGGCAGCTGATCCCCTGACCTGAGTCGGACGGCCCCGGGCCCCTCGCGGACCCGGGGCCTTTCTTCGTTGCCGCCGATTTGACACGAGCCTGCGAGACCCCCGAACCACGCCCCTGAGCGGCAGGGACACCCGGAGCGGCAGGGACACCCGGAACGACACCCGGAGCGGCAGGGTTTGCCCACGCTGTTACACTCGCCTTGGAACGCCGGTTCAGGTCGTCTCGGGTGTGCCCTCTCCGAGGCGGCGCCGTATCCGGCGAGCGTGGTAGCCGGAGCCCGGCGCCGAGTGGCGCCGACGATGACGGAGACAGCTCGCACGAGATGAGGACGCCACTTCGTTGAGGGGTCAGGTCGCTCAGCACTTCCCCGGGGCGCGCCGCGGCATCGGACGCCGCACCCTGACGGCGCTGCTGGTCGCCCCGCTCCTCATCGGGGCGTTCACGAGCCATGTCGCCGCGCCCCCGCTCGCCTTCGCCGACCAGCTCTCGGACGCACAGGCGCAGCAGAAGGCGCTGGCCGCCAAGATCGCCGCGCAGAAGGCCCAGATCGCCTCGCTCAACGCGTCGCAGGTCAGCCTGTCCGGGCAGATCGACCAGACGAAGCAGCAGCTCGACGGCATCACGCAGAACCTCGCCGCCACGCGCCAGCAGGTGGCGTCGATCACGATCGACCTCAACAACGTCCAGGCCCAATACGACGCGCTGGTCGTGAGCCTCGGCAGCCTTGACCAGCAGCTCGTGACGATCGAGGCGCAGGAGACCACCGCGCGCGCTGCGCTCGGCCAGCACCAGGCCGAGCTGGCGGCACGGATCCAGGTGGCCTACGAGGACCAGCGGACCTCGATGCTCGAGACGCTGCTCTCGGGCGCCTCGTTCGCCGACATGCTCGCCGCCATGTCCACGCAGCTCGACGCGGCCACCCAGGACCAGCAGCTCGCCCAGCAGGTGGCATCGGACCAGGCCACCCTCGTCGCGCTCCACCAGACCGTCCAGGACACGCGCGACCAGACCGACCAGCTGCGCCAGCAGGCGGCGGTCCAGAAGCAGGCCCTCGACCGCAAGATCGCGGCACTCGCGGCTGCCAACACGCGGCTCAAGGCGCTCGAGAAGGCGGCCCAGCAGGCGCTCGCCTACCAGAACGCCCAATACGCCAAGGTCTCGGCCAACAAGTCGGCGCTCAAGGCGTCGCTGGCGAAGGCCGCGGCCGCCCGCAAGCAGCTGCAGCTGAGGATCGACAAGATCATCGCTGCGCAGGCCAACAACGGGAACATCCCGAGCCAGTACAACGGCACGCTGGCCTGGCCGATGGCGGGCGTGGTCACCCAGGACTTCGGCTGCACCGGGTTCATCTGGGAGCCGCCCTTCGGCAACTGCGCGCACTACCACAACGGCATCGACATCGTCGCACCGTACGGGACGCCTGTCCGGGCGGCCGGCGACGGGAGCGTGGTCTACGTCGGCTGGAACTACGCCGACGGCGCCAATCCGGCCTGGATCGTGATCATCGCCCACAGCGGCCAGCTCACGTCCTGGTACGCCCACATGCAGCCCACGTACCCGGTCCGGGCCGGCGACCACGTGACCAAGGGGCAGGTCATCGGCTACGAGGGCAGCACCGGCCACTCCACCGGTGCGCACCTCCACTGGATGGTGGAGTTCAACGGGACGTTCGTCAATCCGAAGCTGTTCACCTAGCGCCCAGCGCACCGGGCCCGACCGCTGCAGGCCTCGGTGCTAGGATCGGGAAGAGTCCCCGCAGGTCCGGAGGGAACGACGTTGGTCAAGCCGGTCATGGCGGTCATCCTCGCTGGCGGCGAGGGGGAGCGGCTGTCGATCCTGTCCTCGGTGCGCGCCAAGCCCGCGGTCCCGTTCGGCGGCAAGTACCGGATCATCGACTTCACGCTGAGCAACTGCGTGAACTCCGGGATCCTCCACGTCATGGTGCTCACGCAGTACAACCCCCGCTCCCTCAACGACCACATCGGCCTCGGGCGGCCGTGGGACCTGGACCGCAACACCGGCGGCGTCAGGATGCTCCAGCCGTACGTGAAGCGCGGGCGCGTGGCGGAGTGGTACCGGGGCACCGCGGACGCCGTGCTCCAGAACTTCAACGTGATCGAGCACGACGCCGGCGACACCGTGCTGGTCCTGGCGGGCGACCACATCTACAAGATGGACTACACGCCGTTCATCGCGGCCCACCGGCGCCACCGCGCGGACGTGACCATCGCCGTCCGGCGCGTTCCGCTGTCCGAGGCGAGCCGGATGGGCATCCTGGCCCTGGACGACCAGGAGCGTGTCACCGAGTGGCAGGAGAAGCCCAAGGCTCCCAAGAGCGACCTCGCGTCGATGGGCGTGTACGTCTTCTCGAAGCGCGCCTTGCGCCGCTTCCTGTCTGAGGACCGGACCGACTTCGGCGCCAACGTCGTGCCCGCCATGCTCGAGGCCGGCGCGCGCGTGTTCGGCTACCGGTTTGACGGCTACTGGCAGGACGTGGGCACCGTCCAGTCGTTCTGGGAGGCGAACATGGCCCTCCTCGACGACAACCCCGAGCTGGACCTGTACGACCGCGAGTGGCTGATCCACACTCGCTCTGAGGAGCGCGCACCCGCGAAGGTGGGCCCCACCGCGCAGGTGCACCGGAGCCTCATCTCGCACGGCTGCGTGATCAACGGCACCGTCGTCAACAGCGTGCTCTCGCCGGGCGTGCGGGTGGACGTGGGCGCGGTGGTGCGCGACTCGATCCTCATGTTCGACACCGTGGTGCGGAGCGGCGCGGTGGTCGACCGGGCGATCCTCGACAAGGAGGTCACGGTTGGCCAGGGGGCGATCGTGGGCGACGGCCCGGACTTCGAGACGCCCAACAAGCTGGAGCCCGGCCGCCTGAACACCGGCATCACGGTGATCGGCAAGCAGTCCGTGATCCCGCGCGGCGTGCGCCTGGGCCGCAACGTCAAGGTGGGCGGCCAGGTCCGCTCGTCGGACTTCTCGACCCGGACGGTGAGATCGGGTGGCACCGTGGAGCGCCGGGCGACGAAGAACGATGAGGACGAAGAGGGCGTCGTCGGCCGATAGGCAGTGGGCCCCGTGGCCGAGCCACTCGCGCGGCTGGTGGCTCGCGCCCCGCCCGGGCCCCCGTGGCCGAGCCACTCGCGCGGCTGGTGGCCCGCGCCCCGCCCGTGCCCGAACTGCTCAGTCCGACGGCTGGGCGTCCGCCAGCTACCCGTCCCATGGTTGGTTCGGGCCGCGCGCCGTCGTTCGGTCCTTCGGGCCGCGCGCCGTCGTTCGGACCGCGCCCCGTCGCGTGCGCCGTCGCGTGCGCCGTCGCGGGTACCGCCGCGGGAGCCCGAATTGCCGCCTCCGGTAGACTCGCGCCCATGTCCCCTGCCCACCGGGCCGAGTCGCTTGCCGCCGACGATGTCGAGGACTGGCTCGCGGATCTGGGCGTCAGCCCGCTCGAGCGCAGCGATCGCGAGGGCGTCACATCGTGGGACATCGTCCTGGACGGGCACCATCGGGCGGCATTGCGGATCACGCTGATCCTCGACCCGAGCCTCGCGCTGATCTGCTGGTGCCACTTCGCGCCCCCGATCAACGACGGCTTCCGCAAGTCGTACCGCAAGCTGCTGCGCTGGAACGACGAGCTGCCGTTTGTGAAGTTCTCGATCAGCGAGGACGAGCGTCCGCTGCTGCTCACGGAGCTGCCGATTGAGGCGGTGCAGCGCGACGACCTCGGCTTGGCCATTGCCAGGCAGGTTGCCCTGGCGGACCGCTACCACACGGAGACCACTGAGTGGCTCAGGGCTGGCGGATGGCGCACCGAGCCGCCAGAAGACCCCGACGGCCCCGGCATGCGCCTCGTCGCGCGCTACTCGGCCGACCTTGTGGAGCTGCTCGCGGAAGCAAGCGGGTCGGGTAGGTGAGCCGACGCTCGACGGTCCGTCACTGGTCCCTGGCCCGCCTGCCGCAGCGTGCCGCGGCCCTCGCTCTCGTGATCGGCGTCCTGGGCCTGCTGCTGGCGCCCTCGGGCGCCTTCCCGGTCCCGGTGGCGCGCGGCGCAAGCGCGGACCTGACCGTCGTCACCGATGCACGCTACACCGTCCAGCCGACCCAGAACCGCATCCTCGTGGTTGTCGGCGTCACCATCTCGAACCACCGTGCCGACACCCGCGTCAACCGCTTCTACTTCGACCACGCGTTCCTGGCCGTCCAGCCGGGCGCCGCCAGCGTGTCGGTGGTCAAGGGGCCCAAGGGCGCGGCGATCCGCGTCGCCTCGCGCTCGGCGGACGCGTCCATCCTGCAGATCGACTTCGGCGCGAAGCTCTACGGCGGCCACTCGACGAGCCTGCAGTTCGCGTTCAGCCTGACGAACGTGGGCAGCGGTGGTGGCAGCCTGATCCGCGTCGGCACGAGCCTCATCACCTTCCCGGTCTGGGCCTACGCCTCCGCCGGCGCGACTGGCAGCCGCGTCACGGTGTCCTTTCCCAAGGGGTACAACGTCACGGTCGAGTCCGGCTCCTTCGCAAGCACGACGCGGGCCGCTGACGGCGGGACGCTCCTCGCATCCGGCGCCCTTTCGAACCCGCTGCACTTCTTCGCGTACGTCTCCGGGCAGCAGCCCGCGGCGTACGCCGCGACCATGTTGAACGTCAAGGTCGCGGGCGCCACGATCCCGATCACACTGCAGGCGTGGAAGGACGACAAGGCATGGGCGTCCCGCGTCGGGGGGCTCTTCGGCCGGGCGCTCCCGATCCTGCAGGCCGATATCGGCCTCGCGTGGCCGCACGACGGGCCGGTTGTCGTCCAGGAGGCCCTCAGCCGTAGCACCGGCGGGTACGCGGGCCTCTACGACCCGCTGGCGAGCCAGATCCAAGTGGCGTACTGGGCAGGGTCCGCGGTGATCGTCCACGAGGCCGCGCACGGCTGGTTCAACGGCTCGCTGCTCGCGGACCGCTGGGCTGCCGAAGGATTCGCAAGCCTGTACGCACAGCGGGCCCTCCAGGCGCTGAAGATCACGGCCTCCGTGTCGACGCTCACGGCGCAGCTCAAGGCGTCCGCCTACCCGCTCAACGCGTGGCCCGCCTCGCCTGCGACCACGTCCGCTTCCGCCTCGGAGGCGTATGGCTATGCCGGCTCGTACGCCCTCGCGGCACTGATCGCGAAGCGGGCTGGCCCGGCGGCGCTGACTCGGGTGTGGACGGACGCGGCGAACCGCGTCGGCGCCTACCAGCCGCCCGCAGGGCAGGGGACAGGGACGCCGGAGACCGTCGCGGGGGCTCCCGACTGGCGCGGCCTCCTCGACCTGCTGGAGACTGAGACCGGCCAGGACTTCACGGACCTCTGGCGGGCCTGGGTGGTCCGGCCAAGCGACGCGGCGCTCCTGGACAAGCGGGCGGCCGCCCAAGCCGACTACAGGGCTGTGCTGGCGGCCGCAGACGGCTGGGCGCTCCCGGGCTCGATCAGAGCCGCACTTCGCACTTGGCAGTTCGACGCGGCCGCGGCGGAATTGGCCTCCGCAGCGCAGGCCCTCGCGGAGCGCGCAAGCCTCGTGCAGGCGGCGGCCGACGCCGGTCTGCCGCTATCGAGCCGGATGCAGGCGCTGTTCGAGGCGGGGGACTTCCTGGGGTCGACGAATGAGGCGCAGGCGGAGCGCTCGGCGATCGCGGCCATCGGCGAGGCCGGGGCGCGCCGCACGACGAGCGCCGACGTTGTCGCAGCGGTCGGGCTCATGGGCGCGAACCCCGACCGCGACCTCGCCGCGGCGAAGCAGGCCCTCGCCGCGGGTGACACATCGGGCGCGCTGGCCGCCGCTGCCGCCGCCTCCCGGACCTGGACCGACGCCGTCGGGGAGGGCCGGCGGCGACTGCTCATGGGCGTCGCGCTGGCGGCCGCCCTGGGCGTCCTGGGCCTCTCGCTCGCAAGCCGCCTTCGCCGGGCCCGCCGCACCCCCGCAGGCGCCGCGCACTGAGGCGTTCGGACGGTCGCCACAGGCTGGCGGCTCCGCTGGGTGCCCTCGGTCGTGCTGCCGTCGCGGCGCACCGCCGCCGGATGCCGTCTGCCGCAGGGTCCTGGCCACGACCCCGGCGGCCTTCCAGCCGTGCCCTATACTCCCGGCCATCGCGACGGCCGGGGAGCCGCCCGAGCTTCCGCCAGACGTCGCGGACGAAGGAGCGCAG
The DNA here is from genome assembly GCA_037446495.1 of Chloroflexota bacterium. GTDB lineage: Bacteria > Chloroflexota > Limnocylindria > Limnocylindrales > CSP1-4 > CAIXZV01. The sequence goes on along the minus strand of JBBIIL010000064.1, from coordinate 6,309 downwards.
TGATCGCCATGGCCAGCGCTCAGGACGCACCGTGCCCCTGATGGGTCTGCAGCGGGTCCGTCCGTCCAGCGAGATCCTGTCGGGCGCCACCGCGGACGTCTACTTCGCGCGGGCGAACAGCATCCTCGACCGCGAGGGGATGGATCCCGTTGTCACGATGGAGGTCTTCTGCCGCGAGGACGCGGTCATCTGCGGCATGACCGAGGCCACCAACCTGATCGGTCACGTGCTCGCCAACGAGCCGGGCGCCATCGTCGAGGCGATGGAGGACGGGGATCGGGTCACGCCCAAGGAGGTCGTCCTCCGGATCAGGTCCCGCTACCGCGCCTTCGCGCTGTACGAGACCGCGATGCTGGGCATGCTCGCCCAGTCCACCGGCTGGGCCACCGCCGCCCGCCAGTGCGTGGAGGCCGCCGCCCCGCAGCCGGTCATCGGCTTCGGTGCCCGCCACGTCCACCCCGACATCACCGACGTTCTCGACTACGCCTCGATCGTCGGCGGCTGCGTTGGCGCGTCCACCCCGGCTGGCGCCCGCCTCGCTGGACTCAACCCAACCGGGACGATGCCCCACAGCCTGGTGCTGATCTTCGGCGACACCGTCCGCGCCGCCGAGGCGTTCGACCGCGACATGCCGCCCGATGTACCCCGGATCGTGCTTGTGGACACGTTCCGAGACGAGGCCGAGGAGGCGCTCCGCGTCGCGCACGCGTTGGGCGACAGGCTGTTCGGCATCCGCCTCGACACGCCGTCCGAGCGCGGCCGCGTCACGGCCGACCTAGTCACCGAGATCCGAGCCCGGCTCGACATGGAGGGCTACGGCCACGTCACGATCGTTGTCTCTGGCGGCTTGACGCCCGACCGGATCCGCTACTTCAAGGCGAATGGCGCCCCGGTGGACTCGTACGCGGTGGGCAGCTACATCTCGGGCGCCACGCCGATCGACTTCACGGGCGACATCAAGGAGATCGACGGCAAGCCGATCGCCAAACGGGGCCGCATTCCGGGGATGACCGCGAGTCCGCGCCTCAAGCAACTCGACCTGGCCGGCTGGCGCGAGTAGCCGCCGGTTAGCGCCAACCCCCATGCAGGACGACGCACCCCCGCCCGCCGACGAGCCGCCGCCGCGCGAGGCGCCTGAGCCCACCGACGCGGAGTCCGCGTACGAGCTCCTGCAGCGCGCTCAGGCCCTGATGCAGCGGCGCCACAACGCCCAGGCGGCCGTGGTGCTCGAGCGGGCGGCCCGCCTGGAGCCCGGCCGCGGGTCCATCCTCGAGGCGTTGGGCCGAGCCGCGTTCAATGCCGGTGACCACGCGCGGGCGCTCGAGGTGTTCGGGGCGCTTCTCGAGGTGGACCCGTCGTCCCACTACGGCCACTTCGCGATCGCGCAGTGCCTGCGCAAGGCAGGGCGTCCGTCTCAGGCCATCACGCACCTTCGCATCGCGTGTGCGCTGGACCCGGGCTCGGCGATGTACCGCGGATCGCTGCGGCGGGCGGAGGCGTCCCTCTCCGGCGCACCCACGGAGGACTGACGGGGGCGCGGGGCCAACCGGCGTCGCTCCAATTCGCCGGCGTCCCGGTCAGCGGTCGCCGGGCGAGGCGGCGATGGTCCAGTGCGGCCACTCGACGCCGAACCGGAACCCGAGCTCCGTGTACAGGCGCAGGGCGCGCTCGTTCTCGCTCTCGACGGCCAGCAGGACGGACGCCGCACCGCGCCCCCGAAGCTCCGCGACGCCCCACGCGGTCACCGCCCGTCCGAGGCCCCGCCCGCGCCAGGCACGGTCTACGCCCAGGAGCCGGACCTCGCCCGACGGCGAGCCGTCGCTGGCTGCGAACGGGTGGACGCGGCAGAACGCGACCATGTCATGGGTGCTGGCGTCCTCGACCACCAGCACGGCGGTGGGGTCGAAGCCCGGCGTCGCGTGCACGCGACGCACCTCGTCCGCGGAGAGTTCGATGGGCGACGGGTGGTCCAGGAAGATGCGGTTCACGAGCGTCACGAACGGCACTTCGTCCGCGCCGGGCCGGAGCGTGCGCACCTGGACGCCGGCCGGGAACATCGGCTCCGCCACCGCAGCCAGCGCCTCGGCGGACAGGCGCATCTGCCAGAGCGACGACGTGTAGCGCAACTCGCACGCGCGGGCGAAGGCTTCAACGTCCGGCTGGCGGGGGACCCACAACCGGAGCTGGGCGAGACCTTGCCCGGCCACCATCGCGCGTCCGGCGCCGACCAAGAGCCGGCCCAGGCCGCGCCGCCGAAACTCGGGCGCCACGTGCAGGTCGTCGTCCGCGGGGATCACCCAGCCGGCAAGTCGGCTGCCCACCTCAGCCACAGCGCACAAGCCCGGGTCTGGCACCAGCCGCTCAGCGGCGTGCTCAAGCTGGTACCGGGCCATCCCGTGGTACTCGCCGCGCTCGAGCGCGGCGAGCATCTCCGCGAGGATCGCCGTCTCGTCGCCGGACCGGAAGCCGCGCACAACCGCGACGTCAGGGCCGACGGATTGTGTTGGGCTCGACTCGGTGATCATCTTCCCCCCTGCGTCGGGCGCCTCAAGACCGACCGGCGCTGCGGAGCCGGTCAAGCCACAGGATGCCCAGGATCGACTTGGCGTCCGCGATGGCGCCAGTGTCCACCAGCGAGAGCGCCTCGTCCACCGGCAAGCGCCGCAGCTCGAGCTCCTCATCCTCGTCGGGCGCGAGGCGCGTGTCGTCGGCCACCGCGGCGAGATCCGTGGCGAGGTAGAGGTGCATGAACTCGGACGCGAACCCGGGCGCCGTCCAGAACGACGAGAGCCGGCGCCAGGTGCCGGCCCGGTGCCCGGTCTCCTCCTCCAGCTCGCGCCGGGCGGCGACGTCGGGGTCCTCGGTCACGCCCTCGTGCACGTCGAGGGTGCCGGCGGGGATCTCGAGCATCGCCTGGCCTGCAGCAACACGCCACTGGCGGACCAGCAGGAGCCGATCGTCGCGGTCGAGGGCCAGGATGGCGACCGCGCCCGGGTGCGCCACCAGATCGCGCGTGCCCCGGCTGCCGTCAGCCCGCTCGATGGTGTCCACGTGGAACACCATGTACCTCCCGCGGTGCACCACCTGGGAGGCAACGACGCGCTCGGTGAGCGGGTCCTTGGTGGGCTCGCGATCACGGGTCATGCGGTCTCCGTGGCACGGAGCGGCCGGCCCGCGACAAAGGCGAACCGGCCACTGGGGCTGCGCTCGGGTCTCCGACGGTGCGTCCTACCGGAGGACCGCGTCGCCCGTCTCGAGGTTGAACAGGTGGACCTTGTCGATGGGCATCTTGAGGTTCAGCACGTCTCCGGGGCGGACGCGGTGCGAGGAGTCCACGATCGCGACGACCTCGTGCTCGCCGACGCTGACATGGAGAAGCTCCTCGTTGCCGAGGTACTCGACGACATCGGCGGTGCCCTGGACGGTGCCGGTGGGCCCGGCCACCTCGCCCAGCTCAAGGTGCTCGGGGCGGAAGCCCACGGTCACCGTGCGGCCGGCGGCCTTGATGAGCTCGTGGTAGCGCTCCGGAACCGGGAAGTTGAACCCGCTGATCGCCAGGTCGCCAGTGCCCACCGGGATCTCGACGAAGTTCATTGAAGGGCTGCCGATGAAGCCCGCGACGAACTTGTTCTTCGGGTGGTCGTACAGGTCCTGGGGCGTGCCCACCTGCTGGAGCAGGCCCATGGACATCACGGAGATCCGCTCGCCCATCGTCATCGCCTCGACCTGGTCGTGCGTGACGTAGACCATCGTGGTGCCGAGGCGCTGGTGGAGGCGCGCGATCTCGGCGCGCGTCTGGACGCGCAGCTTGGCATCGAGGTTGGACAGCGGCTCGTCCATGAGGAACACCGCGGGCTCGCGCACGATGGCGCGGCCGAGGGCGACGCGCTGGCGCTGGCCGCCCGAGAGCTCCTTGGGCTTGCGGTCCAGCAGCGTCTCGAGCTGCAGGATGCCCGCGGCATCCTTGATCCGTTTCTCGATCTCGGGCTTGGCGACCTTGCGCAGCTTGAGGCCGAACGCGAGGTTGTCCCGGACCGTCATGTGGGGGTACAGCGCGTAGCTCTGGAACACCATCGCGATGTCGCGGTCCTTGGGCGCGACGTCGTTGACGACCCGGTCGCCGATGCGGAGCGTGCCCTCCGTGATCTCCTCGAGGCCCGCGATCATGCGCAGGCTGGTCGTCTTGCCGCAACCCGAGGGACCGACGAGCACCATGAACTCGCCGTCGTTGATCTCGAGGTTGAGGTCCGATACGGCGGTGACCTCGCCGTATTTCTTGAACACGTGATCGAACGTCACGGTCGCCATGCACAGACCTCCGGTCCCGTCCAGGGCATCGCGGGCTCATGCATCCGGCCGCCGGACCAGGCCGGCGGTCTCGGACGAGCCCCGTACGAGGAGCTGGTTCGGACAGGCGGCATCGTACAACGTTCGGAGGTCCCCGCAAGGGGACGGGAGCGTCGCCGCACGTCGGGACGCAGCGGCGCCTGCGCGCTATCGTGGGCGCCACGACCCGCCCGCCGCCCGAGGACCTGATGAGCCAGCACCCCCGCGCCGGACTGCGCGCCGAATCGTCCGACCTCGTCGACGTGCCCGCGCTGCTGCGCGCGTACGAGGAGCTGAGCCCCGACCCCGCCGAGCCCACGCAGCGCGTGGCGTTCGGCACGTCAGGTCACCGCGGATCGGCGTTCCGCCGCGCGTTCAACGAGGCGCACATCATCGCGACCACCGAGGCGATCTGCCGCTACCGGGCGATGCGGGGCTACACGGGGCCGCTGTTCATGGGCCGGGACACGCACGCGCTCTCGGAACCGGCGTGGCGGACGGCGCTCGAGGTGCTGGTCGCGAACGAGGTCGACGTGCGCGTGGACGCCGAGGACGGCTACACGCCGACGCCCGCGGTCTCGCACGCGATCCTTGTCGCGAACCGGGGGCGCGGCGCCGGGCCGGCAGGACTGGCCGACGGGATCGTCGTCACGCCGTCGCACAACCCGCCCGACGACGGCGGCTTCAAGTACAACCCGCCCAACGGCGGACCTGCGGACACGGACGTCACCACGTGGATCCAGGACGAGGCCAACCGGATCCTGGCGGCGAACGGGTCGGAGGGGCTGGCCGGCGTCCGGCGCACATTGTTCGAGCGTGCTCGCGGGCAGGCCATCGGATACGACTTCCGCGGCGTGTACGTCGAGGACTTGGTCAACGTCGTGGACATGGCCGCCATCGCCGCGTCCGGGCTGCGTCTGGGCGTCGACCCGCTGGGCGGCGCGTCGGTCGCGTACTGGGGGCTGATCGGCGAGCAGTACGGTCTGGACCTCACCGTGACCAACGAGCGCGTGGACCCGGCGTTCGGGTTCATGACCCTCGACTGGGACGGCAAGATCCGCATGGACCCCAGCTCGCCGTTCGCGATGGCCGGACTGGTCGGGCTGCGCGACAAGTTCGACATGGCGATGGGCAACGACGCGGACGCCGACCGGCACGGCATCGTGGTGCCGGGGGCCGGGCTGATGAACCCCAACCACGTGATCGCGGCGGCGATCTCGTACCTCTTCGGGGGCGGGCGGCCCGGCTGGGGGAGCGCGGTGGCCGTCGGCAAGACCCTCGTCTCGTCCTCGATCATCGACCGCGTCGTGGCGTCGCTGGATCGTCGGCTGGTCGAGGTCCCGGTCGGGTTCAAGTGGTTCGTCGACGGCCTCGTCGACGGGACCATCGGCTTCGGCGGCGAGGAGAGCGCCGGGGCGTCGTTCCTGCGCCGTGACGGCACTGTCTGGACCACCGACAAGGACGGGCTGATCGCCGACCTGCTCGCGGCCGAGCTGACCGCGAAGCTGGGCAAGAACCCGGCCCAGGTCTACGGCCTGCTGACCGCCCGATTCGGGGCTCCGGCGTACCGTCGAGTGGACGCCCCGGCCACGCCACAGGTCAAGGAGGCGCTCGGGAGGCTCTCGCCGTCCTCCGTTGCGGCCACCGTGCTTGCGGGCGATCCCATCACCGCGAAGCTCACGCGCGCACCGGGCAACGACGCGCCGATCGGCGGGCTCAAGGTCACGACCGACTTCGGCTGGTTCGCGGCGCGGCCGTCCGGCACCGAGAACGTCACCAAGCTCTACGCGGAGTCGTTCCGCGGCGAGGAGCACCTCGGCAGGCTCCTCGAGGAGGCGCAGGCGATCATCGCGGCAGCGGGATAAGCGCTGCGATCCACCGCGGGTCGCCTGGATCGTCGGGCTGACCGGCCTCGATCCGACGCCGACCGGCCGATCCGCCGCCGACCCGCCCCGCCGGAGCCGCCGATCCGCGCGCCGCCGC
>JBBIIL010000063.1:0-17673 GCA_037446495.1 Chloroflexota bacterium | reverse complement strand
GTCCCGCGCCGGAGCTGGCGGGCTCCGGTGCGCCCCGGGGAGGCGCGGGCCCCGATGCGCCGCCGGGCGTCGAGATCCGCCGCGGACTCGGGACGCCGCCTCAGATACCGGCCGCGGTCGCCGCGGTTCGGCCGGCGTCTCAGGCACCGGCCGCGGCGGTGTTGGGGAGCAGCGCCCGCTCAGGCACCGGCGTCGGCGGTGTTCGGGGGACGTCCCGTGCGCGGCGGCCCCGCGGCCCCCGGTCGAGCACCGGCGCGGGCGGTTGGTGAGAAGCGGCGTCCGGCGAGGCCACCGCGTGCCGCGCGACGAGTCTGTGGTCCGCGCCGCGCCGCCGGGCGCAGTGGTGGCGGCGAGCGCCGACCCCTAGCCCTCTGACACCGCGAACGCCACCGTCCGGCCGTGCACCTGGACGAGCGCGAGCCAGACCTTGACCAACTCCTCGAGCACCTTGGCGTTGGCCAGCCCGCCCGCGTCCTCCGGCCGGAACCCGATCTCGGACGCGAGGGCCATGGCCACCCGCTTGGCGTCCTCGTCGTCGCCCGCGACGAACATCGCGGCGGGCACGGTCCGCTCGGCGGCCGTCGCGTAGTTCTCGAACCCGATCGTGTTGAACGCCTTCGCCAGCTTCGCGCCCGGCAGCAGCGCGGCGAGGTCCTGCGTGGTGGAGTGCCCGCCAACCTCGGAGTCAAACCGGTTCATCGCGTCGATGACAATCCGGCCGGCGAGCGACGGCAGCTCGGCCACCGTCGCGTTGATGGCCACGGGCCGGATGGCGAAGACCACGACCTCGGCCCCCTCGACAGCAACCCCAGGAGAGGCGGCGGAGGCATCGGCGATCTCCGCGAGCGCCGCCTGGGTCTTGGTGCTCTCGGGGTCGCGGACGCCGAACACAACCTCGTGGCCGACGGCCGCGAACGCCTTGCCCAGACCACCGCCGACGTTGCCGGCTCCAAGGATCGCGATGCGCATGGGGCTGTCTCCGCGTGACCCGACGCCCGGCGGCGCCGCCTGCCCTCATTCTGGCCACCCGGGCCGGGTTGTCCAATCGTCGCCCCCAAGCGAGGACGCGACGCCGCCCAGACCAGCGCCGGACCGCGTGGCCCGCCTGGTCGCGGTTGTGCGGCTTCGGGCGAGGACGCGACGCCGCCCAGACCAGCGCCGGACCGCGTGGCCCGCCTGGTCGGCGTTGTGCGGCTGCGAGCGAGGACGCGCCGCCACCCAGACCAGCGTCGGGGGGATGACCTACGTACTGTCGAAATGGAGAGTCCCCACAGCGTACGGTGCGCGCTGACACCTCGCCGCGGGACGCAGCCACCGCGTCGGGTGTTCGAGGGGGTATCGGACCACCGGTCATGGCGCTCGCGCTCGACGACACGACGCAACCGAATCGTGGGAGTCGCTCCACCAACAGCCTCCGTGCGACCACGCCGCCGCGGGCCCGCCTGCTCGCGCTCCGGCGCATCATGGGCGGACTCGGCCCCGACACGGACCTCGAGACGATCCAGCACGCCGTGATCGCGGGCGCGAAGTCGCTGTTCGATGCCGACCAGGCGGGCCTGTGGCTCCTGGGCCAGGGCGAGCACCCGCTCCGTCTGGCCGCGCACGTTGGCCTGGACCCGGAGCTCATCGACGCGGTCGCCCTCATCACCCGCCGCGACGACCTGACCGGCGTCCGCAGCGTGGTGCAGCGGGGCGCCGTGGTGGTCGACCAGCCGGAGCACGACCCGCACTTCGGCGTCGCCTACGGCCGGGCCGGTGTCCGCACCGTTGCGTACGTCCCGCTCGTGGCCAGCGACGAGGCCATCGGCCTGGTCGTCATCTGCCATCTCACGCCGCACGCCTGGACCCACGTCGAGCTGGAGCTCTGTGCGTCATTCGCCGACCAGATGGCCACCGCCCTCGCGAACGCGCAGCTCTCGTCATCGGTGCGCGCGGCCGCGACCCGACTGCACGCCATCGCGGAGCTCTCGGCCCGTCTCAACCGCATCCAGGATGTGGACGGCATCGGCGAGGCCATCGTCGCCGGCATGGACCGGCTCATCCGCCACGACACCATCCGCGTCTATCGCGTGGACCAAACGTCGCAGACATGCGAGCCGATCGCCATCGAGGGCGAGTTCGTCGGCATCGGGCGGCCGACCCGGGAGATGCTCCGGATCCCCGTCGGCACAGGCCTGACCGGGTGGGTCGCGCTGCACAACGCCACGATTCGCCTGGGCGACGCGGCCGCCGACGAGCGCTCCATCCAGATCGGCAACAGCCGCGGCGCCGAATCGATCCTCCTTGTCCCCATGGGCTGGGAGGACCGCGTAATGGGCGTCATCGTCGTGTCGAGCGCGGGCTTCGACCAGTACACCGACGACGACGCGCGGATGCTCGAGATCTTCGGAGGGTACGCGGCGCAGGCGCTGGCCAACGCCGAGGCGTTCGGCGAGATCCGCCGGCAGCGCGCCGAGCTGCAGCACCGCCTCGAGAGCCAGAGCCGACTCCTCGAGGTCAGTGAGCGCCTGCTGTCCACGCTTGATCCGGGCGGGATCCTGGAGATGATCGCCGACTCCCTCAAGGCGGTGGTGGCGTACGACGCCCTGACGATCTACCGGATCGACTGGGGCAGGCGGCTGAGACGCGCGGTGGTCGCCCGCGACCGCTTCGCCGACCTCATTCTCCAGCACGAGAGCGGTGTGGACGAGGGCCTCACCGGATGGGCGATCCGCAACGTCGAGGCAGTGCTCGCGAACGACGCCACGCTCGACCCGCGGGTGATGCAGATCCCGGGGACGCCGGACGAGCCCGAGTCGATGATCGTCTGCCCGCTGATGGTGGGCGGCGAGGTGGTGGGCACGCTCAACGTCTCACGCATGGGCGAGGTCGAGGCGCACTTCTCGCATGACGAGTTCGAGCTGGTCCAGCTGTTCGCGGCGCAGGCGTCGATCGCGCTCCGCAATGCCGAGACGCACGGCGCCATGGTCGTGCGCGCCGATCACGATGCGCTGACCGGCCTGCGCAACCACGGCGCCTTCCAGCGCGAGCTGGGCGAGGACGTGGCGGCGGGGATGCCGCTCGCGCTGCTGATGATCGACCTCGACGCGTTCAAGGACTACAACGACACGCACGGCCATCCGGCGGGCGACGCGCTGCTGGCCAGGATCGCGGCAGTGATGCGCGAGACCCTGCGCGACGACGACTGCGTCTACCGCTACGGCGGCGACGAGTTCGCGATCATCCTCCCCCGGGCCGGCAGGGCGGCGGCCCGGGAGATCGCCGACCGGGTTCGGGCGGTGGTGGCGCACCTCACCGAGAGCGTCGGGCCGCCCGTGACCGCGTCCGCGGGCATGGCGGTCTTCCCCGACGACGGCGCGACGAAGGACGAGCTGGTGGCGGTGGCCGACCGCGCGCTGTACCTCGCCAAGCCGCCCTCACGCTCGCGGGCCGGCGCCGACGACCCCACGCGGGATCCGTACCTCGCCGCCGTGGACCGGACGACGCCCCGGCTCATGGAGCGCCTGGAGCCGGCCGAGGTCCTGCGCGACATCGTGGAGCGAGCCGCCGCGCTGGTGGGCGTGAAGCACGGGTTCCTCTACCTCCTGGAGGACGCGCCGGGCGGCGACGTGGACCTGGTGGCGCGCGTCGGCACGGGCGTGTTCGAGGAGCTCATCGGCTACCACCTGCCGAAGGGCACGGGGATCGGCTGGAGGGTGATGACCACCGGCCTTCCGATGGTGGTGGACGATTACGCGGAGTACGCCACCCGGGCACCGGACCTCGACAGCAGCCTGTTCGGCGCGGTGTGCGCGGTGCCCCTGACGGCCGGCGACGAGGTGGTGGGCATCATCGGGCTCGCCTCCGGTGACACCGGCCGGCCATTCTCCGAGCGTGAGATGGAGGCGCTCACCCGATTCGCACAGCTTGCCTCGGTGGCGCTCGACAACAGCCGGCTGTTCAAGCGGGCGCAGACCGAGGTCCGCCAGCGGGCCCACGCCGCCCTCCACGACGCGCTGACCGGGCTGCCCAACCGGACGCTGCTCCTCAACCGCCTGGCCGAACTGCTGCAGCCCGAGGGCCGGCCGCCCGCCGTCGGGCGGCCGACGGGACCGCGCGTTGCGCTCATCCTGCTCGACCTCAACCGGTTCAAGCTGGTCAACGAGTCGCTGGGCAACAGCGCTGGCGACCAGCTGCTGGTCAACGTCGCCCAGCGGCTGGTGGCGGCAGCGCGGAGCACGGACACGGTGGCGCGCCTGGGCTCGGACGAGTTCGGCGTCCTGCTCGGCACGATCCGGTCGATCCGCGAAGCGCAACGTGTCGCCGCCCGCATCGAGCGCGAACTGGCCCCTCCCTTCGATCTCGACGGCCAGGAGGTGCAGATCTCGGCGTCGGCGGGCCTCGCGATCGGGCGGACGCTGGCCACCTACCCCAACGACCTGCTCCGCGAGGCGGAGATCGCGCTCCACCGCTCCAAGGCGGACCCGTCGCTGGGCACCGTGCTGTATGACCCCGAGATGCGCGCCCAGACGGTTGAGCGGGCGGCCCTTGAGCACGACCTTCGGAGGGCCATCGAGCGGCAGGAGCTGCGGCTCCACTACCAGCCGCTGGTCGACCTCGGAACGGGCTCCGTGGTGGGCATGGAGGCGCTGCTCCGCTGGCAGCACCCGGTCCGCGGGCTGATCCCGCCGCTGGCGTTCATCCCGCTGGCAGAGGAGACGGCGCTCATCCTGCCGATCGGCCGATGGGTGCTGGAGACGGCCTGCGCCCAGCTCCGCGACTGGCAGCGGCGGCTCCCCGCGGCGCGCGGCCTCGCGCTCTCGGTGAACATCTCCGCGCGCCAGTTCGCCCGGTCGGACCTGGCGGGGACGGTGGCGCACGTCCTGGACCACACGCGGATCGACCCGGCGCAGCTGGAGCTGGAGATCACCGAGAGCGTGGTGATGGACCAGAGCGAGGCGTCCGTCGAGCGGCTGCGGGGGCTGCGGGGACTGGGGGTGCGGCTGGTGCTCGACGACTTCGGGACCGGGTACTCCTCGCTCGCCTACCTGCGCCGGCTGCCGCTCGACACCATCAAGGTGGACCGCTCGTTCGTGTCGGGGCTGGGCGATGGGCCCATGGACCTGCCGATCGTCAAGGCGGTCATCGCGCTCGCGCACGCCCTGGGGATCGACGTGGTGGCCGAGGGGATCGAGACGCTCGCCCAGTGGGAGGAGCTCCGCGCGCTCGGCTGCGACCGGGGCCAGGGCTACTGGTTCGCCCGCCCCCTCCCCGCCGACGAGATGGAGCGGCTGCTGTCCTCGGCTGCCGGCGCGCGGGCAGTGCTGCCGGCCGGCGCTCCGGCAGTGCTGCCGGCCGGCGCTCCCGCCTAGCTCCGCCCGGCAACGGCGCCGGCGCGGGGCCCGTGCAGCGACGGCGCCCGCTCGGGCCCCCGGGGAATCGAAACGGGGCCCGGCGTGTGCCGAGCCCCGTCGCGCAGCTGCTGTCAGCGGCGGCTGCCGAAGAGCCGGAGCATGAACAGGAACAGGTTGATGAAGTCGAGGTACAGCTGGAACGCGGCGTAGATGGTGGCGCGCTCGGCCGACTTCATGATCGCGGCCAGCTGGCCGTTCGCAATCCGCTGGACGTCCCACGCGGTCAGCACCACGAAGATGCCCACGCCCAGGATCGAGATCAGCCAGTTGACCCCCGAGGACTGCAGGAAGAAGTTGATGAACGAGGCGACCAGAATGCCGATGAGCGCCATGAACGCCATCGACCCGACCTTGGTCAGGTCGCGCTTGGTCACCTTGCCGTAGACCGCGGCCGCCGCGAACATCGCGGAGCTGGACACGAACGCCGCCACAACGGAGGCCGTCGTGTAGAGCTGGACGATCACGCCGATCGTGAGCCCCATCGTCCCCGCGTACACGAAGAACAGCAGCAGGCTGACCATCGGCGTGAACTTGTTGATGCCTAGGCCGAGGGCCATCGCCAGTGCGAACTGGCCGATGATGATCGGCAGGATCCACTGCTCGGCGGTGCTGGTGAGCGAGGCGCTCGAGGTGACCATGAAGGCCACGCCAGCGGTCAGCGCGAGGCCGGCGAACATCCAGCCGAACGCGCCGATGAGGAGCTGCTGGACGAGCGCAGGTGCCGGGCGGGCGCCGTAGGTGGTGGCATTGGCAGGACGCGGGTACGTGTTCACGATGGGGTCCCTTCGGGTGACGCCGTGTGGGTAGGGTTCGACTTCCTGCCCGCCGACCGGGCCCGGGGAACACGGGCCGTGGTGGCGGTGCGCGATTCCGCCTGCTCGGCCACGCGGGCGAGAATCCAGAGCAGGTCGGCGAGACGGTTGAGGTAGGGGATCATGATGCCGTCGCGGATGGCGTAGTCATGGTAGGCAAGGGTCACGGCGCGGCGCTCCGCGCGACGGACGATGGTCCGGGCGAGCTCCAGCGAGGCCGAGACGCGGGTCTCGCCGGGGACGACGAACTCGTGCGGCAGCTCGATGGCGGCCTCGGTCTCCCGGAGGACGGCCTCGATGCCCTCGAGCATCGCCCTCGACACGCGGGTCTTGCCCTCCACCTGCCGGTGGCGCGACTCGGGTGCGGTGGCAAGCTCAGCGCCGGCGACGAACAGCTCGCGCTGGATGCGCAGGATGAGGTCGGCCAGGCCGCCGAAGTTGGGGCTCAGCGCGCCGTACTGCTCCTTGAGCGCCAGCTCCGCACGGGCGAGGCCCAGCGCGGCGACGGCCTCGTCAACCGTGCCGAACGCCTCGGTCCGGAGGTCGTCCTTCTGGACGCGGATGTCGTCGAACAGGAGGCCGGTCATGCCGTCGTCACCGCGGCCCGTGGCGACGGAGCTGGCGAAGCCGAGTCGGCTGCTCATCGGATGGGGGTCAGGTGCACGGGCATTCGAGGAGCGGGCCGGCGGGGCGTCCGGTCTGCGCTCACCACATCAGGCCCGCGTCGCGCGGGTCCCAGCGCTCGGCGAGGAGCGTCACCTTCACGTCGTGGTCCACCACAGTCTCGGCCTGCTCCTTGACCTGCTGGATCATGGCGCCGGCGTACGGGCAGAAGGGCGTGGTCAGGATCATCTTGATCTCGGTGGAGTCCGGGCCAAGGATCACCTGCCGGATCAGCGCCAGCTCCACCACGTTCATCCCGATCTCGGGGTCCACCACGGCACGGAGCGCGTCGAGGATCGCGTACTCGGTGGCGCGGCGCTCCGCGTCGAACACCGGGCTGGCGTCGGGCGGGGGGGGCGCAATGGGGGCGGCGGGCTCGGTCTCGGTCATCGTCGAGAAATCCTAGCACCGCGCTGGGAAATGGCCCAAGAGCGGCGCGACCTCACGAAACCGGAGACGCCGACCTCCCGCAGCTGCCGTCGTCGAGCGGGTTGACGCAGCCCACGAAGTGGCCGGGGCCAACCTCCGCTAGCCCCGCCACCGGGCCGGGCGTCGCCAACGCGTGGTACAGGCACGGCTCGCTCGCGGACGGGGCCCAGCCGGCCCCGGCGCGCTCCTCGGCGCCCAGCGCGCCCCACTTCGCGTGGAGCTGGGGGACCGACGCAAGCAGCATCCGGGTGTACGGGTGGAGCGGCGCTCCGAACACCTCGGCCGTCGGGCCCATCTCCGCGATCCGGCCGCGCCGGAGGATGATCGCGCGCGCGCTGATGTAGTTGCCCAGCGACAGGTCGTGGGTGATGAACAGGATGCCCAGGCCGCGCTCGCGCAGGTCGCCCAGCAGGTTGAGGACGTCGATCCGCGTGGAGGCGTCAAGCATGCTGATGATCTCGTCGGCCACCAGGAACTGGGTGTCGAGCAGCAGGGCCCGGGCGATCAGGAGCCGCTGGAGCTGACCGCCGCTGAGCTGGTGCGGGTACTTGTAGAGCACCTGGCCGGGCTCGAGGTTGACCGTGTCCATGGCCGCGCTCACGCGCGCCTGCCAGGCCGCCTTCGACGCGTCGCCGAAGTAGCTGTTGCGCACCAGGTCGAACACGTGGCTGACCTTGAACACCGGGTTGAAGGAGCTGAACGGGTCCTGGAACACGCCCTGGACGCGACGGTAGTACTCGCGCAGCGCCGACCCGGTCAGCTTGCCGACGTCCGTGTCCTCGAACCGGATGGTGCCGCCGTTGATCTCGAGCAGCCGGAGGATCATCTTGCCGATCGTGGACTTGCCGCTGCCGCTCTCGCCGATCAGCGCCACCACCTCGCCGGGCGCAACCGAGAAGCTGACCTCGCGGACGGCTCGCAGCTCCGAGCCGCCGAACGAGCCCACCTTGTAGGTCTTGGTGACGCGGTCCAGGGTGAGCATCAGGCCGGGGCTCCCGTGGCGTCCACCGCCCAGCAGGCAACCGGGTGGCCGGGCTCAACGTCGCGCATCGGCGGCTCCTCCACGCACTTCTCGAACGCGAGCGGGCAGCGGTCGCGGAACCGGCATCCCTGCGGCGGGTTCAGGAGCGACGGGGGCGACCCGGGGATGCCCGACAGGCGCTCCTCGTCGTAGCGCACGCCAACCTCCGGCAGCGAGGAGACCAGCAGCCGCGTGTAGGGATGCCGGGGGCGGGCCATCACCTCGTCCGTGGGGCCCTTCTCGACGAGCTTGCCCGCGTACATGATCGCGAGCGTGTCGGTGATCTGGTAGAGGATCGACACGTCGTGGGTGACCACGATCATGCTGCGCACGAAGCCGTGGTCGCGGAACGACTGGAGCAGCTGGGCGACGGCGCGCTGACTCGAGACGTCCAGCGCCGAGGTCACCTCGTCCGCGACCAGGAGCGACGGGTCGAGCAGCGTCGAGAGCACCATCACCATCCGCTGCTTCATGCCGCCCGACAGCTCGATGGGATAGCGCGCGAGCACGGCGGGGGCCAGCCCCACCAGGTCCAGCCGGCGCTCCAGCTCAGGTCGCACGTCCGCGTACCGGACGCCCCGCGCCTCGAGCACCTCGCGCACCATCTGGCCCAGCTTGCGCGTGGGGTTCAGGGCGCTCATCGCGTACTGCGGGATCATCGACACGCGCTTCCAGCGGTGCTCGCGCATCGCCTCGAAGTCGTCCACCGGCAGCGGCTGGCCGTCGAGCTCCACCGAGCCGCCGACCATCTTCATCCTGCTGTCGAGGCGCACGAGGCTGTTGCCGAGGGTCGTCTTGCCGCACCCGGACTCGCCCGCCAGCCCGACGATCTCGCCGTCGGCGATCTCGAGCGTCACGCCGTCGAGCGCCTTCACGTCGCCCGCGAGCGTCCGGTAGTAGACCCGGAGGTCGTTCACCTTGAGACTCACGGTCAGGACTCCCGGAGCCTGGGGTTGAAGACCTCGTCGAGGCCGACGTTGAGGACGTAGAGCGCCGCCACGATCGCCGTGATCCCGATGCCGGGCGGGATGAACCACCACCACAGGCCCAGCGGCAGCGCACCCCAGGCGACGGCGTTGTACATCATCAGGCCCAGCGACGAGCCCTCCGTGGGGCCGAGGCCGATGAAGTCGAGCGAGGCGGCGATCAGGATCGCCCCGCCGAACAGCAGGATGAACGTGAGGAACAGGTAGGAGCTCATGTTGGGGGCGATCTCGGACAGGATGATCCGCCGCCCCGGCACGCCGGTCATGCGCGCCAGGTCCACGAAGTCCCGCGACCGCAGCGAGAACGTCTGGGCCCGAATCGCGCGAGCCGCCCAGGGCCACGAGGTGAGCCCGATGAACAGCGCCTCGACCATGACCCCGCGCGCGGACAGGTACGCGGTCACGACGATCAGCAGGGCGAGTGTCGGGATCACCAGCACGACATTGGTGACCATGCTCAGGACCTCGTCCACCGCGCCGCCCCGGTAGCCCGCCACGAACCCGACCGTCATGCCGATGATCGCCGCGATGCCGCCGCCGAGGAGGCCGGCCGCGAACGTCGTCCGGAGCCCGTTGGCGAACTGCGCGAAGACGTCCTGCCCGAACGTCGTGGTCCCGAACCACCAGTCACCGTCCGGCGGCGAGGCGAGGGGGCCCACGAAGGCGTTGGGGTCTCCGGGGCGCATCAGCGGCCCGACCAGCGCGAACAGGGCGAAGAAGATCAGGATCGAGCCCGAGATCATCACCTTGCGGCCGCGGAGCGCGTAGTACCGGACCTCGCGGGCCCGGCCGATGCCCTCAGACGCGACTGGCCCGGCGCCGGGCGTGGTGCCGGGTGCCGTGCCGGCGTCGGCGGCCTGTGGCCGGCTGGTCACGCCGCGCCTCCGCTCATGCCGACGCGCGTCCGCGGGTCCACCAGGACATAGGCGATGTCCACCAGGAAGTTGGCGATCAGCACGCCCGCGATCACGAACAGGAAGATCCCCTGGAGCAGGAAGTAGTCCAGGTTCTGGACCGCCGCCAGCAGGAGCTTGCCGAGGCCCGGGTAGCCGAACACGATCTCGGTGACGAGCGCGCCCGCCACGATCACGCCCAGTTGCAGGGCCAGCCCCGTGACCTGGGGCAGGAGGGCGTTCCGGTAGGCGTAGCGGCGGACCAGGCCCTCGGGGGCGCCGAGGGTGGACAGGTAGCGCGCATAGTCCGCGTCGAGCTCGTAGATGATCACGTTGCGCATGCCGATGGCCCAGCCGCCGAACATCACCAGGAACAGCGACATGAACGGCATGACCCAGTGGCTCAGCAGGCTGGCGATGAACTCCCACGTGAGGCTCGGCTCCAGCGAGAAGCCGTAGCCGCCCGCGATCGGGAACCAGCCCAGGACCGAGCCGAACAGCCAGCCGATCATGATGGCCAGCCACATGTAGGGGGTGGCGGTGAGGATGTACCCGATCGGCAGGACGGCGCTGTCAAGCACCTTGCGCCGCGCCGCGATGGCGCCGAACTTGTTGCCCGACCACCACGACAGCAGGATCGACGGGATGAGCAGGCCCAGGGTGTAGGGGAGGGCCCCCATGATCACCTCGGTGACCGGCGAGCCCGAAAGATAGACGCTGCGACCGAGGTCGCCGTGGAGCAGCGCAGTCCAGAAGTTCAGGTACTGCTGCCACAGCGGCTTGTCGAGGCCGAACAGGGCCTCGTAGTAGGCCTTGAGGGCGGGGAGCGCCTCCGGCGTCACGTGCGCCCGGGACAGGAGACTCTGGACCGGGTCTCCGGGCATGAACCGCGGGATCATCCAGTTGATCGTGGCCGCGACCCAGAAGGTCAGGGCGTAGATCAGCAGCTTTCGCGAGAAGTAGCGCCGCACTGGGTCTCCCGGCCTGCCGCCTGGATTCGCGTCCTCCCCCGCCTGTGGAGACGGGGGAGGACGGAGGAGGAGGGATTACTTGGTAACCGGCTTGATCTGGGTGAGCATCTGGATGGCGTTCATCTGCCAGTAGCCGTTCCACGTCACCGGGTACACCTGCAGGCCGCTCTCGGATGGCCAGCCGGTCCAGGCAACGTTGCTGACCTGCGACCAGGCTCCGTTGTACCAGAGCGGGATGATCGGCATGTCGGTCAGGCTGATCTTCTGGAGCTTGGACATGATCGCCTGCATCCCGGCGGTGTCGCTCACGGGCGTCTTGTCGAGCTGCTGGACCAGGGCCCAGGCGTCGGGGTTGGAGTAGGAGCCGTAGTTCCGGTTCTTGGCCGACGGGTCCTGGAGGGGCTGTCGGAACATGAAGTCGTAGTACGTCCAGGGCGTGCTGCCGAGCTGCACGTCGTTCACGAGCGCGAGATCGAAGTCGCCCTTCTGGAGGGATGCGGTCCGCGCGTTGTAGTCGGCGATCTTGGCCTCGGCGTTGATGCCGACGGCCTTGAGGCTCGAGACGATGACGTCGCGGGCGGCCTCCCAGTCGGACCAGCCGGTGGGGACCACGACGGTCAGCTTGATCGGCGAGCCGTCCTTGTTGGTGTAGAAGCCGTCGCTGCCCTTCTTGTAGCCGGCGGCGTCGAGGATCGAGGCGGCCTTCGCCGGGTCGTACTTGAAGCCGAGGGCGTCACGCTGGGCCGTGTCCACGTACTTCGACCAGGTCGGCAGCAGGCCCGTGGGGTCGGCCGCCTGGACGATGTTGCCGTAGACCTTGTTGACGATGTCCGGGGTGTTGATCGACCAGGCGATGGCCTGGCGGAACGCCGCGTCGTCCATCGGCTTCTTGATGTCGTTGGTCGCCAGCCAGGCGGTGTTCGCCGACAGCATGTACGGCGCCTGCTTGTAGTAGGTCGACACGTAGCCCCTGTCGACGAGCGTCGAGACGCCCGGCAGGAAGTTGTTGGACAGGTCGATGCCGCCCTGCATGAGCAGGCCCAGCGCGACGTTGTTGGCGCCGTTGACGATGTCCACGATGTACTTCGGCTGGACGTCGATGTTCAGCGCGGTCTTGGCCCACCAGTTGTCGTTCTTGACGTAGACCATGCGGTCCTGGGCGGCCGTCTTGTACATGTACGGGCCCGTGCCGACGCCGTTGGGGTTCTTGTTCTTGAGGATGTCCTCAGTCGCCTGCGAGGACCAGATGTGCTTGGGCAGGATGGGGCTGTTGTACGTCCACTGCGCCCACTCCTGGTACGCAGGGTTGTTGAACTTCACGACGACGGTGGACGCATCGGTCGCGGTCGCGTCGGTCACGTAGTTCCAGATGTTGGAGCCCACGGCCTTGAGCTTGGCGAGGCCGATCGTGAACGCGACGTCATCCGCGGTGAACGGCTGGCCGTCGTTCCAGGTCACGCCCTGGCGCACTTTGATCGTGTAGGTCGTCGCATCGGTCCACGTCCCGCTCTGGGCAAGCCACGGGGTGAGCTTGTCCGCGATCGGGTCGTAGAGGAACAGCGTCTCGTACACCAGGCCGACCGTGCCCATCTCGGGGTTCGGGTCGAGCGGGTTGTAGCTCGCGTCCGACGGCGGGCCCCACATCGTGCCGGTGGTGTAGAGGGTCTGGTTGCGCGGATACGATTCGACCGCGGACCCCGAGGCCGACGGGGCCGGGGTGGCAGCGGCGCTGGCCGCGGCGCTGGCCGAGGCGCCCTGCGTCGGCGACGCAGCGACTGAGGGCGATGGAGACGGTGACGACCCGCATGCCGAGACCACGATCGCCGTGGTCGCAAGCAGGGCCGCCAGCCGTTGCCGGTTAGCCATTCCTTGACTCCTCCTGCGGTTGCATGAAAGCCTCCCGCATCTGGGGAGGCAAAGGTCCCCTAGACGCCCCGCACACCTCCTGCGGTCGACTGACGGATGACAAGCTCTGTGGGCAGGATCACGCGGCGCGGACCGCCGGCTGGGTGGTCGAGGAGGTCCAGCAGGGACTCGGCGGCCTCGGAACCCTGGTGCCGAATGCTCTGGCGCACCGTGGTCAGGGGCGGCTCGAGGGTCGCCGCGAAGTCCAGGTCGTCGAAGCCGGCGAGCGCGACGTCGCCCGGGATCGCGATCCCGCGCTGACGCAGGACGCTGAGCGCGCCCGCCGCGGCCGAGTCGTTGGAGCAGAACAGGGCATCGATCCCCCGCTCCAGCAGCCGGGTCGTGCCGGCGGCGCCGGCGGCCTCCGTGTAGTCGCCGTCCACGACGAGACCGTCGGTGGCGAGCCCCGCACGCGTCATCGCGTAGCGGTAGCCCGCGATGCGGTCCTCCGCCGCGAAGGTGCCGCGCGCGCCGGTGATGTGGCCGACCCTCGTGCGCCCCAGCCGGATGAGGTGCGAGGTCAGCATGTCCGCCGCTGCGACGTTGTCGATGTCCA
Source organism: Chloroflexota bacterium (assembly GCA_037446495.1). Classification (GTDB taxonomy): domain Bacteria; phylum Chloroflexota; class Limnocylindria; order Limnocylindrales; family CSP1-4; genus CAIXZV01. The sequence continues at coordinate 4,044 of JBBIIL010000063.1, read as the reverse complement.
CGTAGCTCGCCGAGCGGTCCGCGCTGCGATGGCCCACCAGGACCGTGGGCAGCTCCGACGCGAGGAGCCCGTCCACCAGGCGGTCCTCGAGGTGATGGGCGGTGACGATGACCCCGTCGAGCAGGCTCATCGAGAGGATCCGGTCGAGCGTCTCCTCCTTGGATCGGTTGCCCAGCCAGAGCATCATCCCGGTGGAGCGATCGGCCAGGACGTCGCTGACGCCCTGCAGGAGCTGCGAGAAGTAGCGGTCGCCGAAGAGCTGGTGGGGATCCACGTGGAGGACGACGCCGACGACGCCGGATCGGCCCGAGGCCAGCGTCCGGGCGGCGGCGTTGGGCCGGAACCCGGTCTCCTCGAGCACGGCCGCCACGCGGATGCGCGTCGCCGGTGAGACCGACCCGCCGTTGATGACCCTGGAGACGGTGGCGCGGGAGACTCCGCTGAGCCTCGCCACGTCGTCGAGCGTACGCGCCAAGTGCGTCCTCTGCCTCGCCTCGTGATTGGAAGCGCTTCCAACGTAGGCCTGTCGATGGCCCATGTCAAGCACAAAGTTGCACTTCCGCGGTATGCTCTCTTCTGGAAATCTCATGGCAGCGCTCTCAACATGACGCGAGGAGACCAAGTGCCCGAGCTGGAGTTCCCTGCGGGCTTCGTCTGGGGCGCCGCGACCGCCGCCTACCAGATCGAGGGCGGCGTCCGTGAGGACGGTCGGGGGGAGAGCATCTGGGACCGGTTCGCGCACACACCCGGCAAGGTGCGTGGCGGCGACACCGGAGACGACGCCTGCGACCACTACCACCGCTACCGCGCCGACGTTCGCCTGATGGCTGACCTGGGCCTCCACGCCTACCGGTTCTCGTTCTCCTGGCCGCGCCTGATGCCGGACGGCACCGGCGCGCTGAACGAGGCGGGGCTCGCGTTCTACGACCGCCTCCTGGACGAGCTGCTGGCCCACGGGATCGCGCCCCACGCAACGCTGTACCACTGGGACCTGCCGCAGGCGCTCGAGGATCGGGGCGGCTGGCCGTCGCGCGCCACGGCGGAGGCATTCGGCCGGTACGCGGACGTCGTGGCCCGGCGGTTCGGCGACCGGCTGGCGAGCATCGCCACGATCAACGAGCCGTGGTGCGTCGCCCACCTCGGCTACCGCCTGGGGATCCACGCCCCGGGGCGGCAGGACCCCGCCGCCGCCAACGCGGCCGCGCACCACGTCCTGGTGGGGCACGGGCTGGCGCTGGGCGCCATCCGCGCGGCCGCCCCCAAGGTGCCGGCCGGCATCGTCCTCAACTTCGAGTCGCTCGCACCCGCCACCACCCGCCTGCTCGACCTCGAGGCGGCCGCATCGGCCATCGAGGGGATGAACAGCTGGTTCCTGGACGCCGTGACGGGACACGAGTACCCGGTCGCCGGTGGCCGAGCCTGGGGCTGGCGCGGTGACGAGATCCGGACCGGGGATCGTGAGCTCATCGCGGCGCCGCTCGACTTCCTGGGCGTGAACTACTACATGCGCCGGCGGCCTCGATCGCCGCTCCTGCCCGCCGAGGCCGCCGACCCGTCGGACCCGTCGGTGGAGGTCACCGCGATGGGCTGGGAGGTCTACCCGCAGGGCCTGACGGACGTGCTCCAGTTCATCCAGTCGCGCACGGGCGACCTGCCCCTGTACGTGACCGAGAACGGCGCGGCCTACGATGACGACCCGCTGGACCCGACGCACGATCCCGGGCGCGTCTCGTACCTGCGCCGGCACGTCGGCGCCGTGCACCGGGCGATCGAGCTCGGGGTGCCGGTCCGGGGGTACTTCGCCTGGTCGCTGCTCGACAACTTCGAGTGGCACGACGGCTACGCGTACCGCTTCGGGCTGGTGCGCGTGGACTACGACACGCTCGAGCGGAGCGTGCGCGACAGCGGGCGCTACTGGTCTGGCCTGGCGACGGCGGGACGGGCTGCCTCCGCAGTGGGCGCCCGGGGAGCCGGCGCATGAGTTCCGTCGGCCCGGGCCCGGTGCCCGCTTCCGGCGCAACCCCGCAGCCCGCCCCGATCCCGTGGGAGGACCGGCCGGCCGGCAGCAGCGACCTCGTCTGGCGCTCGGGTCGCAACCCGATCATCGGGCGGCGCGCCCTGCCCCGCTCGAACAGCATCTTCAACTCTGCGGTCGTCCCCTTCCGCGACGGGTTCGCGGGCGTGTTCCGGGTTGACGACACCGCCCGGACGATGAACCTCCACGCCGGCCGCAGCGCCGACGGGGTGGCGTGGGAGCTGGATCCCGAGCCGATCTCCTGGGTCGCCACCGACGAGCGCGTCCGCGAGATCCAGGAGGCCTTCCTCCACGCCTACGACCCGCGCGTCACCTGGATCGAGGACCGCTGGTACGTGTCGTGGTGCAACGGCTATCACGGCCCCACGATCGGGCTCGGGTACACCTTCGACTTCGAGACCTTCCACCAACTGGACAACGCGTTCCTGCCGTTCAACCGCAACGGCGTGCTGTTCCCGCGCCGGATCGGCGACCGCTACGCGATGCTCAGCCGGCCCAGCGACTCGGGCCACACGCCGTTCGGCGACATCTACCTGTCAGAGAGCCCGGATTTGGTCCACTGGGGCCGGCACCGCCACGTGATGTCGCCCGTGCCGTGGACCTGGCAGGCCACCAAGATCGGCGCGGGGCCCACGCCGATCGAGACCCCCGAGGGGTGGCTCCTCATCTACCACGGCGTCCTGACGTCGTGCAACGGCTTCGTCTACTCGATGGGGGCCGCGCTGCTCGACCTGGAGCAGCCGTGGAAGGTCGTCGGCCGCACCAGCGGCTACCTGCTCTCGCCACAGGTGGACTACGAGCAGGTGGGCGACGTCCAGAACGTGGTGTTCCCCTGCGCCGCGCTGGTGGACGAGGCCGCCGACCGCCTGACCATCTACTACGGCGGGGCCGACACGGTGGTGTGCATGGCGCACGGCCACCTGTCCGAGCTGGTTGACCTGCTCCGCCGCGGCTGACCTCCCGCTCGGGGCGGACCTGCCCGCGGCCCGGCGACCAGGGCCGATGAGCGGCGCCTAGACCACGACCCCCGCGATCCGGAGGCTGGGCGGCAGGCGGTCCGCCTCGGCGGCATCGAGGCCCGGCCCGGCGAGCGTGCCGTCCGCGGCAAAGAACCCGGCGTAGGCATCACGGTTCGCGCCCGCGTACGCGTACACGTGCGCGATCCCCACCAGCTTGAGCTCCGGGTGGTCCTTGAGCAGGTCCGTGACCGTCGCGCCGGCGGCCCGCATCTCGAGCACCTGGCGCACGGTCAGGCGGGAGCCGTAGCAGAACGGCTCGCCATTCATCACGAGCGGGTCTGACTTGACCCACTTGATCGTCATCGGCGGCGCGCTCCTAGATGCCCTTGTAGAGCTTCGACGTGATGGGGTTCCACTCGCGGGCGTCGCCGCGGATGTGGGTGAACCGCTTGTAGACCGCCACGGCCGCGTCCACCGCGCGATCGGCCGAGGCCATCTCGTCGCCCGAGAGCACGCCTCGGGCGCCGGCGCGGATCCCCTCCAGCAGGGCCATCACGTCCATCACGGCCACCTTGCGATGGCGGAAGACGGAGGCCGACTGGTCGGCGAACTCGCGGAGGAAGTACGTGTCGTCGCTCGCCACGCAGAGCGCCAGGCGCTCGATGAGGACCTCGGCGTCCTGGAGCAGGTTGCGCAGGCCCGTCTCGTCATACCGTCGGCGCATCGACGCGTCCGCGTCCACCGCGATCTCCAGCGCGCGAGCGGCGAGCGGCGAGCGCTGCGCGCGAAGGCTGGTGGCGGCGGCCGGGAAACCGGCCTCGAGGCTGCGGGGCGGAAGCCCCAGCGTGGGATGGCTCACGATCGGGAAGGATACCGCCCCGTCCTCCGTGCTGCGTACCATTGCGGGCATGGACCAACCGGGCCGCGAGGCACCAGGCGGGCGGGACGACGCGGGCGGGGCGCCGGTGGCCGGTGCGGACGCGCGACCGGTAGCCGCCGCTGGGCCAACGACGGGCGGTGCGGACGCGCGACCGGTGGCCGGCGCGGGCG
>JBBIIL010000062.1:0-17679 GCA_037446495.1 Chloroflexota bacterium | reverse complement strand
GGTCGAGGGTCGCGATCGTTCGAGTGTGGTAGCGGGCCGCCAGGACCACGTTCGAGGCGTCCGCAACTCCGATCGCCTGGTCCGCATACCGCTCGACGACGGCTCGCGCCGCTGTCAGGTCCGCGGCGCCGAACTCGGCCAGGTCCCAGGCCCCTCCCGCGAGCTCCGTGAGCACCGCCAGCTCGGCCACGACGCCGAGTCGTGATGCAACCAGGTCGTCCAGCTCGGCCACGACGTACGGCGAGACGACGAGCGGCTCCGTGGATCCGGCCAGGACCGCGCTGACCGCCCCATGATCCGGCTCGTCGGTGTCGAAGAAGGCGAGCAGCGCGCTCGTGTCGACGATCACCGTTCGCCGAACCCTGACAGGCGGTCATCGGCCTGCCGAGCGATCGGAGCGCCGCTGCTGAAGAGGCCGCCCCGTGGTCGCGGTCGCTCACCACCGACGGCACTGCGGATCGAATCACGGATGACCTCCGCCTCCGAGACCCCGCGCCGGCGAGCGGCCCGCTTCACGGCAGACCTGAGATCTTCCGGCAGGTACACAGTTGTCTTGTCCACGGGACATATGGTACCACCGCTGGCGGTGGTAACGGGCGGGTCGGCGCGAGCCTGAGCCCCGCGGCCGGGAGCGGGCCTCTGGCAATTGCGGGACGGGGCACTGATTGGGCGTCTTGACACGACACGATTGGGTGTCCATCATCGACACAAATGGGTGTCCGTTCAGCCATCAGCGCCGACGAAACGCTCCCGTACCGGTCGCGCGTGGCGGACGCCGAACTGGCGGCCCTGCTGAGCGCGACCGGCGCGGTGGTCGTCGAGGGGCCTCGAGCCTGCGGGAAGACCGAGACCGCCCTCCGGGCCACCGCGAGCGCCGCGCGACTCGACGTCGACGACGCGGCGCGGGCGGCAGGACTGCTGTCGCCGGGCCTCCTGCTCGATGGTCCGAGGCCCCGGCTCATCGACGAGTGGCAGTTGGTCCCAGGCGTCTGGAACCACGTGCGCCGCGCGGTGGACGACGCCGGTGGGCGCCCGGGCCAGTTCGTGCTGACCGGCTCCGCGGTCCCGGCCGACGACGCCACCCGTCACAGCGGCGCCGGCCGGTTCAGCCGGCTGCGGATGCGCCCGATGACGCTGTACGAGGCCGGGCGCTCGAGCGCGGAGGTGTCGCTCGAGGCCCTCATGGCCGGGGAGGATCCCCGTGCCGGGGACCCGGGGCTCGACGTCCGGGACGTGGCCGAGCTGGTCGCGGTCGGCGGTTGGCCGGCGCTGCTCGGTCGGCCCGTGGACGCGGGGCTCGCCGCGGTGCGCGGGTATCTTGACGAGACTCGGCGCGCGGACCTCGCCCGGGCGGACGGCGTGGCGCGCGACCCGGAGAACGTCGGCCGCGTCCTGCGGTCGCTCGCCAGGCATGTCGCGACGCAGGCGTCGGCGCGGTCCATCGCGGCCGATGTGGGCGGCGCAGACGGCCCCATCGACCACCACACCGTCCTCGCGTACCTCGCCGCGCTCTCCCGCGTGTTCGTCGTCGAGGACCTGCCGGCTTGGTCGCCCGCGCTCCGCTCGAGGACGCCGCTGCGGGCCGCCCCGACCCGGCACTTCGCCGACCCCTCGATCGCGGTGGCGGCGCTCGGCGCCGACCCCGACCGGCTCCTCCGCGACGTCGCGACCCTGGGGCTGCTGTTCGAGTCGCTGGTGGTGCGCGACCTGCGCGTCTTCGCCCAGGCCCTCGGCGCGACGGTGTCGCACTACCGCGACGCGGCGGGCCTTGAGGCCGACGCGGTCGTCGAGCGGCGCGACGGCGAGTGGGCCGCGTTCGAGGTGAAGCTCGGCCCCGGCGCGGCTGACGACGGCGCCCGCTCGCTCCTGCGGCTCGCCGAGCGGGTCGACGCTAGCCGGCACGGCCCGCCCGCGGCGCTCGTGGTGGTGACCGGGTGGGGGTACGGCTACCGCCGCCCGGATGGCGTGTGCGTCGTGCCGGCGGGGGCGCTCGGGCCGTAGCGGCGGAGCGCGGTCTCGCCCGGCGTCCGCGCCGCAGCATTGCGTACTCGCTGCCCGGAGGGGCTACGATCCGACGCGTTGCCGGGATGGGCGGGGAGGCCGCTCGCGACCCTCAGTCGCACCGGAGGTACCGAGGATGGGCGTGGCCGACTTTCAAGACTCGTCATCTTCGATGGCCCCCTACCAGGTGGCGGCCGCGATCCGGAGCGCGTTGGTCCGGGGTGAGTACGCGCCCGGCCAGCGGCTCGTGGAGTCTGAGCTCTGCGCTCGATACGGCGTGGGTCGCGCCATGGCCCGCGAAGCCCTGCGCCTCCTGGATGGCGACGGTCTGGTGGAGGTCCAGCCCCACCGCGCTGCCCGGGTCAGGACGTTGACGGTCTCCCAGGCCATCCAGGTCGCCGAGGTGCGCGAGGCGGTCGAGGGCCTCCTTGCCCGCCAGGCTGCCCTCCACGCCACGCCCGACGACGTCGCGGAGCTGCGCGAGATCGCGCGGCTGATGCAGGTGGCGGTCGACGCGTTCGACCCACTCGGGTACTCGGCCCTGAACGAGCGGCTCCACGAGCGCATCGCCGAAATCGCCGACCACGAGGCGGCGATGGCGATCAGCAACCGGCTCCGCCTCCAGCTCGTGCGGTTCAACATGCGGCTCTCGCTCCAGCCGGGCCGTCCGCTCGCGACGCTGCGGGACCACGAGAGGGTGATCGACGCGATCGCCGTCGGCGACGGGGCTGCCGCAGAGGCCGCGATGCGCGAGCACCTCGCCGAGGTGGCGACCACGCTCCGGGCGCTCGACCTCCCCTCGACCGCCGGCCTCTAGCGGCGCTCACGCCTCCTCCGCGCCCGGCCGGAGGGCGTGCGGTCGTGCGATCCGGTCGACAGAATGCTGTGTCCGACTGTCAGTGACTAATGTCACGAAAATTGTCGGACATTCTTGCTTGACAAGATGGGCATAGGTTGCCACTATGCCGGGCTATGGCAACCCGAGCGACGCCGAGCCACGCCCTCCCTGCAACCCATGACGCTGAGCCCTGGGCGCGCCTCGAACGCTCGCCCCTCGCCCTGCCCGACCCGTACGCCGACGGCGTCGAGGTCCGACAGGGCGTCGCATACGCGAGCCCGTACGGGTTTCGGCCCCTCCATCTCGACCTCTACACGCCCACCCCGACGGTGGGCCTGCTCCCGATCGTGGTCTGGATCCACGGCGGGGCGTTCGCGATGGGCCACCGCGGGATGCTGCCGGACTTCCTCCGCGACGGCGGCTTCTTCGCGCACGTCGCCGAGGCTGGCTTCGCGGTCGCCGCCATCGACTACCGCCTGTCGGGCGAGGCGCTCTTTCCCGCGCAGCTCCACGACGTGAAGGCTGCCGTCCGGTGGCTCCGGACGCGCGCCGCGGAATTCGGAGCCGACCCGGGCCGCATCGCCCTCTGGGGCGAGTCCGCCGGGGGTCACCTCGCTTCGATCACGGGCATGACCGGCCGACCCGCCGTGGTCAGCGCCCACCCCGAGCTCGAGGGGGCGGTCGGCTACACCGGCTGCGTCTCGTCGGTCCGCGCGGTGGTCGACTGGTACGGGCCCACCGACTTCGCCGCGATGGACCGCCAGGCGCCCGACGATTCCAAGATGGCCCACGATGCGCCCGACTCGCCGGAATCGCTGCTGCTGGGCGGCCCGGTGCAGGAGCTGCCGGATGCGGTCCGGCTCGCGAACCCTTGCACCTACGTCGGCCCAGGCGCGCCCGCGTTCCTCATCCGCCACGGCACCGCGGACCGCCTCGTGCCGTTCGAGCAGTCCGTCCTGCTCGCGACGGCGCTGCGCGAGGCGGGAGCGTCAGTCGACTTCGAGGCGGTGGACGGCGCCGACCACGTGTTCGACAACTGTCCGGACCGCTGGTCCCTCGTTGACGAGGCCATCTCGTTCATCCGGCGGAGCTGCTGACGGTGGGTGCCGCCGATGACCGGGCGACCATGGCGCAGCCGCTCGTGCCGCTGACGAACCGGCCCGCCACCGATCTGGCTGGCGTCCTCCGCAGCTGGATCGTCGGCGCTCAGTTCGCGCCTGGCCAGCGCCTGGTCGAGGCTGAGCTCGCCTCCCTGTTCGGCGCCACCCGGACGGAGGTCCGCACGGCCATGGCCGTCCTCCATCGCGAGGGCCTCGTCGAGCTGAACCGGGGCCGGAGCGCTCGAGTCCACCAGCTGTCGCTGGCCCAGGCGCTCGAGCTCGCGGAACTTCGCCAGGCGATCTGGACTCTCGTGTCCAGACGGGCTGCCGAGCGGTGCACCTCGGTCTCCGAGGCGAGCCTGCACGCAGGCATCTCCTCGGCCCGCGAAGCAATCGAGGCCACGGACCTCGTCGCTCTGGGTCGCGGCATCTTGGAGCTTGACGCCCGGGTTGCCGCAATCAGCGGCCACCGCCCCGCGCAAGAGGAGCTGCGGCGCCTCGACCTCCGCCTGGCCCGCCACGATTTTCAGGGGATCGCGGTCGCCGGACGCGCGCGGACCGCGCTCGCCGAGGTTGAGCAGCTGGTGACAGCCGTCGCGGCCGGCGATCGGGACCGGGCGGCGGAGGCGGCCGACCTCCACTTCGCCAACACGGTGGAGGCCATCAAGAACGGACACGCGGCGCGACGAGAGGCGGACACGAAGACGGTGAGAACGGTATGAGCACCTCGACCAACGAGCCGGCGCAGCGCTCCTCCCGGACCAGCCCGTTCAGCGCAGGGTCGCTCTTGCGCCGCCTGGTGCTGGCCGACTGGTCCAGCGCCCTGATCGCGCTGCTCCTGCTGTTCGGCGTCATCGGGGCGATCCACCCCGAGTTCCTGGTCCCCTCCCAGCTCGTGACGGTCATCCAGCAGTCGAGCTACGTGGCGATCATGTCGGCGGGCGTCGTCTTCCTGATCACCCAGGGCGAGGTCGACCTCTCCGTCGGCGGCAACTATGTCCTGTCGTCGGTCGTCGCCGCGTTGCTGATGCAGGCCGGCTACGCGCCCTGGCTGGCCGCCGGGGTGGCACTGCTCGTCGGCCTCGGCGTCGGAGCGCTCAACGCGTTCGTCGTCCAGGTGATCAGGATCCCATCGCTCATCGCGACGCTCGCCATGGGCTGGGTGCTCCACGGACTCGCGTCCGCCGTGAGCGGCGGCCAGCAGATCATCGGCCTCCCGATCGCGGACTCGTTCTTCATGGTGCTCGGCGGCGGCTCGTTCCTCGGGCTGCCGGTGTCCGTCTGGGTGCTGCTCGTGGTGGTCGGCGGGCTGACCGTGGTGCTGCGCCGGACGCCGTTCGGCTTCCGGGTCCGCGAGATCGGGTCCAACGCCGAGGCGGCCGAGTTCTCCGGCATCCCCGTCAACCGCGTCAAGGTCATGGCGTTCCTGCTCGTGGGGGTCCTCGCCAGCATCTCGGGCGTGCTCGGCCTCGCCTTCTACACGAGCGGCGACCCGACCGCCGGTAGCGGGTACGAGCTGTACGCGGTCGCGGGCGCGGTCATCGGCGGCAACCCGCTGACCGGCGGCAGCGCCACCGTCTTCGGGGCCGTGGTCGGCGCCATCCTGCTCCAAGCCGTCGGCGTCGGACTGGTCTACTTCAACGTCCCCGCGGCCTGGAGCCAGTTCGCGACTGGCGCCGTCATCCTCGCCGCCGTCTCCCTCGACGGCCTCATCCGACGCCGGCGCCAGGCAGCCGCCGGCCGTGGGTGAGGTGACGTCGCGCGGGCCCTCGCCCGCCATCCCCAGCGCCGCCACCCCGGTGGGCAGTCGCCAACCGGCAGCTCACTCTCGCGCTGCCAAGCTCAGGAGGAGAATCGTGAAGGAAACCGCGCCCACCCACCGGAGGACCGCCTGGGCCCTCGCGGCGGCGACCATGCTCGTCGTGTCCGCGTGCGGCGGCTCGTCGGCAACCGCAAGCCCGGCCGCCTCGGCCGGGGCGACGACTGCGCCGACCACCGCAGCCTCGACAGGCGCCTCGGCGTCCGTCGCGGCGTCTGCCCCGGCCAGCGCCGCCCCGTCCCTCGCCGCGGGGTCGATCCAGCTCGGCATCGCGTACTGGGACACGCGGACCTATGCGTTCCAGCTCATGAGGAAGGGCGCCGAGGCGATCGCGGCGACGGACCCGGCCATCGAGATGAAGGCCACCGCGCCCGACGCCGGCGACCCGACCAAGCTGCTGCCCCTGTTCCAGGCCCTGGCGCAGACGCAGAAGAGCGGGATCATCCTCCAGACGCTGGCCGCCGACCCGTTCTACCGGCCAGTGCTCCAAACGACCCAAGCGGGCACGCCTGTTGTGGCAATCGACGCCCCGCCGCCCGCCAATGCCGGCGTGACGCTGTTCATCACCAACGACAACGTCGCGCTCGGCAAGATGCTGGCCGATGAGATCCTGAAGTCCATTCCGGCCGGGACGAAGGGCGACATCGTGATTGGCACCAACGGCCCGGCCGTGCCGCCGCTCCAGGCCCGGGTGCAGGGCATGACCAACGAGATCAAGGCTCAGCGCCCGGAGATCAACGTGGTCGGTCCGCTCAGCACGTACGGCACATCCGGCTCGCCCCAGGAGAACTACACGGCCTGGGACGGCATCCTGAAGACACACCCCGGCGCACTGGCCTACCTCGCGCCAGGCGCACAGGACGCGGTCTCGATGGCCCTCGTGCAGCAGCGCAGCAACATCAAGTTCCTGGCCGGCGGCATGGATCTCGAGCCGGGCGCCATTCAGGCCGTCCAGCAGGGCTACGTCACTGCTCTCGTGTCGCCCGAGCACTGGCTCAAGGGCTACATCGCCGCCAGCTACCTCGCCGCGCACGCTGAGACAGGCGCGGCTATCCCGACCTGCACTTGGGACACCGGCGGACTCGTGGTCAACAGCAGCAACATCTCCGCCATCGCCGCGCGCCAGGCGGACGACACCGCCATGGCGAAGGCGATGGCCCCCATCGCCGACCAGCAGATCGCGAACCAGTCGCAGTACTGCAAGTAGGCAGGGACAGGCGTACCGATGCACGCTCTCGAGGCAACAGGGATCCGGAAGACCTACGGCGGGGTGGTCGCGCTTGACGACGCCGCGCTGGCGGTCCGGCCGGGGGCGGTCCACGCCCTCCTCGGCGAGAACGGGGCCGGCAAGTCGACGCTCGTCAAGATCATGACGGGCGCGATCCGACCCGACGCCGGGTCCCTGCGCCTTGACGGCGCCGAGGTGCAATTCGCCAACACCGCGGACGCCGTGCGCCACGGCGTCGCGGTGGTCTCGCAGGAGCTCAGCCTCTTCCCCCACCTGGACGTGCTCAGCAACCTGTTCCCCATGCGGGAGCCGACCCGCGGCCCGCTGGTGGACAACAAGCGGATGCGCGTGCTCGCGGCGCCGATCCTCGACGAGCTCGGGCTCGCGGCCGACTTGGGCACGATGGTCCGCGACCTCACGCTGGCCGACCGGCAGCTTGTGGAGATCGCCAAAGCCCTCGTCACGAGGCCCCGAGTCCTCCTCCTCGACGAGCCCACGTCCGCGCTGGAGGCGGGCGCAACGGAGCGCCTCCTCGGCATTCTGCGCGTCCTCCGCCAGCGCGACGTGGCCGTCGTCTACGTGTCCCACATCCTCGAGGAGGTGATGAGCCTCTGCGACGAGGTCACGGTCCTGCGCGACGGCCGGCTGGTCATGTCCGCGACGCCCATGGCCGGCCTGACGATGCAGCACATCGTGCAGTCGATGCTCGGCGAACGGCCCCCGGCGCCCGCGCCCGCGCCGCGTGACGAGTCCAGGGCACAGCTCCAGGGGCCGGGCCTCGAGCTCTCCCATGTCTCAATCCCGGGCGCGCTCGACGACGTGTCCCTCACCGCCGCGCGGGGAGAGGTGGTCGGCGTCGCCAGCCTGGCCGGATCAGGCTCGCTGTCGGTCCTCCGCGCGGTCGCCGGCATCCAGCCGCCCACGTCCGGCACGATCCGCCTGCCGAGCGGCAACCCGGGGCCGAGCGCCTTCCGCGAGGCCGTCGCGGCCGGTGTCGCGTTCGTCTCGGGCGACCGCCGGCGCCTGGGCCTGATGCTCGACAAGCCCATCTGGGAGAACATCGTGATCGTCCGCAGCATGGGGATGGCCCGGGACGGGCTCTTCCTCCGGGTTGGCGCCCTCAAGGCGCGCGCGGACGACCTCATCCGCCGGCTCGGCATCAGGACGCCCTCCGGCGACCTCCGGGCGGGACAGCTTTCCGGCGGCAACCAGCAGAAGGTGGTCCTCGCGAAGTGGCTGGACATCAGTCCCTCGACCCTCGTGCTCGACGACCCGACGCGGGGCGTGGACATCGGCGCGCGCGCCGAGATCCACTTGCTGCTTCGCGCAGCCGCTGACGGGGGCGCGGTCGTGCTCATCCGGTCCACCGACCTCGAGGAGCTCGCCTCCGCCTGTGACCGCGTCGTGGTGCTCTACCGTGGCCGTGTCTGCGCCGAGCTCCGCGGCGCCGAGCGGTCGGCGCGCGCCATCCTCCACCTGATCAACACAGGTGAGCCGCTGGGCGCACAGCCGGCGCCGGCGGGTGGGACGGTGTCGGCCACCGGCGCAGCCGGCGCAGGATGATCGGACCGCCGTGGAGCCCTCGGCAGCTCTGCCCGGGGGCTTGTCTCCGGGGATCAAGGCTGCGGCGCGGTTGATCGACGCAACGCCGGGGAGCCTCCCGGGCTGGGCGGTCGCGTTCGGCACGCCCAGCCCTGATCCGGCCACAGCCAATCTCGTCGCCCGCGCGGAGACCCCCTCATGAGCGCCGCCCGCCCCGCCGAGACCAGTCCTTGGCTCGTCCTCACCGTCGTGTTCCTGGTGAGTGTCGCGGCCGTGATGGCCCAGTTCGCCGCCCCCCCGCTGATGCCCGTCCTCATGGACGCTTTCAGAGTGGACATCCACCAAGCGGGCTCGCTGATGTCGATCTTCAGCATCACGGGGGTGATACTCGCCTTTCCGGCCGGCCTCGTCCTCCAGCGGTTCGGGCCGATGGCGACCGGCGCGGCAGCGATGATCGCAGTCGTGATCGGCTGCTCGATCGCTGCCGCTGCCGCCGACTTCGGCGTCCTGCTGGGCGGGCGCGCCGTGCAGGGTGTGGGCGTGGGGCTCGTCGGGGTCGCAGCTCCAGCGGTTGTTGCGGCCGTCTTCCCGCCGGAGCGACGGGGCATGCCGATGGGCATCTGGGCCATGTGGGTGCCGGTCGGCGGGATCCTGATGTACCTACTGGCGCCGGCGCTCTCGGAGACCTTCGGCTGGCAGTCAGTCTTCGTGCTGGCAGCCATCGTTGCATCCGGCGCGCTGGTTGCATACGTCGCGGTGCTGCGATCCGCCGGTCTTGGCACTGGTGGCGGGTCGACGAGCAGGGCCATGGCGGAGCTGCGGCTTGCCCTCCGCGGTCGCGACATCTGGCTCCTGGCCCTTGTGTTCGGCCTCTTCGCGACCGCGTCGACCGCCCCGAACACCTTCACGACGACGTTCCTCGTCGACGAGCGCGCCTACTCGCTCTCGGCCGCGTCGCTGGTTGGCGCTCTCGTCCTCGCAGGGGCAGGCATCGGCTCGATTGGCGCGGGGTGGGTCTCCGACCGGGTCGGGTCCCGGCGCCGCGTGCTCGTCGTCTGTCTTGTGATCTACGGTCTCCTCCTTGCCGTTCCCTTCGCCGTGGGTGGTGCGTCGCTGCCGGTCGCATTCTTCGTCGTCGGCGTTGCGCTTGGCTCCATCCCGGCGATCACGTTCGCGTCGGTCCCCGAGCTGATGAGCGGTGACCACTCGACCGGCGCAGGGATGGCCGCGGTGATGTTCGGCCAGACGGCAGGGATGGTCATTGGGCCCTTGCTGCTGGCGTCGCTGATCCCTTCACTCGGCTGGGTCGTGTCAGTGGCCTGTCTCGCCATCCTGGTCCTCGTCGGCGCCATCCTGGGTCTGGCGCTCCGGTTGCGCTGATGGATCGGGCCTGCCGTGTCTGGGTCGCCGGCGCCGCCGCGGCTGGGTTCCCGGATCACGTCCCTTCCCGCACGTCCCGCTGAGTCGTCCGCGCCGTTGCAGGCACCTGCGGAGCACCACCGTTGCTCCGTGTAGGGTCCTCGGAGGCGCTGTCCACCTGCGCCAACACGGCGACCTCCGTCGAGTAGGTGGCGGCGAACAGGCGGACTCCCCAGCACGCCGAGCGAGTGGCCCACCAGGACGAACGGCCCCGCGACACCGATTGCCTGAACCACGGCGCGGAGGTCGGCGATCAACTGCTGGGCGCCGTGGGCGGCGTCGGTGAGGCGGTGAAGCGGGGTGCGTCAATGACGGAGTATACGAATTATACGATGATCGTATACTATGGCTGACATGATGCGGGGCGATGCATGAGCGGGGGACGAAGGCCAATGGGCGACGCCCTGGTCGACGCCGCGCTCGAGCTGTTCTTCCGCGAGGGGTTCTCGAGCCTCACGATGGAGGGGATCGCGGCCCGCCTCGGCGTGAGCAAGGCGACCCTGTACAAGTACTTCGCCAACAAGGACGCAGTGCTCGACGCCGCGCTCGAACGCTACTTCGGTCGCATGACGGAGAAGGCGTCGCAGCTCGACCGCGACGCTCCGTACCCCGAGCGCCTGGGCCGATACCTGCGCCACGTCGAGGAGGTGATCCGCCCGGCGGCGCCCGTGCTGACGGGCGACATCCTGTCCACGACGCCGTGGGCCTGGGAGCGCATCGCCTTGTACCGCCGCGAGGTCCTCCTCGCCCGCCTGCGCGAGCTGCTCGAGGAGGGCCGCGACCGAGGCTTCCTGCGCGGCGACCTCGACGCCGCGATCGTCCCGGCGCTCTACACGGCCATCGTCGACCAGATAGCCCGCCCCGACTTCCTGCTCGGGTGGAACGTGGGGTTCGAGCAGCTGAACGACTCGGTCGTCCAAATTCTGCTGGGCGGGATCCTCAGTGACGAGGGGCGACGCCAGCTCCGCCAGGCCGAGACCTGGCAGCCCCTCGGGTCGGCAGCCGCCCCGTCGAGGCACCCGAGCGTCGGCAGCCCGCCGGGGAGCGAGAAGGTCGGTGGTCGCCTCGGTTGACACGAGTCGGCGTCCACCGGACGCACGGGGTCGAGCAATGGACGTGGCCGGCGCCGAAGGCGCCAGCGCAGGGCAATCCCGGGCGCGCCCCTGAGGGGCGGACCGGGCAGGAGGTACCGAACGTGAATCCCAACCAGCGGATGGCAGGGCTCGCCGTCCCGATCCCCGGGTGCGAGCGGGGAGGGCGACCGTGAGGGCACTGGTCATCGGGGCGACAGGGCGCGTGGGGAGCGCCTTCGTCGAGCAGGCGCTCGCAGCGGGACACGAGGTGACGGTCCTGGTGAGGGACCCGGCGCGCGTGGACCTGACGCATCGCGGCCTGACGGTGGTCAAGTGCGACGTGCTCGACGCGCCCGCCCTCGCGGCCGCGTACCGCGCGGGCTCCTGGGACGCGCTCGTTGACGTCGTCGGCGCGGACCCGCTGAAGCCGTCCACCCTCGTGACCGACGCGGCCGCCGCCCTCGTGCCCCTGGCGACCGCGGCGGGGACGCCCCGATACCTGGGCATTACCGGGACCGCCCAGATGCCCAAGACGCTCCTCGGGCGCATCTCGAGCCTCGTCCTCCGGCTGACGCCGGTCCGCCACGGCGCGCGGGACCACGACGGCGCGTTCGCGATCGTGCGCGCCTCGTCCCTCGACTGGTTCCTCGTGGGCTGCCCGTGGATCAAGGACGGTCCCACCGTGGGCGCGTACCGGCGGAGCCGCGTGTTCCCGGGCGGGATGCGGACCATCCACCCCGGCGACGTCGCGGGCCGGCTGTTCGAGGAGTTCGAGCGGCCCTCCGTGCACAAGGGCATCGAGGGGATCTGGTATTGAGGGCCTGCCCGTCGAGCCCGGCCAGGTCGCCGAGCACCCACACGTCGTCGATGACTCCGTCCGTGACGCGGAACAGGGCCGCGTCAGCCCGGCTCAGCCCTCGTCCCGGCGAACATGACTCGACCGCTACGGTCCGGCACACGGCCCCAACATGGTCGGGATCACGACGCCACCATGTTCGTGCGGGCCGTTTGACGGGAGCAGCGGCGGCTGCTGATACTTGAGCCATGACTCAAGTGTTGGAGCTCACCGCTGACCGCTGTGTCGCCGAGTGCCTCTGCCCCGAGCAGGTCGCGCCGCTGATCGGGCAGACGCTCTCGCCGGACGAGGCGGCGAGGACTGCGGTCATCTTCGGGACCCTCGGCGACCCGACGAGGGTGCGGGTCCTCCACGCGCTGTCGCTGGCCGATGAGCTGTGCGTGTCCGACCTCGCTCTGCTCCTCGGGCTGACGGTCTCGGGACTGAGCCACCAGCTCGCCCTGCTCCGCGAGCAGGGGGTCGTGCGCCGGCGCAGGGTCGGGCGGATCGCCCACTACCGGCTCGCCGACGCCCACGTCCGAGGCCTGCTGCTCGACGGGCTGGGCCACGCGGCCGAACCCGGCGAAGACCTGATGGCGGAGGCAGGCTGAGTGGCGCAGCCGCAGAGCGCGGCGCGGACCCACCGCGACCGGCTCGTCGCCGTCCTCGGGCTGACCCTGGCCGTCCTCGTCGTCGAGGCGGTGGGCGGGTACCTCTCGAACAGCCTCGCGCTCCTCGCCGACGCGGCCCACATGTTCACCGACGTCGCCGGAATCAGCCTCGCGCTCCTCGCCATCTGGATGGCCGGGCGCGCCGCGGACCGGACCAAGACGTTCGGCTACCTCCGCCTGGAGATCCTCGCGGCCGTCGCCAACGCCGTCCTCCTGTTCGGCGTCGCGGCGTTCGTGCTCTACGAGGCGTGGCGCCGCCTCTCCGCGCCGCCCGAGATCGCCTCGGGCCTCATGCTCGCGGTCGCACTCGTCGGCCTGGCCGCCAACGGGGTGTCGCTGTGGCTCCTCCGCGACGGCCAGCGTCTCAGCCTCAACGTGCGCGGCGCCTACCTCGAGGTCCTGGGCGACTTCGCGGGCTCGGCGGCGGTCATCGTCGCCGCGCTGGTCATCATGGCGACCGGCTGGACGGCGGCGGACGCCACCGCCTCGGCCCTCATCGGCCTGCTGATCCTGCCGCGGACCTGGCGCCTCCTCCGCGAGGCGGTCGACGTGCTCCTCGAGGCGACGCCCAGGGGCCTCGACATGGCCGAGGTCCGAGCCCACATCCTCGAGGCGCCCGGCGTCGCCGACGTCCACGACCTCCACGCGTGGACGATCACGTCGGGGATGAACGTCGTCTCGGCGCACGTCGTGCTCGACGAGGGTGCCGACCCGCCCGCGGTCCTCGACCACCTGTGCCAGTGCCTGTCGGGCATCTTCGACATCGAGCACTCGACGTTCCAGCTCGAGGCCCACGACCGGCGCCGCATCGAGGAGCTGAGCCACGCATGACGCGGCCGTGTAGCGGCGGGAGCGCCAGCTCAGGACCGCGATCGCGCTCGACTGCACGCGGATCGAGGACGATGCCTTCGAGGCGGTCGTCTGCTCCGAGAGACCCGATCACGCGCACGCTCGTGGCACGCCTGCGCCTATCATTGCCCGCGAAGGGGAGTAGTCCGGCCGCCACCCACGGCCAGGGGAGATCGACACACCGGCTGCGGCCCGGTCCCCCACCTCCGACGCGGAGGCGGATGAGACCTTCGACCAGGTGACTGGTCGAGGTCTCGCCACGTGCGACACCTCGGCGCAACGGAGACGTGTCGATGATGTGGCGCAAGCTGGCCGTGACCGCGAGCTTCGCGCTCCCGGCGATCCTCCTCCGGCTCACCGGGACCGAGATCCCTCCGGGGCTGACCGTCCTCGTCTACGGCGCGGGCGTGGTCGCCTCTGCGGTGCTCCTCTCCTGGGCGGCCGAGGCGGCGCAAGTGGACATCTCGGGCAGCCTCGCGATCGCCATCCTCGCGCTCATCGCGGTCCTGCCCGAGTACGCGGTCGACCTCTACTTCTCCTTCACAGCCGGCTCCAACCCCGAGTACACGCAGTTCGCGGCCGCGAACATGACCGGCTCGAACCGGCTCCTCATCGGCATCGGCTGGCCGCTGGTCGCGTTCGTGGGCTTCTGGGCGGTCCGACGCGCCCGGCGCCGCGGCGTCGCGGTCGAGATCGAGGACGAGGCAGCCGATCCCGCGCCTGCCGGATCGCATGGCGCGTCGGGGTACGCCGTCGTCCTCCCGTCCCGGAACCGGGTCGAGCTCGCGTTCCTCGCGGTCGCGAGCGCCTATGCCTTCCTCATCCCGATGACGCGCGGCATCGCCTGGTATGACGCCGTGGTCCTGCTCGCCCTGTTCGGCGCCTACCTGTGGAGGGTGACCCGGGAGGGCCGGGGCGAGCCCGAGCTGATCGGCGTGGCGGCCGACATCGCCCTCCTGCCGCGTGGCCAGCGGCGCGGCCTCGTGACCGGGCTCTTCGTGCTCGCCGCCACCATCGTCGTGATGGCGGCGGAGCCGTTCGCGAACGGCCTGGTGGAGTCGGGCAAGGTGCTCGGGATCGACCAGTTCCTCCTGGTCCAATGGCTGGCGCCCCTGTCGTCCGAGGCGCCCGAGCTGATCGTGGCCACGATCTTCGCCTGGCGGCTCCACGCGGCCGATGGCCTCGGCATGCTCCTCTCGGCCAAGGTCAACCAGTGGACCTTGCTCGTCGGGAGCCTGTGGGTCGCCTACACGCTCGGCGGGGGCGGCGGCGCGCCGTTGCCGCTCGACGACCGCCAGACCGAGGAGTTCCTGCTCACGAGCGCGCAGGCGCTCCTCGCCTTCGCCGTCCTCGCAGACCTGCGCTTCGGGCTGCGGGAGGCCGTGGCCATCTTCGTCCTGTTCGTCCTCCAGTTCCCGTTCCCGATGACCGAGGTCCGTCTCGTGTTCTCGGCGGCCTACATCATCGTCGCGGTCTGCCTGCTGGCGTACCGCCGTCGCTACCTGCCGGCGATCTTCGCCAGCATCGGCCGCTGGGAGGCCCGATCGGCGACGTCCAGGGTCGGCGCGGCCCCCGTCGAGGAGTAGGAAGGTCGGCCTCATCCCGCAGGCGTAGCACCGGGGGCGAACAGGAATCGCGGGCCGCCCCGGTCACGATTCGGGGCATGACGGCGCGCTGGTCCGATCCGCACCGGCTCCCGGCCCCCCTGCGTGTTGCGACCCCGGGTGCGCCCGCGCCGTCGTCCCTGCCCAGTGAGCGGCGACGAGGCCGGCGCGACGGGCATCACGCAGCGCGAGCTCCTGCCCGAGATGCGGGAGGACGTCCGCGGCCTCAAGGCCGCCGTGGAAGCGATCGCGCGGGACCAGGCCCTCTCGGTCGAGCGCCGGGCGTCCATGCAGCGGGTGGCCGACGCGATCGCCGCGCGGCTGGACTCCCAAGAGCAGGCGACCCACGACCTCCAACGCTGGCGCGACGAGGCAGCGGGGGCGATCCGGCTCGCCCGCTGGGCGCTGGGCTCGGGCCTCGCCGCCCCGGACCTGATGGTCCTGCAGAGCGCCGCCATCGTCTCCCGCGCCGCGAGCCCGGCGGTCCTGGCTCGCCGTACGTCGGCGGCAGCGGCGTGTGCCCACGGATTCGCGCTCGCTGATCGAGGGTCGCGATGAGTGGCTCGCCGCGGCGAGGCGGCTGGCGTGACAGCTCGTCGCTCCCTCGGACGCGCTACGGACCGAGAGGTCCTCGTCGTGGCCGCCCTCCTCCATGCCGGCTCCGAGAAGGCGGCCGCCCACCGCCTCGGGCTGTCGCACTCGACCGTCAAGCACCACCTGGCGAACGCACGGTCGAGAGTGGGCGCCGAGACGACGGCGCAGCTCGTGTGGATCCTGGGGCCGCGGCTGCCGGAGCCAGATGAGCACGACGCCCACCCGGGCCACGTGGCTACCGGACTTCGCGCGGCAGCTGTGCGCGAGCCCGGCTCGCCGCGACCCGGGGGCGGAGCACGCGGCGCACGAGCATGAATGCCCACGCACCCGCCACGGCGCTGATCGTGTTGAGGATCACGTCATTGACGTCGGGGCTGCGCATCTGGTCGGAGAGCGCCTGCGACACCTCGACCGCCGTGCTGACGCCAGCCGCGATCAGCAGGATCCACCAGACCCGTAGGCCGAAGCGCCAGCGCAGGCCGAAGCCGATCGGCGCGTAGAGGACGAGGTTCGCGACCAGGTTGGGGCCGTTCAGCCACCAGCCCTCGCCGGGGTCGGTGAAGCCGGCGATGAGGGGGAGGATCGGCACGAGGTTGACGGGCATGTGCTGCGGGACGTCCCCCGGCAGGAAGACCTTGTCCGGGGCGACGGTGAATGCCCAGACGCCGACGACGCCGACGGCGACGAGCGCCTCGGGCACCGACCTCGAGAGCGACGAGCGCAAGCCGGAGCGGCGCCACCGAGCGGCCGCGATCAGCGCCCAGACGACGACCGCCACGGCCACGCCACCGATGAAGAGCGTGAGCTCGTAGCGCGGCACAGCCCTGAGGAGGTCGTCCATCCGCCGATTGTCTGCGCGGCGCCCTGCGGCCGCAAACCGCCGCCGCGCTCCCTGCGCCGTCTACGCCCCGGCCCCGCCGCTGTGCGGGTCGCCGGCCAGGCGCAGGGCCGACCGGCGGTCGACGACCGTCTGCGCCACGACGGCCGGGACGAACCACCACCCTCCCTCGGGCGCGAGCACGACGAGGGTCAGGGCGAGCAGCACGAGGTCGACGAACACCAGCGTCGGGGGCTGCGGCCGGGCCACCGCGCGGGCGACCGCGACGGCCGCGACCCCGCCCAGCCAGAGGGCCGACATGCCCCAGACGTCGAAGCCGCTGCCGACGAGCGGGAGGAGCGCGCCGAGGAGCGCGAGCACGAGCGGCAGGAGCGACAGGCCTTGCGACCTCATGTCGGCACTCTGGCCCCCGGCGGCGACCGGGTCAAGGCCGATGCGCCCCCGCCGAGCAGCCGGAGCCCTGGCTTCCGGGGTGGAATGGGAGCGCCGAGGGCGATGAGCAGCCCGAGGGCGCGGCGCGGCGCTCAGGCCGGGGAGGCGGGGGCCTGCTCCTCGACCACGATGCCGTCGCCGTAGCGGCTCGCGAGGTCGGCCCGGACCGCGTCCGTGAGGCCGGTGACCCCGACGACCACGACCATGACCGACCCGCGCACGGTGAGGCCCGTGCCCTGGACCTGCACGCCGCCCGCGCGGAGCCCGGCCATGTCGCCCGAGATCCGGGCGTTGAGCGCGTCGAGGTCCGCAAGTGACCTCGTGGCCGCCACGTACCTGACGCCGAGCCCGGCGTCGAGGCACTGCGCCAGCGCCGCCGCCGCGGGGTCGCCGTCCAGGATGGCGACGACGAGCCGCCCGCTCCCCGGGGGGTCGATCCAGACGCCGCCGAACCGCTCGGCCTCCCCGACCTGGACCCAGTAGAGGATCGGCGTGGAGCGGTCGAGCGCCAGGCCGCTCGCCCGGAGGGCCGCGACCTCGCCCGCCCGCAGCGGGATGCCGAGCGTCGCGATGTCGGCGGTCGGGTCGGCCGCCGCCGCCGCCACAGCGGCGCCGGTCGAGGGGACGCCCTCGGTCCGGAGGTCGGCCCGGATCCGCCCGGCGGCGGCGGTGTCGGCCACCAGCATGTCCCGGCACGCCGCGCTGTCCGGCCCGGGGGGCGGGCTGAACGCCTCGCCCGGCAGGAGTGCCTCCGCCGAGGGCGACGCGCTGGCCGGCGCCGTCCCAGGCCCGGACGGGGCTGAGGCCGGCTGCGCCGCGCAACCGGCCAGGAGCGC
>JBBIIL010000061.1:11920-17799 GCA_037446495.1 Chloroflexota bacterium | reverse complement strand
TACGCCCAAACGGTATCGCACCGCTGGCCGAACCCGGTCAGGTTCGCCGGCCGTCGGAGGTCCGACTGAAATAGCCCAGGGGGATGATCTCGGGCAGCAGGGCGCCCTCGCCGCGGTGAGCCGCGCCTAGGCGGTCCGAACCGCCTCGAGGGCCACCCAGTCACCCTCCGCCCAGCGGCGGGCGATGACGAGACCACGCGACTCGAATGCGGCGACCACCTCGGCCTCGCGGTTGGCGAAGATGCCCGAGGCGAGCAGCGTGCCGCCCGGGCGCAGGTCCGCGACCAGGCCGTCGACGAGCCGGACGAGCAGCGACGCGATCAGATTGGCCAGCAACACGTCGAACGGGCCCTCGCCGGACGGGACGCTCCCCCCGCGGGCGTGGATGCGACGGGCGAGCCTGTTGCGCCGGGCGTTGGCGGCCGAGGCATCGACGGCGATGGGGTCCACGTCGACGGCGAGGATCGACGCCGCCCCCAGCAGCCCGGCCGCGATCGAGAGGATGCCGCTGCCCGACCCCACGTCGAGCACCCGGGCGCCGGCAAGGACGCCGCGATCCGCGAGCGACTCCAGCGAGGCGAGGCACAGCCGCGTCGTCGGATGCAGGCCGGTCCCGAACGCCATGCCGGGGTCGAGCGCGAGCACCACGTCGCCGGGCTGCCGACGATGCCGGCGCCACGTGGGGCGGATGACGATGCGCTCGCCAACCCGCAGGACCGGGAAGTGCACCTTCCAGGCGTTCGCCCAGTCCGCCTCGTGGACGAGGCGCGTCGAGAGGTCGCCGATGGGCCGAAGGCCGAAGGCCTGGAGGTGGCCGAGCTCGCGGTCCGCCTGCGCCACCGCGTCGCGCACAACCGGGGCCGCAAGCACGGGCAGGTACGCGCGCACGAGCGCCGGGCGGGCGAGGTCCACGCGCGCCGCGAGGCCGTCCTCCACGAGCTCGAATGCCGGTTCCACGCTGGTCCCGCCGGGCGCGGCGCGCGAGAGGATCTCGGACACGGCCTCGACCGCCTCGTGGTCCGCGGCGACGGAGAGCTCGAGCCAGGCGTCCTTCGAGGTCGCGGCCGCCGCGAGGTCGATCCCGGCGAGCGGATCGCGGTCCCCGGTCCCGGCTTCGGGCGCCTCGACGTCGCCTTCGCCGTCCGCCAGGGCTTCGTCGTCCGCTTCAGCCGGTTCGGATCCGCCCCCGGGCACCCTCACAGCCCCAGCTTCTCGCGCAGCCCGCCCCCTGACACGGCCTCGCCCGACTCCTTCGCGAACGCCTCGAGCAGCTCGCGCTGGTGCTTGCTCAGCTTAGTCGGCACCACGACGTTCACGATGACATGGAGATCGCCGCGCTGATTCTGGCGGCGCAGGTGCGGGACGCCCTTGCCGCGCATCCGGATCTCGGTGCCGGGCTGGGTGCCCGGGCGGATGTCCACGTCCATCGGGTCGCCGTCCACGAGCGGCACCTTGAGCTTGGTGCCGAGCGCCGCCTGGGCGATCGAGAGCTCGGCCTCGTAGTACAGCTCGGTTCCCTCGCGGGTGAGGCTCGGGTGGTCGGCGACGTGGACCGCCACGTACAGGCTGCCCGGCGCGCCGCCGCGCGGCCCCACCTCGCCCTCGTTGGACAGGCGGACCTGGTGCCCCTCGTCGATGCCCGCCGGGATGGACACGCGAAGCGAGCGGGTCCGCTGTGTCCGGCCCTCGCCCTTGCACGTCTCGCAGGGCGAGTCGATCGTGTGGCCCTCGCCGTGGCACCGCGGGCACGGCTGCACATTGACCATCTGGCCCAGCATGGTCTGGCGGACGCTGCGGACCTCGCCGCGCCCGTTGCACTGCGGGCATTGGGTGGGCGTGGTGCCCTGCTTCGCTCCCGAGCCGCCGCACGTGTCGCACCGGCCCAGGACCGGGAACTCGATATCCTTCTCGCAGCCGAGGACGGCCTCCTCGAAGGTGATCCGCAGGTCGTAGCGGAGGTCGCTGCCGGTCTGGGGTCGCGCCCGCCGCGCCTGGCCGCCCATCGCGCCGCCGAAGAAGGCGTCGAAGATGTCGCTGAAGCCGCCGAAGCCGGCCGCGCCCCCGAACTGGTCGCCGCCGCCCGCACCCGAGACGCCCGCCCGGCCGAACATGTCGTACTGCTGGCG
Organism: Chloroflexota bacterium; assembly: GCA_037446495.1. Lineage (GTDB taxonomy): Bacteria > Chloroflexota > Limnocylindria > Limnocylindrales > CSP1-4 > CAIXZV01. Next base: position 15,673 of record JBBIIL010000061.1, on the reverse strand, counting down.
CCGTCCTGGATCGCTGAGGACCTGGTACGCCTCGTTGACCTCCTTGAAGCGGGCGTCCGCCTCCGGCTCCTTGCTGACGTCCGGGTGCCACTGCTGGGCGAGCTTGCGAAAGGCGCGCTTGATCTCGGCGTCGGACGCACCGCGCTCGACGCCCAGCACTTCGTAGAAGTCGCGCTCGGCTGCCATGGGTGGACAGAGTTTAGGGGACGTGGCGAAGTCGGCCGGGCAGACCAGCCACGGGATCGCGGAGGCCCTACCGGGCAGGCTTGCTCACAAGCTACAGCCCGGCCAACTCGCGGGCGCGGCGAAGCACCTCTTGGAGCATGGCCTGGGTGAGCTTGCCCGTGAAGGTGTTCTGCTGGCTCGGGTGGTAGGACCCGAGCAGGGTGAAGCGGCCCACCCGCTCCTCGGCCGCGTGGCCGAACCGAGGCTTGGGCGCCGGGACGGCGTGGCCGAGGTCCGAGAGCGTGCGCAGCGTCGCGTCCCAGCCGATGGCGCCGAGCGGGACGATGACCCGCAGCTCGCGCAGCAGCTCGAGCTCGCGGGCCAGGTACGGCCGACAGCGGGCCTGCTCGTCAGGGGTGGGCTTGTGGGCTGGCGGGGCGCAGCGGACCGCGGCGAGGACGCGAACGCCATCGAGTCGCAGCCCGTCGCCAGCTCGCCGGCCGTCTGGCTGGCTCGCCAGGCCCACGGCGTGCATCGCGTGCCACAGGAAGTCGCCCGACGCGTCGCCCGTGAACACCCGGCCGGTGCGGTTGCCCCCGTGCGCCGCAGGCGCCAGGCCCACGAGCAGGATCCGCGCCGCGGAATCGCCGAAGCCCGGGACGGGCCGAGCCCAGTACGTCTCGTCGCGGAAGCGGGCCACCTTGATGCGCGCCTGGTCCTGGCGCCACGCGACGAGGCGTGGGCAGGCGTCGCAGGCGGCGATTGCGGTGTCGAGCATGGGCAGGTCGCGCGCCGATGAGGCGGCCGCTCGGGGGTCGGCGGAGGGCACGCCCGGATCCTAGCCGGGCTCGGCAAAGCGTGCCCGCGGCGGACGGCGGCCTGCCGCTCGCGCTACTTGCGCAGGAGCTTGTCCAGTCGGCGGCTGACGACTGCAAGGCCGATGACGCCCATGATCAGGAGGTACGCGATGTGGACGAGCAGGCCCGCGTCGACGACGCCGGTGATGAGCGCGCGGATCAGGGCCACGCCCTGGTAGAGGGGCGACCACTCGACGACGACGCGGAGGGCGTCCGGGTACGCGGTGATCGGGTAGAAGGTGCCCGAGAAGAGGAACAGCGGCAGGGTGACCAGGAAGATCAGGTCGAAGTCCTGCCAGCCGCGCATCCAGGTGGTGAGCGCTAGCGCCACGGCCGAGAAGGCCCAGGAGAGCAGCACGGCGGCCGGGATCGAGAGGATCGCGAGCGGCGAGCGGTACAGACCCAGCAGCAGGAGCACCGCAAAGAAGCCCACCGAGTAGAGCGTGGAGCGGATGATCGCCCACCCGATCTCGCCGAGGGCCACGTCGCCGGGCGACATCGGCGTGGAGAGGACCGCGTCGTATGTCTTCTGGTAGTTGAGCTTGAAGAAGAAGTTGAACGTGCACTCGGTGATGGCGCCGTTCATCGACGAGCTCGCCAGCAGGGCGGGCGCCACGAACAGCGCGTACGGGATCAGGGTTCCGCCGGGGCCCGGGACGTCGCCGACCATCCCGCCCAGACCGAAGCCGATCGACAGGAGGTAGAACAGCGGCTCGAAGAAGCCGCCGAGGATCATCGTCCAGCTGGCGCCCAGCGCCATGGTGTTGCGCTCGATCAGGAGCGCCGCGCGGCGGCTGCCGAAGCGGGTGGGGAAGACTCGGCCCGTGACGGGCACGGCGGTCATAGGCTACTTCTCGAGCCGACGGCGGAACATGGCAAACATCGCCAAGGTCCCGCCGACCGCCATCGCCAGCAGGATCGCGACGTGCGTGAGGGCGAGGAGCGGCTCCTGACCGATCGTCCCAAGCGCGGCCGAGCGCGCCAGGTCCACCCCGTGCCACAGCGGCAGGATCCAGGCGACGGGCCGGATCAGATCGGGCAGGCGCTCGATCGGAAAGAACGTGCCGCTGAACAGGAACAGCGGTGTGATGCCGAAGCGCCAGATGTTGTTCCAGGCGTTGGTGTCGCGCTGGGTCGTCATGAACGCCGCGATGGGCGCCGAGAACGCCACGCCCGTCAGGACCCCGATCGGGATCGACCACACGATGCCGGGCGTGGCCGCCGCACCGAACAGGAGGATGATCACGCAGAAGATGGTCCCCACCATCAGCGCGTGCGTGGCGTTCCAGGCGAGCTGGCCGAAGGCGATGGCGCGTGGCGTCAGCGGCGTGGCGTACATGGCGTAGTAACGGCGGGTCCAGTGGAACCCGGCGAGCACCGGGAACGTGCCCTCGCCCGACGCGCCCTGCATGACCGTCGAGACGAGGAGCGCGGGCGCCAGGAACTGCAGGTAGGACACGCCGCCGGTGGCGTTGGCGCCGCCCTTGTCCACGTAGGAGCCCAGGCCGACGCCCATCGCGAGCAGGAACAGCGCGGGCTGGGCGAAGTTGCTGAACAGCGAGCCGCGCCAGTTGCGCAGGTACAGCAGGATCTGATGCTCGTAGGCCGCAACGTAGCCCGCGGCGGCGCGCGGGTCCGGGACGGTCTGGCCTGCCGGAACCGCAGGTTTCACCACATCAGTCCACCAGCGTCCGGCCGGTCAGGCGCAGGAACACATCCTCAAGCGAGCTCCGCCGGACGAGGACCGTCTCCGGCTGGAGCCCGCGCGCGTGCACGGCCGCGCCGATCGCCTCGCCATCGTCGCTGTAGACGAGCACTCGGTCCGGCAGGCGGTCGAGACGATCGCCGATGCCGTCGAACTGAGCGTCGGCCAGCGTCTCCTGCACGCCGACGGCGAACCGCAGCTCAGTCACCTCGCGCGAGGAGTAGCGCTCGATGAGCTCGCGGGGCGAGCCCTCGGCCACGATCTTCGCCTTGTCCATGACCACCAGACGGTCGCAGAGCTGCTCCGCCTCGTCCATGTAGTGCGTCGTGAGGACGAGCGTCACGCCGCGCTGCTTGAGCCGATAGAGGCGGTCCCACAGCAGGTGGCGGGCCTGCGGGTCGAGACCGGTGGTGGGCTCGTCGAGCAGCAGAATCGACGGTTCGTTGATCAGCGCACGGGCGATCGTGAGGCGCCGCTTCATGCCGCCCGAGAGCGGGTCCACCTTGTCCTTCGCGCGCTCGGCGAGTTGGGCGAACTCCAAGAGCTCCTTCGCGCGCCTCGCGCTCACCGCGCGCGAGAGGCCGAAGTACCGGCCGTAGATCACGAGGTTGTCGAAGACCGAGAGGTCCGTGTCCAGCGAGTCCTGCTGCGGGACGACACCGAGGCGGCTCCGGATGCGAGGGCCGTCGAGGCTGGGGTCCAGGCCCAGAATGCGCAGCTGCCCGTCCGTGATCGGCGACACGCAGCCGATCATCCGCATCGTGCTCGTCTTGCCCGCGCCGTTGGGACCCAGGAAGCCGAAGCTCTCGCCGGGCGCGACGTCGAAGTCGATGGCGTCCACGGCCGTGAGGCCGTCGAACTGCTTGGTGAGGCCGCGGGCAGCGATGAGCGGCGCCTGCTCAGGCGCAGGGTTGATCGGCATGGGACAGCCATCCTACCGGAGGGCCGTGACAGCTCGCCGGCGCGGGGCCGTCGCGCAGGGCAGGCAAGTCGTCCGGGTCCCGCTCCGGGTCCCGCTCCGGGTCC
>JBBIIL010000061.1:0-11820 GCA_037446495.1 Chloroflexota bacterium | reverse complement strand
TCCGGGTCCCGCTCCGGGTCCCGCTCCGGGTCCGGTGCGGACGCGGGCGCAGGGCAGCCCTCGCCGGAATCATGCCTGTGCCGTGTCGTTCGCGAATCGCGGAACGATCGGTGCGGGAATCGGCGACAGATGGACGGGTGGCGCAAGCCGGCGATACGCCGCGGGTGAGTGATCGAGGGCATGCTCCTCCCCATGGCGAGACGGAACGGCATGGGGATCGCGCTGCTGGCGGACCAGACTCGGCGGGCCATCATCGCGATGCTGGCCGTCCAGGCGCAGCGGCCGAAGGACATCTCGGTCGAGCTGGGACTGAGTCGGCCGGCGGTGTCGCGGCAGCTCCGGCTCCTTCGGCAGGCGGGCATGGTGCGGGCGTATCGCTCGTACATCGACCGGCGCGGCCTCATGTATCAACTTGAGCCGTCAGCCGTCCGCCAGATCACGGCATGGCTGGCGGGCACGGGCGTCGGCCGCCAGCCGCCTCCGAAGTAGTTCCGCGATTCGCGAACGATCCCGGACCCACACCCTTTCGGCGATGGTCAGCCGAGCACCGCGGCGTGCGGCACGGAGCCCGGACACGGCCACCACGCTACCGCCCCGGGACGGTCCCCACGTGCAGGGTGACGATGCCGCCGGTGAGCCCGGTCCAGGCCACGTCCACCAGGCCCGCTTCGCCCATGACCTCCGCGATGCGCTCGGGCGAGGGGTACGCCTGCACGCTCCGCACGAGGTATCCGTAGGCCGGACCCTGGCCGGCGACGCGGCCGATGACCGGGACGATCCGGTCGAACCACCAGCGCATGAACCGTGCCAGCCGGCTGCGCGGGCGGGCGATCTCGAGGCACAGGACGCGGCCGCCGGGCCGGACGGAACGCGCCATCTCGGCGAAGCCGTGGCCGTAGTCGGGCAGGTTGCGCATGCCGAACGCGATCGTCGCAACGTCGAACTCGCCGTCGCGCGTGGGCAACTCCATGGCGTTGCCCACGAGGTAGCCGAGGCCTGGTCGGTTCTGGTACCGCTGCCGGGCGACGGCCGTCATGCCCGGCGAGAGGTCCACGCCCAGCACCCGGCCCGACGCACCGACGCGAGTCTGCAGGTCGGCGGCCACCTTGCCGGTCCCGGACGCCACGTCGAGCGCCGACCCGCCCGGCCCCAGGCCAGCCGCGTCCACCAGCCGCCTGCGCCAGCGGGGCTCCTGGAACGCCGAGATCAGCAGGTTCATCAGGTCGTACCGGCCGGAGATCCGGTCGAACATGACCCGGACCTCGGTGGCGGCGGCGGCGTTGCCGGCCCCGGTGGAGGCGCCGGACGGCGTGTGGTCGGGCGGGAGGGTGGTCATGCTGCGCTGGGCTCCAGGAGGGCGCGGACGGCTTCGGCCACCCGGTTGGGCCGCACGATGGGCGCCGTGTGGGCAAGCCCTTCGAGGGTAGCGCGAAGGGTGCCGTGGATGCGTCGGGCGAGCTCGTCGGCGACGGGCGCATAGAACGGGTCGCTGGCGCCGCCGGTCAGCAGCAGCGTGGGAGCCGTGATGCGGGCGAGGCCGTCGGGATCGAGGCCGACCAGCGTGCCGTCGGCGAGGGCGCTGACCCCCTCCGATTCGAGGAACGTTCGGCTCCGGTCCGACAGGCGATCCCACGCCGCTTCGCCGGCGACCGCGCGCAGGAACGTCTCGGCGGCCTCCGCAGGACCGCCGTGCGCGTAGGCGCCGACGATCCGGCCGCCGCCATCGGGGAATCCCATTCCCGCCGCCGGCGTCGCGACCGCGCCGTACGGCGGCTCGTACGCGGTGACCGACGCGACCCGCTCCGGGTGGCGGGCGGCCATCTCGAGCGCAATCACCCCACCGAAGCTCACCCCGACGAGGTCCGCCTGGACGAATCCGCGGGCGTCGAGATACGCGACGAGGTCCTCCACGTGGACGGCGACGTCGAGCGGGCGCGGGTCGGCGAGGCGGCCCGTTCCGCTCCCCCGCCGGTCGAGCCCGTGGACCGTGGCGCCGCAGCCAGCCGCGAGCTCACGGGCGAAGAGGTCGAGCTGGCGCGCCGTGGACAGCGTCCCGTGCAGCAGGACGATCTGCCGGGGGCCGTCCCCGGTCAGCCGCCAGCCCACGCGATCGCCGCCCGGGCGCTCGAGTTGGCCCTCTGGCTCGCCGTCAAGGAGCGCACGGAGGTCGGCACGGCGCAGCTTGCCCGACGTGGTGCGCGGCAGGACATCGAGACGGGCGAAGGCCGCTGGGACCTTGAAGCCGGCGAGGCGCGCCCGGCAGTGGGCGGCGAGGGCCGGATCGTCGGGCTCGGCGGCGTCGCGCCGGAGGACGACGGCCGCCACCGGAACGTGGCCGAGGGCGTCGTCGCGGCGGGCGACCACGCCCGCGTCGGCGATGGCCGGGTGCGTCGTCAGCGCCGCCTCGACCTCTGCTGGCGAGATGTTCTCGCCGCCCCTCACGATGCGGTCGGTGCGTCGGTCGATGATGACGAGTCGGCCGCCTGCGTCCCAGCGGCCCAGGTCGCCGGTCCGGAACGACTCGCCGGGCGCGCGCTGCGGCTCGCCCAGGTAGCCCAGGAACGCCGACGGCCCGGCGACGACGATCTCGCCCACGCCGTCGGCATCGGGGTCCTCGATGGCCAGCTCCACCCCCGGCATCGGCCGCCCCGCGCTCCGCGGCGCAGCCGCCGCCTCCGCGACCGCCAGCGCGGTCACCCCCGAGGCCATCTCGGAGAGCCCGTACGTGGGCACCACGGGCCAGCCCGCCGCGACGGCCCGCCGGACCAGCGCATCAGGGATCGCGCCGCCGCCGAGGGGAACCGACCGGAGGTTCCGCGGGGCCGGCGCGTCGCCCAGCGCGTCGAGCAACCGGGTCAGCTGCGTGGGCACCAGCGAGGCGTGCGACATCACCGGATCCCGCAGTGCGCCGAGGAGCGCGGCGGTATCGTTCGCGGCGGCGATCCGAATGGGCACGCCCTCGCGGACGGCGCGCCACACGACGCCCAGGCCGGCAACGTGCGAGAGGCCCAGCGCCAGCACCCATCCGGTGGCTCCCGGCAGGACCTCGACCCACACCCGGGCCGAGGCCGCGAGCGTGCCCTCCGAGTGCGCCACGCCCTTCGGGCGGCCGGTGGTGCCGGAGGTCAGGACGACGACGTCGGTGCCCGGCGGGGCCGGCTCGGCGAGCAGGTCGAGCGCAGCGGCTCGCTCGCCCGCAGTGAGCCCGGTGCCCAGCGGGGCAGCGATGCCGCCGGCCCGCAGAACGCCGAGGATCCGCGCGATCGCCGCCACGGACCCGGGCGCGCCGAACGCCACGACGCGGTCTGCGGCAACCTCGGCGGCGGCCGAATCCGCAAGTGCGTCGAGCTCGGCCCAGGTGGTCGTCCTGTCCGCCTCGATCACCGCGGGCGCCTCGCCCTGCGCGGCCGCGAGCTCGCGGAGCCGGTCCGCGATGCCGACCGCGGCGGTCGCCTGCCCCTGGCGCCTCACGTGTCCCACGCCTCCCACACGGGCCCGGCCGCGCGATCCGCCGCGTAGCGCGCCAGCGCCCGCTCGTCGACGCGCACGCCCAGGCGGCCGCCGCCCGCGCCACCCGGCGCACGAAGGAACCCGCCGTCGAGGACCAGGCCCTCGGCGAGCAGGTCGTGCTCAAGCAGGCCGGCGGTCGCGAGGCCATGGTGGAGCGTGTGCTCGAGGCGGCCACCTCCGTGCACGTCGGGCAGTGCGGCCGCGATCGCGAGCCCCGCTGCGATGCCCACGCCGGTCTCGAACAGAGTGCTGACCACGACCGGCACGCCGCGCTCCGCGGCCATGTCCGCGATCTCGGCAGCCGCCACCAGCCCGCCGACGCGCGCCGCCTTCACCACGAGCACGTCCACGGCGCCGGCCTCGAGCAGCCTGCGGGCGGACCGGGGAGAGTCCACCGTCTCGTCGGCGGCGACGGGGACGCGGACGCGCCGCCGGAGCTCGGCCATGGCGGCCTCGTCGTCGCCGGCCAGCGGCTGCTCCACGTACTCGAGGCCGAACCGGGCGATCGCGTCGAGCCGATCTGTTGCCGTCTCCAGGTCCCAGGCGCCATTGACGTCGAGGCGGAGCCGCACCTCCGGACCCGCGGCGTCGCGCACCGCCCGGACCAGGTCCCCGAGGACGGCCGTCTCGCGCTCGGCGCCAGCCTTGATCTTGAGGGTGGTGAAGCCGACGCCGATCGCCTGGCGCGCCGCCTCGGCCGACGCCGCGGGCCCGATCGAGGGCAGGGTCGCGTTCACGGCCACGCCGCGGACGGCGCGATCGTCGTCGCCCGCGGCGCTGCCGCCCGACCGGGTGCCCACCGAACGGGTGCCCAGCAGTCCGAGGTCATGCCGCGCCGCGTCGATCGCCGCGCGCAGCGCGCGCCCCGGCGACCCATGCTGCTCCAGCTCCTGCGCTGCAGGCAGGCCGTCGGACGGGCGCCCGGCCGCCAGCTCGCGGACGAGGTGGTCGAGGACCGTCGCCGCCGTTGTCCCATCCGCCGGCTCAAGGACGGCCTCGCCGACGCCGACCCGCCCGTCGGCGTCCACCAGGCGAATGATCCACGCCTCGCGGGCGAGCCACATGCCCGCGCTCGTGGGGAACGGCCGCTGGAACGGGACCAGCACCTTGTCGGCGTGGATCGCGGCAATGGTCGTCACCTCGGCCCCGCTGCCAGCCCGAGCGCGAACAGCACGGCCACCAGCAGGGACAGCCGCGCGGTCCCCTTGAGCGCGAGGTTGAGCTGGCGGCGCTGGGTGAAGCCGCGGACGTGCTGCCACTGCGGCGCCGCCCAGGGGATCGCCGCCAGCGGCGCCATGACCGCCCAGGACCAGCCGGCGAGGGCGAGCAGGACGGGCGTCGCGAACGCCGCAACCACGAACCCGAACCACTCCCACTGCGTCGCGCGCTCCCCGATCATGACCGCGATCGTGCGCTTGCCCGCCTCGCGGTCCGTCGGGATGTCGCGCAGGTTGTTCACCACGAGGATCGCGGTGGTCAGCGCGCCAACCGGCACAGCCGCGGCGAAGAACACCGGATCCAGGCGCCCGGCCTGGAGGTACGCCGTGCCCACCACGGCCACCAGCCCGAAGAACACGAACACGAACACCTCGCCCAAGCCCTTGTAGCCATACGGCCACGGCCCGCCGGTGTAGGCCAGGGCAGCCACCACGGCCAGCACGCCGAGGCCGATCAGCACCGGTCCGCCGACGTACGCAAGCCACAGGCCCACGACTCCGGCGGCTGCGATCGTGATGCCGATGGCGACCTCCAGTTGACGCTCGGTGACGAGGCCCGCGGCCGCGACGCGCAACGGGCCCTGGCGGGCTGCGGTATCGGCGCCCTTGCGGAAGTCGGACAGGTCATTGGCGAAGTTGGCGAGCACCTGGAGGAGCAGCGCCACCAGCACGCAGGCCAGTGCGGTGTCCGGGCGGAACGCTGCGCCGACGCCGTAGGCCGCGCCGAGCCCGACGATGACCCCGGCCAGGGCCGCGGGCAGCGTGTTCGGCCGCGCCGCATGCCACCAGATGGACGCGAACGACGGGCGCGCCGGGGCGCCAGCCGGCGGCGAGGGCGCTGGCGTCGGGCCAGACGAGGCGGGCGATCTGCTCACGGGCGGCGGGGATACTTGCGGTACTCGGGCTTGCGCTTGGCGAGGAACGCCTGCGAGCCCTCGTGGGCCTCGTCGGTGGTGTAGTAGAGGCCGGTCGCGTGGCCCGCGAACTCCTGCATCCCGGCCAGGCCGTCGGTGGCGACGAGGAACGACGCCTTCAGGAAGCGGATCGCGGTGGGGCTCATCTCGAGGATCTCGTCCGCCCAGCGGACGCCCTCGGCCTCGAGGTCGGCCAGCGGCACCACCGTGTTGACCAGGTTCATCGCCAGCGCCTCCTGCGCCGAGTAGCGGCGGCAGAGGAACCAGATCTCCTTCGCCTTCTTGTCGCCCACGAGCCTCGCGAGCAGCCCCACGCCGAACCCTGCGTCGAACGAGCCCACCTTCGGCCCGATCTGCCCGAAGACCGCGCTGTCGCTCGCGATCGTCATGTCGCAGACCACGTGGAGGACGTGGCCGCCGCCGATGGCGAATCCGTTGACGAGCGCGATGACGGGGATGGGCAGCGAGCGGATCTGGCGCTGGAGGTCGAGCACGTTGAGGCGGGCGAGGCCGTCGTTGTCGAGGTAGCCGCCGTCGTGGCTCTTGTAGTTGGCGTCGCCGCCGGCGCAGAAGGCGAGGTCGCCGGCGCCGGTGAGCAGCACGCAGCCGATCGTCGCGTCGTCGCGGATGCGGTTGAACGCGTCGATCATCTCGCGCACGGTAAGCGGCCGGAACGCGTTCCGGACCCCCTGGCGGTCGATGGTGATCTTGGCGATCCCCGTCCCCGACACCTCGTAGCGGATGTCGCGGTACTCGTGGGCGGTGGTCCAGGTGACGGGGGCAGTCACGCAGCATCCTCCTGCAGGAACTCGATGACGAGGCGACGGAACGCGTCAGGGCGTTCCAGGTGGGGCGTGTGGCCGGCACGGTCGATGACGACGAGGCGGGCGCCGGGGATGCCGGACGCGACCAGCTCCGCGCGGGGGCGGGCCGGGTCGAGGCTGCCGGTGATGACGAGCGTGGGGGCACGGACCTCGCCGAGGCGGTCATGCAGCGGCTGCATCGCCCCCTGGCCGGCGAGGCGGAGGCTCTCCGCCAGCCCGTGCGGGTCCTGGGCCAGGCGGATGGCTCGCTGGCGGGCGGTGGCGACGGGGTGCAGCGCGGCATGGCTCGCGAAGACCGGGTTGCGCTCCCAGCGGCCCACGAAGGCCTCGATGCCGGCGCGCTCGATCTCCTCGGCCAGCTGCTCGTCGGCGCGGCGGCGGGCGTTGCGCTCGGCCTTGTCGACGAAGCCCGCGGACGGGCTCTCGAGCACAAGCCGCTCGATGACCTCCGGGTGCGCCACGGCCAGCCGAAGCGCAATCCGGGCGCCGAGCGAGTAGCCGAGCACGTGGACCGGCCTGCGAGGAAGCCAGCCCGGCAGCGCGTCGGCCGTCGCCTCCACAGATGCTGCCGTCTCGTTCGCGCCATGGCCCGGCAGGTCAAACGCCAGGACGTCGAACCGGGCGTCGAGCTCGGGCCGGTGCTCGGCCCAGGCCTGACCGCTGCCGGTGAACCCGTGCAGGAGGAGCAGCGGCGTCATCGGGCGATCGCCGCCTGGACCACCGCCGCCACCTCGCGGTGGAGCGCCAGGTTGCGGGCTCGCTCGGTGCGCAGGTGCACCACGTTGACGCCGTGGTTCGCCAGCGCCCAGGCGATCGCCTCGCGCAGGTCGCGCGCGCCCGCCTCGCGATACCCGGCGCCGAACGCCCGGATCACCGCGGGCAGGTCGGTCCCGTGCGGCGTGCCGAACAGCGTCTCGTAGTGCTCGGGGAGGCCCGTGCCGGGGATCGCGGCCGCCGGTTGCGCCTGGGGCAGGAACGAGAAGATCCCGCCGCCGTCGTTGTCCACCAGCACGATCGCGAGCGACAGCCCGAGCTGGCGCGCGGTCCCGAGCGCGGAGACGTCGTGGAGGAACGACACGTCGCCGATGACGAGCGCCGTGGGCGCCCCGGTCGCCGCCGCGCCGAGCGCTGACGAGATGACCCCGTCGATGCCGTTCGCGCCTCGGTTCGCGCAGACGGTGATCGCCCGGTCGGTCGAGGGCAGCCAGGCGTCGAGGTCGCGGACCGGCATCGAGGAGCCAGACCACAGGACCGCGCCATCCGGCAGGGCCTCGGCGAGCGCGACGAACGGCGCCCCCTCGAACGGCTCGTCGAGCTTCGCCAGCCACCGCGTCATCGCCAGTTCGGCCGCGTCCTCGGCCTGGCGCCAGTGGCCGCCGTACTCGGCGTCGTGCCAGGTCGTCCCGATGGACAACGCGAGTCGCGTCGCGGTGTCCACGGGATCGGCATGGATGAACGTGGCAGGCAGGAGGGCGGGCTCGCGCCAGCCGCCGTCACCGTCGATCACGATCAGCTCGGGCTTTGCCCGGACGAGCATCTCGAGGATCGGCTTGGCGGTGGGCATGGCGCCCGTTCGGATGACGAACTCGGGCAGGTGGTCGTCGAGCCACGGTCCAGGACGGCACAGTTGGTCGGCGCGCGTCATGGCCATGAATCGGTCGTGCGGCCCGGTCCGCAGCCCCGACAGAGGGTCGGCGAGGATGGGGAAGCCGGTCGCGTCCGCAAGGAGCGCGAGCGCAGCGGGAAGGCGGCGGTCGTCGTCCGGCCCGGCGATGATCAGCCCGCGCCCAGCGACCGGGATCCGCCCCGCGAGCCGTTGGATCTCGCGATCCCGGAGTATGGGGCGCCCCGCCGCGATGTCCGCGAACGGACGTGCGGGGATGTCGCCCACCGCCACGGCGAGCGTCCCGTCGGGCATCAGCGGCTCGCGGAACGGGATGTTGAGGTGCACCGGTCCGGCGGGTCCAGCGAGGGCTGTGGCCACAGCCCGACCCGCCACGCTTCGAGCGTGCGCGATCGTCGCCGGCTCGCCGTCGAACAGCGGCAGCTCGCTCGCCCACTTCGCGTGCGACCCGAAGATGCGCGACTGGTCGATCGTCTGGGGCGCGCCGCGGTCCTGCAGCTCCGCCGGCCGATCCGCGGTGAGCACCACGAGCGGCACGCGCGCAAGGTTCGCCTCGACGACGGCGGGCATCAGATTCGCCACCGCCGTGCCCGACGTCGCCACGATCACCACCGGACGACGGCTGACGCGAGCGAGCCCGAGCGCGAAGAACCCCGCGGACCGCTCGTCGAGCAGCACGCGCGTGGTGAGCGGCTCGCACGATGCGATGGCCAGCGCCAGCGGTGTGGACCGCGAGCCAGGGCAGACGACAGCGTCGCGGACCCCTGCGGCTACGAGTTCCGAGACGAGCGCGCGGAGCGTCTCGGCGTGGCTCACAACTCGTCCTCCAGCATGCCCAGCGCCGACACGACCGCCCGCAGCTTGATCCGCGACTCCTCCCACTCGCGGGCCGGATCGCTGTCAGCCACGATGCCGCAGCCGGCGAACAGCGTCGCCCGCGTCCGGTCCACGATCCCGCATCGGAGCGCCACGCACAGCTCGCCGTCGCCGGCGCCGTTCATCCAGCCGACCGGCCCGGCGTACCAGCCGCGCTCGAAACCCTCGTGCTCGTCGATCATCGCAAGCGCGGCGTCACGCGGGGCGCCTCCCACCGCGGGCGTCGGGTGCAGTCGCTCGCCCAGCGCGAGGAGCCCCGCGTCATCGGGCAGCGTGCCCGCGATCTCCGTCGCGAGGTGCTGAACGAACCGCAGGGTCATCACGCTTGGGCTCGGCGCCACGGTGATGCGCTCGGCGACCGGCGCGAGCCGTTCGCGAATGTCGTGCACGACGATCGCGTGCTCCTCGCGGTCCTTCTCGCTCGCGAGCAGGTCACGCCCGAGTTTCGCGTCCTCGGCCTCGTCGGCACCACGGCCGATGGTCCCCGCGATCGCCGCGGTCCGGAACCGTCGGCCCTCAACGCGGACAAGCCGCTCGGGTGTTGCGCCCAGGAACGTGCGGCCGTCGCGGCGAAAGGCGTAGATCGTGCTCTCGGGCGCGCTCGCGGCGAGACGGCGGAGCGCGTTGGGCACGTCGAGCTCGACCGGCGAGCGCAAGTCGACGCGCCGCGCCAGGACGACTTTGTCGAGGCGGCCGCGCCCGACGGCGCCGGCCATCGTCTCAACCGTGCGGTACCAGCCCGTCTGGTCGGGCTGCGAGCGGTCCGTGCGCAAGGGCGCGAACACGGGCCGGGCGACCATCCCCTGCGCCGGGGGCGTGAGGGAGCGGGCGCGCTCGGCGAGCTGCTCCCAGCGCGCGTCCGCGGCGCGCGCGTCCGGCACACCCACCGCGGACGCTGTCAGGGCGCTCGCTCCGTCACGCGTGGCGAGGAGGAGATGCGGCAGGACGAGCGAGCTGGGCCCGAACGGAGCCCACGGGTCGTCCTCGGGCGGGCGGCGCCCGGTGAAGCCGAGCCCCCCGAGCAGCGTTGGGGTTGCGGGACCCTCGGTCGCCGCGTCGCGCACGAGCTCGCGCCAGGCCGCCTCGGCGTCGCGGAAACGGGTCGGGCCGTCGCCCACGACTGCCCAAGCGCGCCCGACCCCCACGAGCGCGAGACCCTCGGATGGGCGCAGCCAGAGCGCAGCCTCGAGCTCCGCCTCCGCCGCGGCGGCAAACAGGGCGACGGCGTCGACCGCCGGCACGGCCACCGCCGCGCTCACGAGCTGGCCTGGCGGGTTCGGCACGCGCGCCAGCAGCCGCGTCATCGCCTCGCCGATGCGCTCGCCCGTCGCCACAGGCTCTTCCGCGGTGGTCACTTCGCCGCCCCGCCCTGCGCAATCCGCGCCTCGGGGACGCCCGCGCTCCGCAGCAGGACCTCGCGGAGGGCCGGGTAGCTGTCCTCGAGGGATCCGGGCTTGTCGGCGAGGAGCCAGCGCGCGACCACCTCGTTGAGGGCGCCGAACCAGACGACACTCGCGATCTCCGTGTCGAGCGGCGGCACGGCGCCGGTCTGAACGGCCTCGTCCAGGTAGCCCTTGATGAGCCCAGCGAAGCGCTCGTGGAGCGCGTTCGTCTCCGCCTGGAACGCCCGGCCGGCCCCCGCAAGGTCGAGGAACAGGACACGGGCCATCGTCCGGTGCCCGGCGAACGTCGTCAGGACGGTCCGCAGGGCGGCCTCCGCCTTCGCGACCGGCTCAGCCTCCAGCGCCACCGCCCGCTCGACGCGTGCGACCAGCTTGTCGGCGGTCGTCTGCATCAGCTCGCGGAAGATCGCCTCCTTGCTCGGGAAGTGGAAGTAGATGCCGCCCTTGCTCGTCTCGGCGGCGGCGGCAATGTCGTCCACCGCGGTGTCGCGGTAGCCGCGCTTGGCGAACGCCGAGAAGGCCGCGTCGAGGATCCGCTCGCGGCGGCTGCGGCTCTGCTCTGCGGGGTCGATGCGCGGCATGCGACACGCTCCTGTGCGGGCGTTCCCGGCGACCGACCGACCGGTCGGTCGGTCCGACCCGAATGGTAGCGCAAGGCCCGGATAAGCGAGCCGGCGGATGCTTGGTCGATGGACCCCATCCGATTCGGACTTGCCGTGCGGGCGTTGCGCCGGCGGCGAGGGCTGACCCAGGCGCAGCTTGCCAAGCAAGTGCGGCTGTCTGCATCGACGATCTCGCGGATCGAGCGTGGAGGCGGCGATGCGCTGGCCGTCAGCGTGCTCGTGCGGGTCGTCGGCTGCCTCGGTGCGAGGGTTCGCCTCTCCATCCTGTGGCAGGGCGAGGAGCTGGATCGGCTGCTCGACGCGGGGCACGCTGAGCTGGTCGAAGCCGTCGCTGCGCGACTGGGGGCAGCGGGCTGGGTTGTCGTGCCCGAGGCGACGTTCTCCATTTACGGGGAGCGTGGCTCGATCGACATCCTCGCCTGGCACCCCGCCAGCGGGCAGGTGCTCGTGGTCGAGGTGAAGTCCGTTGTTCCAGATGTGCAGGCGACGCTCTCCGGGCTCGACCGCAAGGCTCGGCTTGCGGCCCGCGTCGCGCGCGATCACGGCTGGGCCGTGTGCGGCGTTTCCCGTGTCCTCGTCCTCCCGGACGAGAGGACCGCCCGCCGCCGCCTGGCACGGTTCGCCTCGACGTTCGACCTTGCGCTTCCCGCGCGCACCGTGGAGGTGCGGCGGTGGATCGAGGCACCTGCCCAACCGATCTCCGGCGTCTGGTTTGTCGCGTGCGCAGGCGCTGCCAGGGCACGGCACCGGGTCTCGTCACGGTCCACCCGATCCTGACGTCGGCGGGATTCGGCTGGCCGGCGCGGGGGAGCGGGGCGCCGCGCGCGTG
>JBBIIL010000060.1:12038-17928 GCA_037446495.1 Chloroflexota bacterium | reverse complement strand
CGCGATAGGCGTCGCGCGACGGCTCGGCGAACCAGTGGCCCGTGCCGGGATAGCGGTGGAACACCGTCTCGTGGCCAGCGGCCCCCAGCGCGCCCTCGAACTGCGCCACCCAGGCGTCGTCCTCGTACGGGTCCGCCTCCGCGAAGTGCCCGAGGATCGGCTGCGAGCCGCCCGCGACCGACGGGTCGCCCGTACCGTAGTACAGGACGGTGCCGCGAAGGGCCGGGTGGCCGACCGCCACCGCGAACGAGGCGCCGAGCGAGAAGCCGAGCACGGCGATCCGTGCGCCCGGCCCCAGCCTGACGGCGAGGTCCTCAACCGCCGCATGGACGATCGCGATGCCCTCCTTGCCGTCGAGCTGGCCGACTCGCTGATCGGCGGCCGCGATCGTGTCCACCAAGTCGCCGTGGTAGAGGTCCGGCGCGGCAACTGCGTAGCCCGCGGCGGCCAGGCGGTCGGCGAAGGCCAGGGTGTCCCCGCTGAGGCCCCACCACGGGTGCAGCACCACGACGCCCGCGCCGCCCGCCGGGTCGCCGGCCTCGTACACCCGCGCCTCGATCCCCGGCGCGCTGACCACGTCGAACTCGCCCATGGCGCCCTCCCGTCACTTCGTCAGGACGCGGGGTCCTGCACCTTCTCGGTCATCCGGCCAGCGTCGCCAAGAACGCCGACGTCCGCTCGAGGCCGGCGGTCAGCACCGCCGGGTCGCTGGCGAAGCCGAGGCGCACCGCGCCCTCGGTATCGAAGGCGCTGCCGGGGACGAGGAGCACGCCCTCCGACTCGAGCAGCCGCGTGCAGAACTGCTCGGACGGCACTGCAGCATCGAAGCGCAGCAACGCGGTGGTGCCGGCGGCGGGCTTCACGTACGAGATCCGCGGCTCCTCGGCCACCCAGCCGTCCAACGCGGCGAGGTTGCTCCGCACGATGGCCCGGTTCCGCGTCAGCATCGCGTCGGCATGCTCGAGTGCCAGTGCGGCCAGCAGGTCGTCCACCATGCCCACGCTGATGACCGAGTAGTCTCGGTGGCGGCTGACCGCCTCGAGCACGTCAGTCGGGGCGATGATCCAGCCGAGGCGCAGCCCCGCGAGCGAGAACGCCTTCGACATGCTGCCGACGGCGATGGTGCGCGGGTAGACGTCGGCGAAGCTCGGGCTCGTGCCCGGGCCGTCCTGGTCGAGGCCGCGATAGACCTCGTCGGCGACGAGCCACGACTCCTCGCGGCCTGCGATCAGCGTGATCCCGGCGAGCTCGTTGGCGTCGAGCAGGGCACCGGTCGGGTTGTTCGGGTTCGTGATCGTGATCAGCTTCGCGCCCCGCGCTGCGTCGGCAAGCTCGTCAAGGTCCAGGCGCCAGCCCTCGGCCTCGCGCAGGCGGACCTGGCGGACCTGCGCCCCGAGACTCTCGGGCACGGCGACGTGCTGCTGGTACGTGGGGACGATGCTCACCACCACGTCGCCGGGCTCCACGAGTGCCTCGTAGACGAGGTGGTTCGCGCCAATGGCGCCGTGGGCCACGAGAACGCG
Organism: Chloroflexota bacterium; assembly: GCA_037446495.1. GTDB lineage: Bacteria > Chloroflexota > Limnocylindria > Limnocylindrales > CSP1-4 > CAIXZV01. Next base: position 16,405 of record JBBIIL010000060.1, on the reverse strand, counting down.
CTCCGGCGTGACGGTCTCGTAGAGCGCGGCGATGGCGGACCGGAGGCGCTCGCTGCCCTCGATGGCGCCGTAGCCCAGGCGCATGGGCGCGAGCTCTGCGGCGAGGTCCGCGGCGTCCATCCCGGCGAGCCTCAACAGCTCGGCCACGGTGACCGAGTCCACGCAGGTCTCGGCAAGGTTGTACCGGCAGCCGGTCTCCCACCGGTTCATCCAGATCTCAACCCCGAAGTCGGCGATGCGCATGCGGCGATGATGCCCGAGGTTCGCAGGCACCGCCGGGACGTGGGCCTGGTTGGGCCGGTCCGCCTCGGGGCCAATCCGTCCGCCTCGGGGCCAATCCGTCCGCGTCGGGGCCAATCCGTCCGCGTCGGGGCCAATCCGTCCGCCTCGGGGCGGCTGCATGGTGCACTCCCGGCACGAACGAGCCATGGGGCGGGCGACTCGTGCGTTCCGGGGCACCTGACGGGTCCTGACTGCACAACTCGTCCACCGGGCGGCCATGCGGTGCCACCGGCGCACGATGCAGCCGCCCAGCGGCGCGCTCGCAGCCGGGACGACCCCCGGACACGAAGCGAGGCCCCAAGTCTGGGGCCTCGTTCCGCGGAGGAGGGAGGAGATGCCCGCATCTTGGGCCGGCCTCCCTTTCGATCCGATGACGCGCACGCGGCCTCCGCCCGCGGACGGTTCAGCCCGCCGCCAAGCGCGATCGGCTCAGCCCGCCGCTCAGCCCGCCTCGGGCTCGACCATCGCCTCGGCCCCGGCGGCCTCGAGCATCGCCTCCGCCACCGGCGCGTGGCCGTGCGGCCTGGCCACGGCCTCGGGCTCGGGCTCGGGGCCGTTGAACCACGACGCGGCCGCGGCGCCCAGCGACACGACGGCGCAGGCGCTGAACGCCACGCGCAGGCCGTCCACGAACGGCCCCGAGAGCAGCTGCGGGAAGAACGAGGTGTCGAGGATCGCCGTGCGGGTGGCCGCGGGCAGGGCCGCCAGCTGGTCGGGCGGGATCATCATGCCCATCGGGTTGTAGCCCAGGAACGCCGCGAACAGCGCGCCGATCGGCGGGATGTGCGAGAGCGCCTCAGCCATCTGCCCGGGCAGGCCAGCCGCGGTCAGGTGGCTGATGAGCGCCTGGGGCAGATTGGCCGATAGGCCCATCACCACCAGCGTGAAGATCACCGTCAGGCTCAGGCTCTGGCCGACGTTGAGGAACGCCGCGCGCATCCCCGACGCCACGCCACGGAACGCCGCCGGGACCGCATTCATGACGGATGCCGTGTTCGGTGCCGCGAACACGCCCTGCGACACGCCCAGGAGCAGGAGCAGCGCCGCGAACACCGGGTAGTCGAAGTTGGCCGGGATCATCATCAGGCCCACGAATCCCGCGGCGGACAGCAGCATGCCCGCGGTGGCGAAGCCGCGGCTGCCGAACCTGTCGGACAGGGCGCCTGACAGCGGCCCGGAGATGAGGAAGCCCGCCGTCATCGGCAGCATGTAGATGCCCGCCCAGAGCGGCGTCTGGTCGAAGGCGTAGCCGTGCTGCGGCAGCCAGATGCCCTGCAGCCAGACGATGAGGATCAGCTGGAGGCCGCCGCGCGCGATCGACGAGAGCGCGCCCGCGATGTTGCCCGTCGCGAACCGGCGGTTCCGGAACAGCTCCATCTTGAACAGTGGGTCCGGGACGCGCATCTCCACCGCCACGAACGCCGCCAGCAGCACCAGGCCGCCGACGATGCCCGCGACGATCGGCGGGTTGGTCCAGCCCATCGTGGCGTCGCCGGAGGGCTGGAGCGCGAAGTTGAACGCGATGAGGATCGCCGAGAGGCCCACGCCGAACAGGATCATCCCCGGCCAGTCGAACTTCTGGTGGCGCCGGATGGTCGCGGTCTCGTGGAGCATGAGGTAGGCCCAGATCGCGCCGATGACGCCGAACGGGACCGACACGAGGAAGATCGCGCGCCAGTCCACCGCGGCCAGGATGCCGCCCAGCAGCAGGCCGAGGAACCCACCCGCGAGGCCGGCGATCTGGTTGACGCCCATGGCGAAGCCGCGCTGGTCGGCGGGGAACGCATCGGTGAGGATCGCCGCGGAGTTGGCCATCAGGAACGCCCCGCCAACGGCCTGCAGCATGCGCGCGCCGATGAGCCACAGGACCGCAGCGTTGCCGGTGCCAGGCACGAAGTAGCAGGCGATGGACGCGACCGCGAACACCGCGAACCCCGCGTTGTAGAGCCGGACGCGCCCGAACATGTCCGAGACGCGGCCGGCCGGCACCAGCATCACGGCGAGCACGAGCGTGTAGCCCACCAGCAGCCAGAGCAGGTAGTCGGTCTCGCCCGGCGCCAGGGGGTTGATGCCGATGCCGCGGAAGATCGCCGGCAGCGCGATGAGCACGGTGCTCGCGTTGAGCGAGGCCATCAGGATGCCCAGCGTGGTGTTGGAGAGGGCGATCCAGCGGTAGTCGATGTGGGCGGCGCGGCGACGCATCGGCGCTGAGGTCACGCGGGGGACTCCTCGATGGCCGCGGTGATGCGCTCAAGCAGGTCAGCGAATGCCGCCCGATCGTCGTCGTCGAGGCGCAGCAGCCGACGCACCAAGTCGCTCTCGCGGACCACGGCGAAGCTCTCAAGGGCCGCGTAACCTGCTGCCGACGGCCGGACGAGCGTCACGCGCCGGTCACCGGGCAGGGTGGAGCGGTCCACCAGACCGGCCCGCTCGAGGCGGTCCACGAGGTTAGTGGCCGACGAGCGGGCGAGGCCCAGCTCCGCTCCGAGGCCGCTGACGGGGATCGCCCCGGCAAGCTCGAGGACGCGCAGGGCGTGGAGGTCAGCAAGGGCGATGCCGTGCCGCGCGGCGATCTCGCGCTGCAGCGGCTCCGCCAGCGCGGCGGCGCGGAAGAAGGCCGCGAACATGCGGCGCGTGGTGGTGTCGACCGGTGATGCTCCCATCAGCGGGATAGTACGACGAATGGGAGCAATGCGTCGCGAGACACGAAGGCGTCGTCAGACACGAAGCGAGGCCCCTGGGTGGTCGGACACCTGAGGCCTCGTTCGCGGAGGAGAGAGGAGATGCCCGTATCTTGTGCGCCGATTCTTGAAATCGCATGACAGTGGGGCCACGAACTTGTCCCACGAACCTGGGAACGGGCTCCGCACCCAGTGCGCAGGGACGGTCAGACGGCTGGGGACTCACGGTCGTGCGCAAGCCAAGCCGCGAACAGGCATGCCAGCGCCACGCCGGCCATCGTCGCCGCCCACCCCAGGCCGACCAGCAGCAGAGCCTGGTCCTCCAGCCGCTCCACCTCGCGGAGCGACCGGCCGGCCATGACCGTGCCGCCGGCCCAGCGCACGCTCACCGAGGCGATTCGGACGCCTGCGGCGGGCTGCCAGGTCACGCGGTTCGGGGCGCCGACTGCGGCGTGGTCCAGCACACCCTCTGGTGGAACCGGGGGCCCTCCGTCCAGCCGTCCGCTCGACGCGAGCGGCTTGCCAGTCTGGTCAAACACCACCAGGAACGGGGCGAGGCTGTCGCGAAGGTCCACGACGGCCGGACCGGTCACGGTCGATGCTGCGGTCCCGAGGTCGAGCGCATGGGCCGCGTCCTCGGCCAGTTGGAGCTGCGGGCTGTCGGCGCCCGAGCGCAGCCCCTGCTGGGCGACCAGGTACACGGTGCCAGCAAGCCCGGTGGCCAGGACGGCAAGCGGGAGGAACATGAGGGCAGCGCGGCGGAGCCCAGGCAGACGACGGGTCACGGGGCCTTGGACGCCTGGCGCACCCGCCGGGTGACGCGCGTTTCCACCGCGGCGAGTGCGCCAGGGGAGCGAACGCCAGTGTGCTCGGCGGGCTCCGCACCGGTGCGCCGGGGGATGGGCCGGGTGCAGGGGGTGCGCCGGGTGGTCAGCCCGCGACGGGCCGCGACACCGCCAGCAGCAGCAGGGGCAGCACGGAGCGGGCCATCGCGTCCGGATCGGCATTGCCGCCGTCGAGGAGGGCGCGCCGGACGGACCGCTCGACGGTCGCAATCGCAGCGTCCGCCACGTCGGCGGCAGGGATCAGCAGTTCACGGTTGCGCAAGCCGGTGCCGCGCTCGATGAACTCGGCGATGCGGGCCCGGAAGCGGGTGTCGGCGGCGCGGAACGAGCCCGAGACGTCGGGCTGGCGGATGGCGTTGATCTCGAGCTCGGTCTGGAGCATCGCGACCTGGCGGTCAACCGGAACCGCTGCGAGGATCCGCTCCACGACGGGGGCCATGGTCGCCAGGTCGTCAGGCCCGCCCGCGTCGGCACCGGCGAGATCCCCGAAGGTGGGCGCGAGGTTTGCGTCCACCGACGCGATCACCCGTGCGTGCTCCCGTTCGACCAGGGCGTCCAC
>JBBIIL010000060.1:0-11938 GCA_037446495.1 Chloroflexota bacterium | reverse complement strand
GCCGGCGACCAGGCCGCCGTTGTCGTCGGCGACCTGCGGGCCCACGCGGCGGCGACGGCGCCCACCGGCCTCGTCGTGCACGTCACCGGCACTGCGGGCATCACCAGCGACTACCTCAATGCGGTCAAGACCGGCACCGACAGCACGACGCGGATCACGATCATCCTCGTCCTCGCCATCCTGCTCCTGATCTACCGGGCGCCCCTCGCGGCCATGGTCCCGCTGGCCACGATCGGCGGCGCATACGTCGTTGCGCGCGGCGTGCTGGGCGTTCTGGCAGCCGCTGGCTGGCAGGTCACCTCGCTGCTGGACACCTTCCTCGTCGTCATGGTGTTCGGCGTGGGGACGGACTACGCGATCTTCCTGATCAGCCGCTTCCGCGAGGAGATCAGCGGCGGGACGGACTGGCATGACGCCTCGCGGACGACCGTCCGGCGCATCGGAGCGGTGATCTCGGCGTCGGCCGCCACGGTCATCGTGGGCCTGGGCGCCATGGCGTTCGGCGACTTCGAGATGATCAAGAGCACCGGCCCGGCGCTCGCTGTGGCGATCTTCGTCACGCTCATCGCGGGCCTCACGCTCGCCCCGGCGCTGCTGGGCATCTTCGGCCACTACCTCTTCTGGCCGCAGCACACCCGTCCCGCGCCCAACGGTGAGCCCGACGGCTTCTTCATGCGGCTGGCGGCGGCCGTGTCGCGGCACCCTGGCACGGTCACGATCGCGCTGGTCGTCGCCCTCGGGCTGCCGGCGATGTACGTGCCCCAGATGAAGACCAACTTCGACACCCTTGCCGAGCTGCCCGCATCCTCCGATGCCCGCCAGGGCTTCGACGTCATCGCGGCGCACCTCGGCAAGGGCAAGCTCGTCCAGTCCACGGGCCTCCTCTCCTCGCCCGCCGCCGACATGCTGGCACCCTCGAACCTCGCCCGCTTCCGGGACACCATGCTCGCGCTCCAGGCCAGCGACGGCGTCGCGAGCGTCACCAGCCTGGTCACGCCCAACGGCGACGGCAAGGTGCCCGACGGATTCCGCCCCTCGATCCAGCTCGGGACCATCGGGGACACATTCGCCTCGACCTCCTCATCCTCCTCCTCCTCGGCCGCGAGCAGCGGCTCGTCGTCCTCGCTGCTGGACCCCAAGCTGTCGGACGGCCTCGACCAGGCGCTCAACTACGTCGGCGCGCTGGGCGCGGCGTTCCCCGACGTGGCGGGCCGCGCGGAGTTCCGGGCAGCCCGCGGGTCCATCACCGCCGCGCAGGACCTCGTGGCCCGCGTGAAGGCGCAGAGTGTCGTGGCCACGCAGCTGCGCACGCTCGCCAGCGCGCTGACAGCACCCGCCTCGGCAGCGGGCGGAGGGGGCGACAGCTCGCTGATGGCGAAGTACCTCGACGAGCTGGCGTCGGCCTATCCCGAGGTCAGGACCCTCTCCGCGTACCACGACGCGGTGCGCGCCGCGGCCTCGCTGGCCGCCAGCCCCACCGTGACAGCGGCCGTGGGCACCGCAAGCGCCATGAACCAGCTGGCGATCCACTTCGACAGCCAGCCCGATGCGAGGCTCACGCCGACCAGCCTCGCGAACACGGCGTCCGCGCTCGAGCTCAAGCGCGAGGCGAAGGCGACATTCGCGGCAATCCCCGGTGCGTTTCACGGCCTCGCGACGGTGTTCGCGACGCGCTCCGACGACATCTTCGTCCCGGTTGGCCTGGGCGGCGACAACGCCAAGCAGCTCACCGATGCCGTCAACGCGTTCGTCTCGGCCGACCACAGCGCGACGCGGTTCTACCTCGTCACCACCGATGACCCGTACTCGGAGGCTGCGTTCACCACGATCCGCACCAGCCAGACGACCCTGGCCGCGGCCGCGCCAACGTTCGGGGCCGGCGCGACGGCCTCCCTGGGCGGCCCAACCGCGCAGTTCTCGGACGTCCAGACGGTCCTGTCCAACGACTTCACCCGGGTCGGCATCATCACCGTGATCGGGATCTTCCTGGTGCTTGTGCTCCTGCTGCGGGCGATGGTGGCCCCGCTCTACCTGGTGGGCACGGTGCTGCTCTCGTACCTGTCCGCGGTGGGCCTCTCGGCGTTCATCTTCCAGAACGTGCTGCACCAGGCTGGGATCAGCTTCTACCTGCCGCTGATGGTATTCGTGCTGCTGGTGGCGCTGGGGTCGGACTACAACATCTTCCTGATGAGCCGGGTCCGCGAGGAGAGCGAGTCGCGACCGATCAGGGACGGCATCCGGATTGCGTCGGGCCACACCGGTTCGGTGATCACCTCGGCCGGGCTGATCCTCGCCGGGACGTTCGGCTCGATGGCGTCGGCGCCGCTCGTGACGCTGTTCCAGGTGGGCGTGGCGGTGGCCATCGGCGTGCTCATCGACACCTTCGTCGTGCGCTCCATCCTGGTGCCTGCCATCACCACCCTCGTGGGCGAGCGCGCGTGGTGGCCGTCGGGGATGAAGCTGGGCAGGCTGGTGCCGGTGGCGGACGGCGGCGCGGTTGGCGGGCCGGCCCTGGGCGACGCGGCACTGGCGGCCGCGACGGCCGACGGCCTGGACGAGGCGCCAGCCGATGAGGAGCCCGCGCTCGACAGCGCCCGGGTCCCGGGCGGCGGGCGTCGCTCGGTGGTCCGCGCCGCTGTGGCCGTGGGGCTGTCGGTCCTGGTTCCGGTGACGTTCGCCGGCCTGGTGACGTGGGCCTGGCAGCCGGCGGCTGGAACGGTGACCGTCCACGCCGCCGTCGTCAACGCCGACGCGGGCACATCGATCACCGCCGGAGACGGCACGACCCAGCCGCTCGCCCTGGGCAGGGAGATCAGCGACGGGCTGGTGGCAAGCGGCACGGGCACGACGGGCTCGGTGAGCTCGGCGGTGACCTGGACCGCTGCGGACGCGCAGGGTGCCGCCGACGGACTGTCCTCCGGAGCGTACGCCGCGGTCCTCACCATCCCCGCCGACTTCTCGCGGTCCATCGCGGCCATCCGGGCCGGCACGTCCGGTACCGTGCCGGCTGCGACGCTCCGCCTCCAGACGGGCACTGGCGGCGGCAACGTCGCCACCGCGATCGCGAAGTCCGTCAGCGACGCCATCACGCAGTCCGCCACGCGCGACGCCACGGCCTCGTACGTCGAGGATGTGCTCCTGACCGTGTCCACCACCCATGCCGACCTCACGAGCACCGCCACCTCCGCCAAGGACGTGGCGCAGGGCGCGACCAGCCTCTCGGATGGCGCGTCGGGCGCAAGCACCGTGTCGGGCGAGGTCGTCACGGGCCTGTCCAAGATGGCTGCCGGCGCGTCCACGTCCGTGAGCGGCGTCCAGCAGCTGGCCGACGGGACGGCCCAACTCGCGACCGGCACGGCGCAGCTCGCCAGTGGCGCCTCGTCGCTCGCGACCGGCGCGAACAAGGCGGCTGGCGCGGCAACGTCGCTGACGTCGGGCGCGTCCTCGCTCGCCACCGGCCTCGCCCAGCTCGACACCCAGACGCAGGGGCTCCCCGCGGAGACCGCCCAGCTCGCCTCAGGCGCCTCCGACCTGGCCTCGGGGGCGGCGCAGTCAGCGTCCGGCGCGGCCGCCCTGTCCGCGGGCCTGCACACCCTCGCCGTCAACACGACGGGCCTCGGCAGCCAGGTCCAGGCGCTCGACGCCGCGTCGTCCAGCCTGGCGTCCGGTGCCCACGACCTCGCCACTGGTGCGGGCCAGGCAGCCACGGCTGCTGGCAGTGTCTCGACCGGTGCAAGCACGCTCAAGACGGCCGTCGACGGATACACGGCGGGCCTCGACGGCGTGTCGGCAACGTGCGCTGCCGACGGTGGCGGGGCAACCGTGTGCGCGGAGCTGGCAGGTCTGGCCGCGCAGTCGGCGAGTATCCGCGGCGCGGCGGCTCAGGTGGCCACCGGCGCCGCGGGTGTGGTCACGGCAACCGCGGGCGTCTCGTCCGGCGCATCCGACACGAGCTCCGGCGCGGGCCAGCTCCACGCCGGGCTCTCGCAACTGGCCGCGGGAGCACCGACGATCGAGGCAGGCATCGCGCAGTCCGCCGCGGGCGCGGCGAGTCTCGCGGGCGGCACCGTGCAGGTGTCGGGCGGGGCGAATCAGCTCGCCGGCGGCACGCAGCAGCTGGCGGCCGGCATGCCGCAGCTCGCTGATGGCGTCACGAAGCTCGCCTCGGCGGCGACCGAGCTCGCCTCGGGCGCCTCGGCCCTGTCCTCCGGCGTGTCAACGCTCGCCACCGGCTCGGACCAGCTGGCCTCGGGCGCGAAACAGTCGGCAGCCGGGGCGTCAAAGCTGGCGGACGGGACGAAGGCCGCTGCGGGCAGCGCCGGCCAGCTGACCGATGCGGTCAACCAGGTGCTCGACGGCGCCAAGATCCTTCAGGCCCAGACGGGCCAACTGGCAACTGACGGCAAGTCGCTGTCCACGGACGCCACGAAGGTCTCCGACTCGCTGACAGCGACGGCGGGCTCGCTACCCGCCAGCGGCACGGTCGACCGCTCACAGGTGGCCGCCCGCGTCGCCGACCCGGTGACCGTCCAGGCGACGGCCGCCGACGGGACCACGGCCGGGATCGCCCCGCTCGCGATGATCATCGCCCTGTGGCTGGGCGCGCTCGCCGCGCTCTTGGCTGTGCCCGCCCTGCGTCGCGGCCGACGGCGCTGGGCTCGGCCCGTGGGCGCGGTCGCCCTCGCGGCGGTCGTGGGCATGGTGGCCGCGGCGCTCATGGTCGTCGCCCTCCGGCTGGGCGTTGGCCTCGAGGTTGCGCGCCTGCCGATGCTCGTGGGCGTGAGCCTGCTGGCGGCGGCGGCGTTCGCAGTGATCGTGGGCGCGGTCGTTGCGGCGTTCGGGCTCCGCGGCTGGGTGACGGCGCTGCTCGTGGCCGGATTGGGTGTCGCCGCGTCGGGCTACCCGTTCGGCGTGGACGCGCTGCCCGGTCCGCTGGCCCTCATCCGGCCGGTGCTGCCCACGTCGTGGGCGATCGACGCTGTCCGTGCGTGCATCGAGAGCACGAGCTCCTCGGTCATGGTGGACGTGGCGGTCCTGGCCGCGTGGCTGGTCATGGGCGTGCTGCTGGTGCTGGCGGTGACCGTTGGCGGAACCAGGCGGCGGGAAGCGGCGACGACGGTGTAGGCGCGCGTCGCGGCTCGCTCAGTTCAGGCGATCGGCGAGGTTCCCGCGATCGGGCACGTAAAGGCCCAGCCGTTGGTCGAGCAGGTCCAGCTCGCGCCGCAGCAGGTCGTCAAGGTCCCGCAGGCGCTCCTCGGCCGTGGACGCCTCGAGGAGCGCCTGCTTGCGATCGAGCTCGGCCTGGACAATGCCCGTCAGCAGGAACGACAGCGTCGAGGGGTCCTCGGGGACACGCAGCGAACCGAGCCTGGGCTCCTCGCCGTCATCGTCGCCATCGTCGCCATCGCCGTCATCGTCGTCCGGGTGGTCTGCGTCCACGCCGGGCGCCACCTCCTCGACGGGCTCCTCGTCCACGCCGAGCTCCACCTGGACGTCGACCGGCAGGCCCAGCTCACCGTCGCGCGGCTGCAGCTCGCGGAGGTACTCGATGAAGCGGGCGCCCACGCGCTCGACCAGGCTGGCGGCAGCGTCGGGATCGCCCACCTCGTCCTCGAGCGGCTCCACGTCCGCGACCAGGTACGGCTCCGCGTCGGCGTCCACGTCGAGCACGGTGAACCGCCCGGTGCCGACCACCAGCAGGTCCCAGCGGCCGTCGGCGTACTTGGAGGCCTCGCGGATCTCGGCAAACGTGCCCACGCCCGCGATCGCGAGGTCAGCGCCCTCGCCACTCCTCGGCGCAACCTCGGATCCCTCACGGATGAGGACCACGCCGAACCGGGCGGACTCGTCGAGGCAGTGGCGGACCATCAGGCGATAGCGCTCCTCGAAGACGTGGAGCGGCAGTGCGATGCCGGGTGCGAGGACGGTGTGGAGGGGGAAGAGCGGGAGGCGCACGGGAGCAGGGTAGGACGTCCCGCGGGAATCGTGCGAGCCGCCGAAGACCGGCGGCTCGGGATCGGGCGGTTCGGGCGCGGCGCGGCCGCGCGACCGTCAGCGGGTCAGTGGGAGCAGGCGCGCGGCGCGCCGCCGTCGTCGGCGGTGCGGAAGGAGGAGCCGCAGCCGCAGCCGGAGACCGCGTTGGGGTTGACGACCGTGAAGCCGGCCCCCATGAGGGTGTCCACGTAGTCGATGGACGAGCCCACCAGGAGCGGCACGCTGTTGCTGTCCACGTAGACGCGCACGCCGTTGGCGCGGAGGACGCTGTCGTCCGCCGTGGGCTGGTCCTCGAGCATCATCCCGTAGCGGTAGCCCGAGCAGCCGCCCGAGTAGACGTACACGCGGAGGCCGATCTCGGGGCTCGCCTCGTCCTTGGTCAGCTCGCGCAGCTTCAGCGCGGCGGCGTCGGTCAGGGCGACGATCGAGGGCTGGGCGTCGATGGTGGGCTGGGCGTCGATCACGGGGCATCTCCTTCGGGTCGCTGGTCTCGGACCGCCCGGTCTCGGGACGCGAGGATCGTACGCAAGGCAACCGATTTCGTCTACTACCCTCATCGAAATCCGGGAGTGAATCTCCTCCGGGGCGGTGCGGCCCCTGTCAGCCCAGGGTTTCCTCGGGGATCGGGTGCGCTGCAGCGCTACCCCTCGACGCGCTCCACGACGGTCGCGATCCCCTGCCCCACGCCGATGCACATCGTCGCCAGGCCGTACCGCCCGCCGGTGCGCGCGAGCTCGTGGACGAGCATCGTCATCAGCCGCGCGCCCGACGCACCGAGCGGATGCCCGAGCGCGATCGCGCCGCCGTTGGGGTTGACCTTGGCCGGGTCGAGGCCGAGCTCGTCCGCACAGGCCACCGACTGGCTGGCGAACGCCTCGTTGATCTCGATGAGGTCGAGGTCGGCCACGTCGATCCCCGCCCGCGACAATGCCTTGCGGACCGCCGGCACGGGACCGATGCCCATCACGTCCGGATGCACGCCCGCGACCGCGGTGGCGATGACGCGCGCCATCGGCCGGAGGCCCAGGCTCTGCGCGCGGCCCTCCTCCACCAGCAGGACCGCCGAGGCGCCGTCGTTGATGCCCGAGCTGTTGCCGGCGGTGACGGAGCCGTCCTTGGCGAACGCGGGCCGCAGCGCTGCGAGGGCCGCGGCAGCCGTCTCGCGCGGATGCTCGTCGCGGTCAACGATCGTCGCCGCGCCCCGCTTGCCCGGCACCTCGACGGGGACCAGCTGCGAGGCGAACCGGCCCGACTCGATCGCGGCCGCCGCCCGCCGCTGGCTCTCGAGCGCGAAGGCGTCCTGCCGCTCGCGCGAAACCGCGTACTGCGCGGCCACGCGCTCGGCCGTCTCCCCGAGCGAGATCGGCGGGTACGCCGCCTGCATCCTGGGGTTCACGAACCGCCAGCCGAGGGTGCTGTCCTCCACCGCGCGCGGCCCTCGATCGTAGGGGCCCTCGGCCTTGAGCATCACGTACGGCGCGCGCGACATCGACTCCACGCCCCCCGCGATGAACACGTCTCCGTCGCCGGCACCGATGGCGTGGGCGGCGGAGTTGACCGCCTGCAGGCCCGAGCCGCACAGCCGGTTCACGGTCAGGCCCGCGACCTCCACCGGCAGCCCGGCGAGGAGCACGGCCATGCGCGCCACGTTGCGATTGTCCTCGCCGGCCTGGTTGGCGCAGCCAAGGATCACGTCCTCCACGAGCGCCGCGTCCAAGCCGGACCGGTCCACGATCGCGCGGATCACCAGCGCGGCCAGGTCGTCTGGCCGGACGGACGCGAGCGCGCCCCCGTAGCGCCCGATCGGGGTGCGCACGGCGTCGATGATCCAGGCATCTCGGCGGGTTCGATGCAATTCGGTGGGCATGGCGTCAATTGTAGGGACCCGATGGTTGCTCGCCTGGCGCTGCACCGGGCCCGCGGCCAGGCGGCGGCTCCGGGCATGGGCGATGATCATCGCGCCGGGGTGTCTCAGCGGCCGGTCCAGGTCGCCTGCCGCTTTTCGATGAACGCCGCCATGCCCTCGCGCTGGTCGTCGGTGGTGAACAGCGCCTCGAAGCGGTCACGCTCGAAGCGGAGGCCCTCGGCGAGGGGCAGGTCCGCGGTGGAGTTGACGGAGGCCGTTGCGGCCCGCACCGCCAACGGCGGCATCGAGGCGACCGTCGCGGCCAGCTCCAGCGCCGCCGGGACCGTCTCCGCGGCCGGCACCACCCTCGTGACCAGGCCCAGACGGTCGGCCTCCGCTGCGTTGATCCGACGCCCGGTGAGCACAAGCTCCATCGCGCGCGCTCGGCCGATCGCCCGTGCCAGCCGCTGCGTGCCGCCCGCGCCCGGGATCACGCCGATGAGGATCTCGGGCTGGCCGAACTGGGCGTCGTCTCCGGCGACAATCATGTCGCAGGCCATCGCCAGCTCACAGCCGCCGCCCAGGGCGAAGCCGCGGACGGCGGCGATGGTCGGTGTCGCGAGTGCGGCGACACGATCGACGGCGGCGAACGGGTCCGCGCCGTGGAGCGACGCCGGCGTCTCGGTCGAGAGCTCCTTCACGTCGGCGCCCGCCGCGAACGCCCGCTCGCCTGCGCCTGTGAGGACGATGACCCGGCAGTCGGGATCGGCGTCAAGCGCGGCCAGCTTCGTGTCGAGCTCCGCAAGCAGTGCGTACGAGAGCGCGTTGAGCGCCTCGTGGCGGTCGAGGGTCACCAGTGCCACACCCGCCAGTGCCGGGTCGCCGGCGGGAAACGCCACGTGCACGTATTCGCGGCGTTCGTCCTCGGTCATCGCGGTGCCTCCTCGGGTGGCGTCTGGGCGGTCGGTGCGGCCTCGGCGTGCGCGGCGGCCCACCGCTCGGCGCGGCCGGCCACGGCTGCCTCGGTGGAACGATAGAACCCTGCGAGCGCCTCGTTGACGATGCCGGGCCTGCGGGCGGTGACCTCGTGACCGCAGTCGGGGACGATCAGCAGGCGCGCATCGGGGAGCTGTCGCTTGAGCGCCCAGGCGTGGTCCACGGGGACGAACGGGTCGCGATCACCTGCAACCACCAGCGTCGGCGCGTCCACCCGCCGCAGGTCCGCGGGCCCCAGGACATCCTGCGACGCGATGGCCGTCCCGATCTCGGGCAGCAGGCGCTCCCAGCCGCCCTCGCCCTGCTCCGGGTCGTGGCGCCGGTCGAGCACGTCGGCCCAGGCGGGCTCGTCGCGCTTGATCCGCTCCGCGTCGAACAGGCGGCGCGCCACGGACGCCCGCGGCTCGCGCTCGGGGGTGATCCCCATCACGACCAGCGTCAGGACGCGCTCGGGCCGGCGACTCGCCACGCCGATCGCCGTTCCGCCGCCCATCGAGAAGCCGATCAGGTGGAACGCGCCGATGCCCAGCGCGTCGGCGAAGGCCACGGTGTCGTCGAGCAGCCACTCGTACGAGAAGCCGTCCGCGGCGTCCCAGCGGGTGGCGCCGTGACCGCGCGCGTCCGGGAGGTAGCACGTGAAGTCCTTGCGGAACCGGGCGATCTGGTGCCCGAAGTCGAGGCGGCCGCCCGAGGAGGCGCCGTGGAGCAGCAGGAGCGGCGGGCCCTCACCCGCCACGTCGTACCCGATGTCGAGCCCGTTGGCCCCGACCTGCGGCACCCCGTCGTCCTGCGCCGCGACGCGCGCCCGGCCGTCAGTTGCCCGCGGACTCGGGCTTGCCCACGACCTGGGCCGTGGACGCGCGCTCGATCCGCAGGTAGCGGCGCCGGTGGTACAGGATCGGCGGGGCGTCGGGTTCGAACACGCTCACCGCCTCCACCGCACCGACGAACAGCCGGTGGTCGCCGAGCGCGATCCGCTCCACCACTCGGCACTCGAGCGAGGCGATCGCCCCGCCGATGATCGGCATGCCGGTCTGGCCGGGGTGCCACGGGGCGCCGCAGAACGCGTCCCGGCTGGGGGTCACGTTCGCGCCCGCGAAGCAGTCGGACAGCCACTGCTGGTCCTCCGCGAGGATGTTGACCGCGTATCGCCCGCCCGCCTCGACGAACGGGATGATGAAGCGGCGGTGGTCGAGGGCGACGATGACCAGGGGGGGCTCGAGGCTCACGGACGCGAACGCGTTCACGGTGATGCCGGCGGGGCGGTCCCCGTCGAGCGCGGTGACGATCGTCACACCCGTGGCGAACTGGCCGATGGCGGCGCGGAAATCGGCGGCGGGAACGGTCACGCGCCGAAGTCTACGCGGAGGCGGCCCGGGGCGGGCGAGGCAGCGCGACCCGACGGCCGTCCATTCGGATCGTCCATCCGGCCCGTTTCCGGGGGGCCCGCGGTGCGTACCATCGCCGTCATGAGCGACGAGACTGCCCCTGCCAGCGCCACCCGAACCGAACGCGACTCAATGGGCGAGATGGAGGTCCCCGCCGAAGCGCTGTACGGCGCTTCCACCCAGCGCGCTGTCCTCAACTTCCCAATCTCTGGTCAGCGGATGCCGCGCAGGTTCTTGCGCGCGCTCGCGCTGGTCAAGATCGCCGCAGCCGAGACCAACGTGGGTCTCGGACTGCTGGACGCCCAGAAGGGAGAGGCCATCAAGGCAGCGGCGGCAGAGGTGGCCGAGGGCCGTTGGGACGATCACTTCCCCATCGACATCTACCAGACCGGCTCGGGCACCTCGACCAACACCAACATGAACGAGGTGATCAGCCACCTCGCGTCGGCGCGCCTCGGCGGGGCGAAGGTCCACCCCAACGACGACGTCAACAGGTGCCAGTCCTCCAACGACACCATCCCCACCGCGCTCCAGCTCGCGGGCGCCGTGGCCATCGAGGAGGAGCTGATCCCGGCCCTCATCGAGCTGCAGCGCGCGCTGGCGGCCAAGTCCACCGAGTTCTGGGACGTCGTCAAGACGGGTCGCACCCACCTCCAGGACGCCACGCCCATTCGCCTGGGGCAGGAGTTCGCGGGGTACGCGGGCCAGGTGGAGGAGGCGATCCGCCGCGCCCAGGCCGCCCGCGATGAGCTGCTCACGGTTCCGCTTGGCGGCACGGCCGTGGGCACCGGCATCAACGCGCACCCGGAGTACGCGGCGCGGGCGTGCGGCCACCTGTCCGAGATGACCGGGCTGCTGGTCCGCGAGGCGCCGAACCACTTCCACGCCCAGGCGGCGCTCGACGCGGTCATCGCCGCCCACGGCGGCCTTCGGGCCATCGCGCTGGGCCTCTGGAAGATCGCGTCCGACATCCGGCTCATGGGCATGGGGCCGCGTGCCGGCCTCGCCGAGCTCGCGCTGCCCGAGACGCAGCCGGGCTCGTCAATCATGCCGGGCAAGGTGAACCCGGTCATCGTCGAGAGCCTCACGATGGTGGTCGCCCGCGTCATCGGCAACGACGCCACGGTGGCATTCGGGCAGACAGGCTCATTCCTGGAGCTCAACGTGATGCTGCCGGTGACGACGCAGGCGCTGCTCGAGTCCATCGCACTGCTCGCCGCGTCGGCGCGCAACTTCCGCTTGAAGCTGGTCGAGGGCCTCAAGGCCACCGACCGCGGGCCCAAGCTCGTGGAGCAGGGGCTGATGCTGGCCACCGCGCTGGCGCCAGAGATCGGCTACGACGCGGCGGCCGCCATGGCCAAGGAGGGCTTCAAGAGCGGCCGGACCATCCGCGACCTGGCCCTCGAGCGGGGCATCGCGCCCGACCGGCTTGACGACCTGCTCGACCCGGCCAAGATGACGGAGCCCGGGCTCGAGGGCGGCCCCGCCGGCGGCTGAGAACGAAGGCCCGCGGACGGCCCAGGACGGACGCGGGCCTAGCGGCAAGCCCTCGCCTGCGCCCTCGCCTCCGTCCGCGCCTGCGCCCTCGCCTGCGCCCTCGCCTCCGTCCGCGCGGCGCCTCGCTAGCCACCCAGCGGTTTCATGGTGCGCTGCACGCACGGTTCAGCCCATGGACGGCTGGGTCGTGCGCTCACGCTGGCAAGTCGATCCCAAG
>JBBIIL010000059.1:0-17978 GCA_037446495.1 Chloroflexota bacterium | reverse complement strand
GCGCGGCTCGGACCTCCAAGCCGGCCAGCCGCTCCGAGTCGAGTGCAAACCTTCCTGTTGCCGTCTGGTCAGGGTCTCAAGGGTTGGAGCAACGTGAGGTCTACCGCCGGCACAATCATAGTCGTCTCGAGACCCGCGCATGCGGGAAGGTCGTGGCCGAAGTAGGGGTTGAACGCCGACAGCGTGACCTGCGTCGCACCCTCGGGCGGCGTTACACGCAGTGTGTGATATGAGGGGCACGAACCCAACGGCTGTCCCGGATTATCTCCGCCAGCATAGGCGGCGAAAGCGTCATCTCCAGGATTCAAGGAGACCGTCGGGGGATCTGAAACGCGGGGAAAGGTCAACGCGGCGGCCACGTCGCGCGCGACGGTCAACATGCCGGTCCCCGTGACGCCGATGACCGCCGGCCAGCCGTGCAAGGTGCACGCTTGACTGCTCGAGTTGAGGAAGCGGAGGTAGCCGCCCACGGTGCCTGCTGCGACCGCGCTGTTCGTCGTCGTAATTTCCAGTTGCGATGTCATGCAAGCTGGGGGTTTTGTAGCCGAGGCATCCGGCGCGGCAGGCGACGGGTCGGCGCTCTGTCCTGGAGCGAAGCTTGGTATCCCCGTCGATGTGTCCCCCGATTCGGAAGCACTCGGGATACTCGTGACCACCGGCGACTGGCTCTCGCTGCCGCCGTAGCTACATGCTGACACCAGAAATGCTTCGATGACGACCAGGACGCCAAGCACGCTCAGCGCTCGTCTCGTCATGGTCTGGAACCGAGATAGAAGGAGTACGGCGTGAGCGTACCTTCATCCATGTCTACGTTGTACGACAGACGGCAGTAACCGGCCTCTGCGAACTGCCAGAGCTTGGTCGATGGAGCGGGCGGGGCACACCCGCTCGCATGCCACGACGGAAGATTTCTCAGGGTGTACCCGCAATACCCTGTTTCGGGCTCGGATGACCAAACGGCAAAACACCCTCCCGCACTACCTATCGTCGAACAGTTGTGGCCTGCGGCGAGAGGGTTGCAATAGAGGCACGCGTAGAACGGATACCCGCCGGCAAACGGGTAGGAGTTCACATAACCCGACCACCCAGACCAATAGTTGGTGCTCATAGATGTTGCTGATCCTTGATCCAACCAGCAATAGAGAGTTTTATTCGTAGGCAAGTAGAGTGGACCGACCCAATCGTAGACGGTTATCAACGCGGACATGAATGTCTGCGCGTCAGCGACGCCTTGTGCATATGTTCCGCTTAAATGTGATTGGGGGGGCGACGTGATCGGGCCCAAATGCTTGCCGCCACTATCCCAGGCTGCGTCCAACTCAGCCTTTGCGTGAGCTGCGCTGCTGTCCACCGTGCCGTTAGGCGCCGGACTGAAGTACCTGAGCCAGTAGCTTGGCGTCCCGTACTTGGAGATAAGGCCAGAGCTATAGACGTCGTAAATGTAGCTCGCTGTGTCGTAGCCGCCTTCTGCCATCCGGTTCTCCTTTGTCAAACGTCGTAGTGCGCCCTGGCTAGAGGATTTCCTGCACCTCAATCTCGATATCGGCAGAACTTATGGCTTGGAGGAGGGGCGTGAACAGAGACAGCCGAGGGGACAAGGGCGCAACCGCGAGGATGTTGCCGCTCAGCAGCTGCCGAAGACCCGAAAAGTGCTGGCCCGTCGAGAATGCCGTCCGCACTGCGCCGGTGGAAGTGTCGTAGGCGACGATTCCGCCGGCGTCGGCGTCGCCCAAGACATACAGGATCGCGCCATCAGGGGAAAGCGCGGTCTTTCTGCTTGGGGCGCCAGACGCGTAGCGAGGCACCGGAAAGGAGACACTTGAGATTACAGAGAACCCGTTCACCGGGTCGAGGAGGACGGTCTTGCCGGCGGCCGGCGCCGACAGGAACACCGTACCGTCCTGTCGTTCCTCCATCGTGACAGCCGAGGGCCTGGCTCCGATTGCGGTGAGATGAGGGATCTGGATCCTCTGGACCGTCAGATCGGATCCAGCGTAGATCTCAAGATCCATTCCGAGGGTGAGCCTGGCGACCTGACCCGAACCCAGCACCAGGGTTGGTTCGCCGTTTACGGGCCAAGGGCCCGGTGCCGCAACGACCAAGCGCGGTGTGCCCGATCCGAGTGGATAGACTGATAACCGTGGTATTGGCATGGTAGTCGCAAGCCTCTTCGAGGTCACGACCGCGGCAGGTTCGTCGATGGTCCAGAGGAGTAGATCCGTGTCACTAACGGCGACATTCACGTTGGCGAGCGAGGGGGCATCCAAGAGGGCGAACGGTCCGCGGAAGACCGACTTATTGCCGTCGAAGTACGCCAGTGCATGACTGGAGGCCCACGTCGCCCCTTCGGCCGTCCATACCTTTCCGGTTACTGGATCCAACTTCGTCACGACCGGCGCAGGTGACGGAACTGTGGTTGATAGGACAAGGCACAAGGTCGTCGAGTCAGTTGCAAACGTCGGAGTGACAAGGACGCTGGCTTGCGCGGGAAGGCCCGCGAGACCGAGAACGCCACGGCTTGTAATGGCGCCCGACTGTGCGTCGACATACAACACCGAAACGGCGATGCCTGGTCGATCCTGCAAGACGCTGACCACGGCGATCGTGCGCTGGTCGGGCGAGCGAACGGGAACGGCTCCAAGTTGCGCCGCAACGGAGGTCGTCGCCAAGGACGTGCTTCCAGATGCATTCGAAGCCCGAATGGCCGGCGCCAACGAAGGGTCAACGGCGGATATGCCGTAAAGGAAGAACAACGACGGGGTTGACGCATTCACCGCATCGGCCGCGAGAAGCCCCAGAAGCCGTTGCGAACTGGGCAGAATGTCCGCCCCGAACAGGACGACGGCAGCCCCGAGCCGCTCCCGAGGACAGCCCGACGACTGATTACCCTCCCCGACACCTTCGCTGCACCGTCGACGGAACGGGCTTCTCGCGCGTCGGGCATATCGTCCCACCACTGAGCAGGCGACGCCGGTCACCGGAATCCCCGGGGTAGCGAACCGCGTGTCCACTCTACTTGGACTTGGTCGTCGGTCAAGTCCTTTCGTTGTCAATACTGCGAGTGCCCTTCGGCAGAGCAGTCGAAGTCCCAACGGGCTACGCCCGCAGTCCCCGTTCGGCACCTCGAAAACTGTCCCGCCGAGTGATGGAGAATCCAGGACAGTTCAGATCGTCAACCCAGTCCGAACCGCACAATGATTGGCAGATGCTTGGTCCCGACGCTCGAGTTCACAGACCCTTGTGCCATCGCGCTCCGGGCCCCGTGGCTCCCAAAGCAAGGAACGGGCGCCGCTGCCCTCGCAGACCAGGCGACTCTGCGGCGCGTCGAGGAGTCCCTCGCGAAGGGCGGCTCTGATCCTATGCGCGTCTGGTGGGTCGCCGCGAACCCGAAGGAGTGGTCGTGGTCGCGCTTCGCGACGGAGGCGTCGGTCGACTACCGGTTCGGCAGGATCCAGAGGATGAACCGTACTGGGTTCCGTGGAGGCATTGCTGATTGGATTCCAGCGGCCTTGCCGGTCGCCTGGCGTTGATGGTAGGCCGCCCGCGCGTGGCGAATCAGCCTCGATGACCCACGCGCTGGTGGGTCCGGCGATCGCGAGCACACCCGCCAAGGGTCCCGCGCATAAGCCGCAGTTAAGGGCTGAGCCGCCCGGTCCGGGTCAGCGAGGCGGCGGCTGCCCCACCTCCGCGAGCGCGTGTCGGTAGATGGTCGCGCCGTCGATCCCCATCGAGGGGGAGCGCAGGATCGAGAGGTCCGCCACGAGGCGCGGCTCGAGCCGCGTCCCGGCGAGCCTGTCCACGAGCCGGACGGCACGCGCAGCGGCCAGCAGGTTCTGCGCCGTCTCGGGGCGCGTCGGGTCGTCCCAGTACCAGCCGTCTGACGCGAACATCGCCAGGCGCCACCGCTGCGCCTCGAGGAGGAGCGACAGCAGACGCCGGTCGTTGGCCGTGCTGTGCGGGCCGAGGCAGGCAGCCGCGTACTCGTCGGGGGTCACCAGCCCCAGGACCACGTCCACATACCCGTTGCGAGCGCGCCACAGGTCGTCGAGGCCCGGCAGCTTGGCGGCGAATGACTCGGTGACCGTGTCCACGGCGCCTGCGAGGCGGTCCAGCGCGCCACGGAGCGGCGCCTTCCAGCGGCCGTCGTGAACGTCCGGGCACTCACCGCCCCAGCGCAGCACGCCGTGATGGCAGCTCCACGATGTCCGCTCGCGGATCCGAATCTCAGGGAAGGGGTGTCCCTCGGGCTCCTCGAGTAGCGTTGCCAGTGTCACCACGTCGAACCCGCGGTCGGGCTTGTCCGGTGAGGGGTCCACGAGCGCCCGGAGGAACAGGTCGCGGAAGTGCTGGTGGTGGCCGTAGAGCTCCCCGTCCGACGCGATGACGATGGTCGGGGCCGTCCCGTCGGCGAGGGGCGAGCTCAGCCGCGGGGCGATGCGCTCGCGCGCGAAGGCGTCCGCGTCCGAGGTGAGCGAGGCGTCGAACGACACCGAGCCCGAGAGGTCGCCGTCGTAGAACGCCGCGGCCATGTGGCGCCCGCCTCCCAGGTCCACGCGGTAGGCGCGGCGGTCGAGGTGCAGTGTGTCCGCCTGCCACGGCGCGAGGACGGTGCCCCTGACGCCGGCCTCGGCGGCGACACGCAGCGTGGCGAGGTCGATGGCGGTCTCCGGAAACCAGATTGCCCGGGCGGGGCGACCGAACCGAACCTCGAAGTCGCGCAGGCCCCAGCGGATCTCCGTCCGCCGGTCGTGGAGCGGCGCGAACGGCAGGATCGCGTGGTGGAACGCCTGCGCGATCGCGGGCCCGTCCACGGCCCCGCCGCCTCGTTTGTCCGACTCGGCGAACCCGGCCAGCACGTCGGGCGCTGAGTCCGCGAGGTAGTGCGAGAGCGTGGGGCCAAGGTCCCAGGAGGCGCGGGCGAGCGCGCCGTGCTCGGCGTTGGGACGGTAGCACTCGGCCGTGATGCGCGCGTTCCAGTCGCGGTACGGCGCGGCGGCAGGGTCAGGCGGGAGCTCACCCGTGAACGGGTCGACCCGTGTCGGTTGGTAGAAGTGCGCGTGGACCACGAGGCGGCCGCGAGTCATGAGCGCACACGGTACCGCCCGTCGGGCGAGCGCGAGGGGCGCCGGCCCACCTCCACCGCGCCGCAGTCGGGCGAGGGCCCTACCCGCGAGCCGACTGCTCCTCGGCCCCCCGGTCGCGTGCGACCACCGCCGACTGGCGCACGGCGACACGCGTCGTCGAGCCGGGCTCCAGCCTGACCGGCCACGAGAGAAGCAGCGACGAGCCCTGGTACACGCGCTCGAAGCCCGACTCGGAGTTCGACACGGTCTCGATGGGGCTCCACCAAGCGTCAGCCGGGGGCTCCGGGCGGGCTGTGACCGCCACGCCGACCCAGTCGTTGCCGTAGCCGATGGCATCCACGCCGCTCGCCGTGCCGGCGCCATCGTGCGCAGAGCGCTCGCCGCGGACGTCGTACCACGCGGACGGGTTGCCACCGCCGCCCAGCAGGTGGACGCTGAGCTCCAGCCCGAGACGTGCCGCGACCGGCTGCGTGCCACGGTGATGGATCTCGAGCTCCACGATGAGCTCCGGGTCGATGCGCCCGCCGACGAGGCGGATGGTCTTGGACAGCCCCACCGGCTGCCCCGCGACGTCGCCCTCACGCGATAGCGACACCTGCCCGGGAGCGAGGTGATCCACCTTGAACTCGCCATCGCGGAAGTCGCCAAGCTCGCGCTCGCGCGCGACCGCGACGTCGTCAGGCGTGGACGCAGGGTCCAGGAACCGAACGAGGGCGGAGCGGCGCTCGTGGTCATCGTAGTGGAGTCGGTCAGACAGGCTCGGCTCCTTGGTCATCACGATGTCGTGGATCGAGGCCGGTGCATCCCCCTCGCCGGCGGCGGCCGCCGGTGCGGCGGCCTTGGCGTCGTGGGCCCGGAGCGTCTCGTGGTAGGCCTCGGGGCGTCGCCGCATCACCGCCGCCAGCGCGTGGCGGGCCGCCCGGACGTCCCAGGCGCCGATCCCCGCACCCTCGTTGGGCTTAACGATCACGACCTGGCCTGCCTCCGCGAGGTACACCTCGGTGCGGCCGTCCATGTCCAAGTCGGCGAACCTCGCGTCCTGCAGCGCGCCCATCGCGGCGTCGGCCGCGTCCTCGGCGGCGATCAGGTGCTCGAGCGTCGCGAGGCGCATGTGCGAGATGTAGATGCCCCCGAACAGGCCGTGCCAGTAGCAGTCGTTCGACTGGCCGCGGTGGAGGTGGTCCTGCGCGGCCCTCTGCTCAGGCCCGGCCGGCATCTGGGCCACCTTCGCCGAGGTGCGGAGCATCTGCTTGTGGAGGTCGTTGATCTCGCGGTACTTCACTTGGAAGTTTCGCCAGAAGCCGCCCCGCAGCCAGCGCGCGTCGGGCCTGTGCTGCTCGATGGCGTCGTTGAGCAGCCTGTGGAACACGACGGTCTCGCCGGCCGGCAGCGCCCACTCGCCCATCTCCATGTACGAGGACGTGGGGACGTAGACGCGCCCGATGGGCGGCTCGCGCTCGAGCCACTCCGACGGCGTCACGGTGGTCAGCCAGGCCGCGTTGGCCTCGAGGGCCCCGAAGAAGCGGTCAACCCAGCGCCCGTCGCCCCAGCAATGGGCGTAGGTCGTGGGCCAGGCGCCGAACTTCTCGCCGTCGTCGCCCATCATCCCCACACGGTCGCCAGCCTCGGTGGCGTGATCGCGCAGGTAGTCGATCACCGACTCGACCGTGCCGAACGGGATCCGGTACCGCAGGCCCTGCTCCGTCCCGAAGACCGTGAGCAGCTGGCCCTGGTCCTCGGTGGTGTACGCGCCCCAAAGGTTCTCCTCGGGGATAGCCGCCGCTCGGAAGTGCTGGTCATCGAGGATGGTCCACTGGTAGCCGGCGCTCACGAGCGAGGTGGGCAGGTCCGGCTCCCAGACGCGCTCAGCCAGCCAGGCGCCTCTCGGCCGGCGGCCGGTGATGCGCTCGATGGTGGCCGCCATGCGCGTCAGCTGGTCCAGCCTGTCATGCTCGGGGAGCGAGGCCAGGATGGGCTCGTAGAGGCCGCCGCCGAGCAGCTCCACCTGGCCCCGCCGGACGAGCGAGCCCAGCCGCTCGAGGAACTCCGGCCGTTCAGATGCCAGCCACTCGAGCAGGGGGCCCGTGTAGTGCAGCGAGAGGCGGACACCCGGATGGCGCTCGAGCGCCTCGAGCATCGGCAGGTACGCCTGGTCGTAGACCTCGGCGAACACCCAGCCGAAGTTGCCCACGGGCTGGTGATTGTGGATCGCCAGCGCGAGCGAGATCCGCGGGGCCACATTGCCCTCCGTTGAGGCAGGGGTGACGAGCCGGGTCAGCCCCGGCGCACGCCGTTGACCGCTAGGTCCACCCCGGCGGCCGGCAGGTAGAGCCGCTCCACGTATTCGTGGAGCATGCGGGTGGTGGAGAAGTTCCAGATGGTGCTGGCGATGGAGTTGCGCATCAGCTGGACGTATCGCTCTGGAACGCCGTCCTCGCTGCGGTCGTAGTACGCGGGGACCAGCTCCTGCTCGAGGATGCGGTAGAGGTCCTGGGCGTCGGCCCAGTCCTGCGCGCCCTCGTCGGGGTTTGTCTCGCGCCCGCCGATGGCCCAGCCGTTGTCGCCGGTCCACCCCTCGTCCCACCAGCCGTCGAGGACCGACATGTTGAGCACGCCGTTGGCGGCCGCCTTCATGCCCGACGTGCCCGACGCCTCGAGCGGCCGGCGCGGGTTGTTGAGCCACACGTCCACGCCCTGGACCAGGAACCGGGCGATCCGGATGTCGTAGTCCTCCATGATGAACACCCGGCCGCGGAGCTTGGGGCTCCGGGAGCGGCTGAAGATGTCCTGGATGACGCCCTGGCCTGGCCGGTCCGCCGGGTGTGCCTTGCCAGCGAAGATCACCTGGACGGGGCGGTCCGCGTCCCACAGGATGCGGGCGAGCCGGTCGAGGTCCGAGAACAGCAGCGACGCCCGCTTGTAGGTGGCGAATCGGCGGGCGAACCCGATGGTCAGGGCGCCCGGGTCGAGGACCTCCTCGAGCTCCTCCAGGGTCGCCGGAGCCTCGCCGTGACGGGCGAACTGGCTGCGGAGCCGACCGCGGGCGAAGATCGAGAGCTCCAGCTTCTGGCGCTGGTGGGCTTCCCAGAGGTCCTCGTCCGGGACTTCCGCGATGCGCTCCCAGAAACGGTCCGCCGAGTGTGCATTGTCCATCGCGTCGAAGTCGGCGTCCGTGTAGCGCTCGAGCGCGTCGCGGATCGGCTGGCCGAGCCACGTGGGCGTGTGCACCCCGTTGGTCAGGCCCAGGATCTCGTGGGGCGTCACGCCCTGCCACGTCGCGTTGGCGGTGTGGCCGTGGAGCAGGCTGACGGCATTGGCGCCGCTGGTGAGTCGGAGGCTGAACGCGGTCATGTCGAACTGCGAGGCGTCCTGCTCCACGCCGAGGCCCAGCCCCAGCACCGAGGGGAGCGGCACGCCGCCCGTGCCGGGGCGGCCATCGCCCTCCAGGAACGGACCCGCGATGCGACGGACGAGCTCCGTGTCGAAGCGCTCGTTGCCTGCCGAGACCGGCGTGTGGATCGTGAACACGGAGTCGCGCCGCACCGTGGCCCACGCGTCATCCAGCGAGGCGCCCGCGGCGACCAGTTCGCGGGCGCGCTCAGCGAGCAGGAAGGCCGAGTGGCCCTCGTTGAGGTGCCACACATTGGGCGCCAGGCCCAGCGCCCGGAGCGCGCGGGTGCCGCCCACGCCCAGGACCAGCTCCTGGTGCAGGCGCATCTCGCGGCCGCGCACATACAAGATGTGGGTGATCGGGCGGTCCGAGTCGTCGTTGTCCGGGACGTCGGTGTCGAGCAGGAGCACCGGCACGCGGCCCACCTGCGCCACCCACACCGCGACGTGCAGGTCGCGGCCGGGCAGCTGGACGCTGACGGTCAACGGCTCGCCGAGGCGGTCGAGGACACGCAGGATGGGCAGCTGCGCCGGCTCGTAGTCAGGGTAGGCGTGCTCCTGGTGCCCGTCCGCGTCGATCGTCTGGCGGAAGTAGCCCTTGCGGTACAGCAGGCCGACGCCCACCAGCGGCAGCGCCATGTCCGACGCGGTCTTCATGTGGTCGCCGGCCAGCACGCCGAGGCCGCCGGAGTAGATGCCCAGCGACTCGTGGAAGCCGTACTCCGCGCAGAAGTAGGCGATTGGCCCGTGCAGGCGGTCGCCGTGCGTGCGGGCGAACCAGTGGCCGGCGCCGTTGGCCATGTACTCGTCGAACTCGCGCAGGATCGACTGGTACTCGGCCATGAACGCCGGGTTCTCGAGCAGCTGCGCCCACGCGACCGGCCCGGCGAGCACCGGGATCGGGTTCCGATGGCGGGCCCACGCCCCGGCATCGATCCGCGAGAAGAGGATCCGCGCCCGCGGGTGCCAGCTCCACCACAGGTTGTAGGCCATCCGCCGGAGCCCCTCGAGCTTGGGCGGCAGGGTGAAGTGCGCGCCGGGCGCGACGGAGACTTCGACGAGAGGTTCCATGAGGCGGACATGATAGTGGGAGCGGGTCGCAGCCGTGAACCGGTTTAGGTGCCGCCCGTGGACGCGTCGGCGTCGTACGATTCGTCGATGAGCCTACGCGTCGCGCTGCTCGCCGCGGAATGCGAGCCCTGGGCCAAGACCGGCGGCCTCGCCGACGTCGTGGACGCACTCGCCCGCGCGCTCGGCCGGCTGCCCGAGGCCGGCGCCGAGCTGGCCGCCCCCGTGGACGTGTTCCTCCCGCGCTATGGCGCGGTGGCCGTGCCCGCCGACGCGGTCGTCGAGCGGCCGCTCGAGATCGTGGATCCGACTGGTCAAGGGACCATCGAGGCGCGGATCGTGGATGTCGCGGCCGACGGATACCGGCTTCGCCTCGTGGACGTGCCAGCCGCCTTCGCGAGGGACGGCTTCTACGACCACCCAGACGACCCGTGGCGGTTCGCCGTCTTCTGCCGGGCCGCCGTCGCGGCGATTAAGCGCGACGGCGTGCCGCTGGACGTGCTCCACGTGCACGACTGGCATACCGCGCCGGCGCTGCTGGAGCGCGCTCGCGGCGAGTTGGCCGGGGACCCGTTCTTCACGCGCATGGCCGTCCTCGTCACGCTCCACAACCTTGCCTACCACGGGTGGGTGCCCACCGCGCAGCTCGGCCAGCTCGGGCTTCGGCACGGCGACCCGCTGGCCAGCGGCAATCCGTTCGGCCTCGATCTGCTGCTGGCGGCGATCGAGCGAGCCGACCTGGCCAACACCGTCTCGCCCGGATTCGCGGCTGAGGCGACGTCGCCGGCCTACGGCATGGGCCTCGACGGCGCCCTGCTGACCAAGGGCGACCGGTTCTTCGGGATCCTCAACGGCATCGACCAGGACGTCTGGAACCCGGCGTCGGACCCGGCGACCGCCGAGCCGTATACCGCGGACGACCCGGCCGGCAAGGCGGCCTGTCGCGCCGATCTCCTCACCCGCCTCGGCTTCGATCCGGGCGACCCCGGCCCGGTGCTCGGGTTCATCGGGCGCATGGACCCGCAGAAGGGCCTCGACCTGCTCGCTGAGGCGGCGTCAGGACTGCTTGCCAGTGGCGCCCGGATCGTGGTCCAGGGCAGCGGCCACGAGGACCTGGCCGTCCCCTTTCGCGCCCTCGCGGCGGACCGACCGGGCCGGGTGGCGATGGTCGAGCGGTTCGATCGCCCAATGGCGCGGCGGATCTACGCGGGCGTGGACCTGTTCGTCATGCCGTCACGGTTCGAGCCTTGCGGTCTGGGCCAGATGATCGCGCTCCGCTACGGCACGCCCCCGGTCGTGCGTCGGACCGGCGGCCTCGCCGATTCGGTGGTGGACGTGGACGAGCGGCCGGGCGAGGGGACCGGGTTCGTGTTCACCGAAGCCACGGCTGACGCGCTGGTCGCGGCGATCGCCCGGGCGGTCCGGCTGCGGGCGGAGGAGCCGGCCCGCTGGCGTGCCCTCCAGCGCCGTGGAATGGCGCTGGACTTCAGCTGGGAGACCGGGGCGGCTCCCCGGTACCTCGACGCGTACCGTCGCGCCGTCGCGGTGCGCCGAGCCTAGCGACCATGCGCCGGGCGGACCGTGCCGAGCGCGGCGGCAGCGCGCCGGCGCGCCGGCCTCGCCACAGGGCCCGGCGCGTGCGAAACTGGGCGTCCGAACCCGACCCACGTCGCGGCTCCGTGCCGCCCGGAGGCTCCGCATGTCGAAGCAGTTCGTCATCCAGGTCGACAACAGGCCCGGCGAGATGGCTCGCCTCGCAGAGCAGCTCGCGGTCCGCAATGTGGACCTGCGCGCGATCGGCGGCGGCGGCCTGGGCGAGACCGGCCACTTCATCATGACCACGGCTGACGACGACGCAGCGCGCGCGGTCCTGCAGGAGGGTGGCTGGACCTTCATCGAGGGCGAGTCGCTCCTGGCAGAGGTGGACGACCGGCCGGGCGGCATGGCCCGCGTGGCGCGCGAGCTCTCGGACGCCGGCGTCAACGTCCTGGGCCACCTGTTCATCGGCCGCTGGAGCGACCGCGCGACGTTCGCCTTCGTGGTGGACGACCCGGAGAAGGCGCGCCCGATCCTCGAGCGCCGCTGACCCCACGGCGTCGCCGGATGGCGGTCGGACGGCCCGCGGACCGACTACCATAGGCGCCGATCCGTCGGCCCGAGGTCCAGCGCCTCACCCAGCCCGCCAGCCGCGGGCGGCGGCCCGCGCCGGGCGGTGAGGACCAAGGGAGGCTGCCGCGGTGTCGTCGCCCCGCAAGGTGGCGCTGTTCACGAACGAGTACCCGCCTCACGTCTATGGCGGCGCCGGCGTGCATGTCGAGTACCTGGCTCGAGAGCTGGCGAGACTGGTCCCGGTCGAGGTTCGCTGCTTCGGAGACCAGGACGTCCGCGAGCCCAACCTGCGCGTGCGGGGATATGGCCCGTGGGCGGAGGCGTCCATCGGGACCGACCCCCGCTTCAAGGGCGCCCTCGATGCCTTCGCCCGCAACCTCTCGATGGCCAAGGACACGCTCGATGCGGACGTCGTGCACACCCACACCTGGTATGCGGATATGGCGGGCGTGCTCGCCAAGCGGCTGTGGGGTGTGCCGCTGGTCCTGACGACCCACTCGCTCGAGCCACTCCGCCCGTGGAAAGTCGAGCAGCTGGGCACTGCCTACGACCTGTCGAGCTGGATGGAGCGGACGACCATCCTCGACGCCGATGCCGTCATCGCAGTGTCCCGCGAGACGCGGGCCGACGTGCTCCGCTTCTTCGACGTTGACCCGGGCCGGGTCCACGTCATCCACAACGGGATCGACCTTGAGCAGTACCGGCCGGACGCGGCCACCGACTGGCTCGAGCGCTATGGGATCGACCCCGACCGTCCGTACGTCCTGTTCGTCGGGCGGATCACCCGCCAGAAGGGGATCATCCACCTCGTCAACGCCATCCCGGAGATCGACGCGTCGCTCCAGGTGGTGCTGTGCGCCGGCGCGCCTGACACGCCCGACATCGGAGCGGAGATGACCCGGCGGGTCGCCGAGGTCAGCGCAGCGCGCCCCGGCGTCACCTGGGTCCGCGAGATGGTGACGCGCGAGGCCGCGATCCAGCTCTACTCCCACGCTGCCGTGTTCTGCTGCCCCTCGGTGTACGAGCCGTTCGGGATCATCAACCTCGAGGCGATGGCCTGCCAGACGGCGGTGGTCGCGTCGGCGGTGGGTGGAATCCCCGAGGTGGTCGTGCCGGAGGACACGGGGCTGCTCGTCGACCCGGACATCGTGCCCGGGACCTTTGAGCCCGCCGACCCGGCTCGCTTCTCGGCCGGCCTTGCGACCGCGATCAACCGGGTCGGGCTCGATGAGGGGCTGCGGACCCGGATGGGTCTCGCCGGCCGGCGTCGGGCAGCGGACCACTTCAGCTGGGCGGCGATCGCTCGCCAGACCCTCGACCTGTACGGGTCGCTCCTGGGCCGGTAGGCGCCAGGCGCACGATCCGGCCAGCCCTAGCACGGAGGACGAAGGTGGGCATGACGGACGGGGTGGCCGGCGCCGGCGACGGGGCCGCCTGGAACCGGGTCGCGATCGAGCGGCTCGAGCCGCGGGTCGACGGCGGCCGCTTCCCGATCAAGCGGATTGCGGGCGACCCGGTGGTCGTCGAGGCGGCCATCGTCGCGGACGGTCACGAGCTGGTGTCGGCCGTCGTGCTCCACCGCCGCGCCGACGACGCCGAGTGGACCGAGGTCCCGATGGAGCCGCTCGGCGACGATGTGTTCCGGGCGGAGTTCCACGTGGCCGCGCCCGGGCGACATCTGTACACCGTGGTCGGCTGGGTCGACCGCTTCCGCTCCTGGGCCCGCGACCTGGGCAAGCGCATCGACGCCGGCCAGGATGTTGCGGTGGAGCTGCTGGTGGGCGTCACGCTGATCGAGGCGGCCGCGGGCCGCGCCGTGGGCGCCGACGCCCAGAGCCTGGCCGCGGCGGCGTCGCTCCTGCGCTCCGGCGGCGTCGCCCTCGCCAGGGCTGCCCTCGACCCCGGGCTGGCGGCGCTCATGGTCCACCATGGCGACAGGCCGTTCGCCGCCCGCCATTCCCCCGACCTCGAAGTCGTGGTGGACCGCGAGCGGGCCCGCTTCGGCGCGTGGTACGAGCTGTTCCCGCGATCCTGCTCGCCCGAACCCGGTCGTCACGGCACGCTCCGGGATGTCGAGGCTCGCCTGCCGGACATCGCGGCCATGGGCTTCGACGTGCTGTACCTGCCGCCGATCCATCCGATCGGCCGCGTCAACCGCAAGGGGCCCAACAACACTCCTGATGCGAAACCCGGTGACCCGGGCAGTCCGTGGGCGATCGGCAGCGCCGAGGGCGGCCACAAGTCCGTCCACCCGGAGCTGGGTACGCTCGAGGACCTGCGAAGCCTGCGCGAGGCGGCCGAGGGCCGCGGCCTCGAGCTCGCGCTCGACATCGCATTTCAGTGCGCGCCCGACCACCCGTACGCGGCTGAGCACCCGGAGTGGTTCCGACTGCGGCCCGACGGCACGATCCAGTACGCGGAGAACCCGCCCAAGAAGTATCAGGACATCTATCCGTTCGACTTCGAGACCCCGGCCTGGCGAAGCCTCTGGGACGAGCTCTGCAGCGTGGTCCGGTTCTGGGCGGAGCAGGGGATCCGGATCTTCCGGGTGGACAACCCCCACACCAAGCCGTTCGACTTCTGGGAATGGCTGATCGCGGACATCAAGCGGGACTACCCGGACGCGATCTTCCTGGCCGAGGCGTTCACTCGGCCGAAGGTGCTCAATCGGCTGGCCAAGCTCGGGTTCACGCAGTCGTACAACTACTTCCCGTGGCGCAACACCAAGACCGAGCTCACCGAGTACTTCACAGAGCTCACGACGACGGAGGTCCGCGAGTACCTCGGGGTCAACCTGTGGCCCAACACGCCGGACATCCTGACCGAGTACCTGCAGTTCGGCGGTCGTGCCGCCTTCGCCGCCCGCGCGGTGCTGGCGGCGACGCTGGGGCCAAGCTTCGGCATCTACGGCCCGGCCTTCGAGCTGTGCGAGGCGGAACCGCTCGCGCCCGGGAGGGAGGAGTACCGCGATTCGGAGAAGTACCAGATTCGCCGCTGGGACCGCGAAGCGCCCGACAGCCTCGCGGAGCTGCTCGCCCGGCTCAACGCCATCCGGCGCGACAATCCGGCGTTGCGGACCAACCACGGCCTGACCTTTCACCCGGTCACCAATCCCGAGCTGATCGCCTACTCGAAGTCGTCGCCTGACGGCGCCAATCAGGTGCTGGTGGTCGTCAATGTCGATCCGCACCACGTCCAGTCGGGGTTCGTCGAGCTCCCACTCGCGTCGATGGGCCTGGACACAACTCGCTCCTACCAGGTCCATGACGTGCTCAACGACGCGCGCTACCTGTGGAACGGGTCGCGCAACTATGTGGAGCTCGGGCCAGCCGGGTTCCAGGCCAACGTGTTCGTGATCCGGCGCTGGGCTCGATCAGAGGCGGACTTCGACTACTACCTCTAGTCGGCGAACCGGCTCGAGAAGCGGGTGCGCCCCGCAAGCAGGGACACCCCGCGGGCAGGGCCTCGAGCGGGCGGGTACGCTTGCCGCGACGAAGGAGGTGTCGCGGTGCGGGTCGGGATCATCGTTCCGCAGGGCTGGACCGGCGAGTTCGACGGCTGGGAGCCGACGCGCGCCTGGGCGCGGGCCGTGGCGGTCGCACGCGAGGCGGAGGCGCTCGGATTCGACTCCCTCTGGCTGTTCGACCACGTCCAGACGGAGCCCGAGCCGACTGACGAGATCACGTTCGAGGCGTTCGTGGGGCTGTCCGCGCTGGCCGTGGAGACGGCTCGCGTCCGGCTGGGCCACCTGGTCCTGTGCGCCGGCTACCGCAACCCGGCGCTGGTCGCCAAGATGATCGCCACGCTCGACGTCGTCTCAGGCGGGCGCGCCGAGCTGGGCCTGGGGGCCGGCTGGAAGGAGGACGAGTACGTCGCCTACGGCTGGGGCTTCCCGCCGCTCCGGGCACGGATGGAGGGCCTCGAGGACGCGCTCGAGATCGCGACCCGCATGCTGGGGCCGGACCGGGCGACCTACGTCGGGCCCACGGCGCGCGTGGAGGGTGCGATCAACGTGCCGCGCGGGGTCCAGCATCCGCGGGTGCCCATCCTGGTGGGCGGCAACGGACCCAATCGCACGTGGCGCCTCGCGGCGCGCTACGCGGACGAGCTGAACCTGGACTGGTTCACGCCCCGGGAGGTGGTTGAGGCACGGCCCGTGATCGAGTCGCGGTGCGAGGAGGTGGGCCGCTCGCCCAGCACCCTCCGGCTGTCGGTGAACATCGGGCGATCGCAGAGCGAGCCGGAGGGCCAGCCACGGCGTGACCTGCTGCGCGCCTATGCGGACGCCGGCGTGGACCGGGTGATGACGCTCGTGCGGGCCTGCGCCGCAGATGAGAGCGCGCTCGGGCGATTCGCCGAGGACTGCGCCAGGGCGGGCTGCTCCCTCGGGGCCTGAACACCAACGGCGTCGTCTGCACTGCCCGACCCGACGACGGCGGCCTGCTCGGCAGCCTGAATCGGAGCGGCGTGCCACTGGGCGCGCGGGCCCGGCGGTGCCGAGCCGCGACGGTGCTGTGGCCAGCGCCGGCCCGACCGCGACGCCGAGACGGCCGACCACGCGCTCACGCCACGAGGGGCACGTCGGCCTCCGGGAGGTCGATCACGTGCCGACGCTCGTGGGCCAGCAGGCGGAGGAAGTGCGCCACGTTGTCGGGGAGCCGAGAGGGCTGCTCGAACTGGGCGCACTCGAGCCAGATGGCACCATCGTGGGTGTTCAGGCTGAGGTAGGTGCCGCACCCGCAATAGGCAGGTCGGCTGAGCGCCGCCTCGACGGCGACTAGGACGGAGTCATCGTGCATTGCACGCACCTCCAGCCCTGGGGGCTCCGTGCGCCGGTGCCCGAGCGGTGAGCCGGGCGAGGTCGCGCTCCCAGAGCAGATCGCCGTGGCCCAACCGGTACGCGCCGAAGCGCAGGATCCACGGCCCGGCCGACCGCTCGCCTGTTGGCGATTTGGTCGTCGACCGTGCCCGGATCATGGGCTCGGAGGCCCCTGGGGGACAAGGCCGGCCGGGGAACCCCTTCGGTTGCGGTTCGGAACGGGGCCCGGTCCGCGTGGCCCGCAGGTTCGGGCCATTCGTCAGGCGTCCGGTTCCGGGGCCGCGGACTCGGCCGGGCAAGCCCACCGCCTCGGCGGCCGCGGCTCAGCCGGGCGGCCCAACCGCCTCGGCAGCCGTGCCCGAGACCGCATACCGCCGCGCCGTCGCCATCCGGACGCAGACCAGCGAGAAGGCCACGATGGTTGCGGCGAACCACAGCGTCTGGAGGCTCGTCCTCGGCACGAGCAGCAGCGTCGATAGGAACTCGACCGAGATCAGCACGTACAGGATCCGCACGATCAGCTCACGCGACATGCGGGTCATGAGGAGCGCGCCGGCCGGCGCGCCGACGGCCACCACCGGCACCGCTGCCAGCCACATGTCCACGACGGGCGGCCGGAAGTCCCCGATGACGAGCGCGTGCGTCGCGAAGCCGGTCCATGTTGCGATCGTGAGCAGGACGACCGTTGTCGGCGTCACGATCCGCTCGCACACTCGGAAGCCTAGGACCAGGACCGCGAACATGATCGTGTTCTCGCCCACCGCCGCGAGACCGGACAGCAGCCCGCCCACCAGGCCGGCTCCTGCGAGGATCGCAGCCTCGGAGCGGCCGAACGGGATCATCCAGTCCCGCCGCCGCGGGTCGAAGCGCTGGCTGATCCAGAGCGCCAGGCCCATGCTCACCAGGATTGCCGTGAACAGCAGGCGCACCGTGGCCAGCTCGATGTGGGGTGCCAGGTAGACGCAGCTGGCGGCGACGCCGAGGATGACCCCGGGCGCACCGAAGCGGAGGGCCCTCCACTCCATCGGCACCCGGTTGAGGACCATGCTCACGGTGGCAGCACCCATGCCCACGCTCTGAATGGCGAAGGCGAACAGCCGAGCCTGGTCCGCAGGCACCGCGAGTACCTTGGTCAGGACGGGGAAGGCGACCGCCCCGCCCCCTTCCGACGTGCCGCCGCCAACCAGCGAGCCGAATGCCATCGTCAGCGACACCGGCCAGTAGGCGGCAACGGCCTGCAGGGCGCGTTCGCCACCCAGGGCCAGCCAGCAGGCGAGGACCACCAATCCGATGACGACGTTGGTTCCCGCCATGCGCCGCAACGGCGGCCGGCGCAGCCCGCGCGGCGGCGCCTCGTCCTGCTCGCCCTCCGCTGCCGGTGCTCTCACCGGGCCATTGTCGCAACCGCGAGGCCGGCCCGAGCCCTCCCGGCGCGACGATGTGTCACCATCCGCACGTGACCCGCAGCCCCGCCGCCGTGCAGCACCTGCTCGATCTTGCTCGGCTTC
>JBBIIL010000058.1:0-18490 GCA_037446495.1 Chloroflexota bacterium | reverse complement strand
GCCAGGTCTCCAAGATCCTCTCGAACGTCGGCAAGTCCATCTAGCCGCCCGGTTGACATGTGTAGGGCGGGTGCGGCCCGGACGTCGGTGCTCAGTCACACCGCATCTTTCCGCCACCCGTTGACACCCCGAGCCGGGCGGCACTACGGTGTGCTCCCCGCTTCGGCGGAATCTCACACGGAAAGGAGGTGAAACCCCAATGTCCCTCATTCCCGCAATCATCTCGTTCCTCCATCTCGACAGCGACGAGGAGGGCCAGGGCCTCGCCGAGTACGCCCTCATCCTCGCGCTCATCGCGATCGTCGCGATCGTGGCCCTGATCTTCCTGGGCGGCCAGGTCTCCAAGATCCTCTCGAACGTCGGCACCTCGATCTAATCGTCTGGTTGACGTTGGCGACGACGCCGATCCCCGCCAGGTGATCGGCGTCGTCCCGTTTCCGAGACATGGAATGTCCTCCGGGGGCTGGACTATTGGATGGTTGATCGGTGACCGACCGCGGCCTACCGTTGGACCATTCCGGGGCGGGCCGGCGTGCCGGACTGCCTCAGGCGAGCCGCCCCGGGGGCCTGAAACCCGGATGGGAGGTGACCGTCGCCGTGCTTACGCAGTCATTGGCCGTTCTGGCCAAGCTTCTTCCGCAGTCTGACGAGGACGGGCAGGGCCTCGCGGAGTACGCACTCATCCTGGCCCTCATCGCGATCGTGGCGATCGTGGCCCTGATCTTCCTCGGCGGCCAGATCAGCAGCAAGCTCAGCACCGTCGGCAACGCGCTCTAGTCGTTGCTCCAGCACTCATAGGCCAGCCCGTCGGGGTCACCCCGGCGGGCTGTTCGTTCATTGCGGGCCATCTCAGGCGGGGGTCGGCGCTGCTTTGCAGCCGACCTTACGCCACGATCCGCATCCGCCCAAATCTTCCCAATGGTCCTAGGTCATTTGGTGGATCGCAGGGACTGGACGCGATGTTAGAGTGGTGCCGCCTGTCACACGGCTGGGGAGAGTGAGTTGAAGCGTAGTTCGAACCGTCTGGTCCTCCTGGTGGGGGTGTTTCTCGCGGTCGTCGCGTTCGTCCTGATCGCGGTGCAGATGAGCGGAGGGTCGTCAGGAAGCGGCGGCCCATCCCAGGCCCCGACCACGGTCAACGTCGTCGTCGCGGCCAAGGACCTCGCGCTGGGCACCAAGATCACGGCGGATGCCGTGACCACCAAGCCGATCGCAGTGGCGGACAAGCCTGCCGACTCCTACGGCGACACCTCGCAGGTGATCGGCCAGACGGTCCGCCAGGACGTCACCAGCGGCCAGCTCATCGATTCCGTCGTGCTCAACAGCGGCGGCAGCATCCAGGACATCCACGTGCCCGCGGGCTACGTCGGCATCGCGGTCCAGGTGGACCAGGTCACCGGCGTCGGCACGCTGATCAAGCCGGGCGACCGGGTGGACGTGGTCACCGGTTTCAGCTCGTTCCCGCTGGTCTCGTACAAGGAGAGCGCCGCACCCTCGCCGCGCAGCGCTGCGTCGCCGGGCGCCTCGACCGCCCCAGTGGTCATGGATCTCCCGTATGACCCGAACTCGGTCAAGACCGTCGTGGACGGCCTCCAGGTCCTCGGGACGCTGTTGCCGCCGGCGCAGAACGCCCAGCCGGCCCCGAGCGGCCAGACGGGCGGGACCAGCCTCAACGGCCAGCAGCAGATCGTCATCCTCGCGGCCACCTCCCAGCAGGCGGAGGCCATCCGCTTCGCACAGGTGAGCGGCACGATCGCCCTCGTGCTCCGCAGCGCGGCAGACTGCCAGGCTCAGGACGGCACGCCGAAGTCGTGCCCCATCATCCCGACGACCGGTGTGACTCTGCGCAAGATGGTTGACGACTTCGGCGTGCTGCCGCCGCAGGTCATCGAGGTCCTGATGCCCACGCCGTACCCGAGCCCGCTGCCCAGCCGGCTCTACCCGAGTCCCAGCCCGAGCCCCAGCGCGAGCCCGAGCGGCAGCGCGGCGCCGAGCGGGAGCACCGCCCCCTAGCGGAGGTCCCGCGGCCCTCAGGGCCGTGAAGCGTCGAGGAGGGGCCGGTGCGAGCCGGCCCATCTCCATCGGTTGAGCCCGGGAGAGCCGGGCACGTATCGAGGTCAGATCCCGCCGTATGGCAGACCAGATCCGCGTTCTGATCGTGGACGACATCCAGGAGACGCGAGACCACCTCACGAAGCTGCTCGGCTTCGAGGCTGACGTCGACGTCGTGGGTGCCGCCGCTTCAGGCCGCGAGGCGATCGAGCTGGCCCGGAAGCTGAGTCCGGACGTGGTCCTGATGGACATCAACATGCCGGACATGGACGGCATCGCGGCCACGGAGCACCTCACCTCGGCGGTGCCCACGGCGTCGGTCGTGATGATGTCCGTCCAGGGCGAGGCGGACTACCTGCGGCGGTCGATGCTGGCCGGCGCGCGCGAGTTCCTCGTCAAGCCGTTCTCGTCGGACGAGCTCACCTCGTCGATCCGGCAGGTCTACACGCGCGAGCGGGAGAAGCAGTCGCGGATCGCGGTCCAGCCCGGCCCGGCGCCCGCCGCTGGCGCGCCCGCGCCGGCCGCGGCTGGCGAGCGCGAGAGCAGGGAGCCGGGGCGGGTCGTGGCCGTGTTCGGGCCCAAGGGCGGCGTCGGCCGCACCACGCTCGCCGTCAACCTCGCCGTGGCCGCGGCCACCGAGCTGGGCCAGCGGACCTGTCTGGTGGACGCATCGTTCCAGTTCGGCGACGTCGGCGTCCTGCTCAACCTCAACCCCAAGAACAAGTCCATCGCGGACCTGATCCCCGAGCTCGAGAACGGCGAGGCGGACTCGCTCGACACCTTCGTGATCAACCACTCCGCGGGCATCCGCGTGCTGCTCGCCCCGCCCTCGCCCGAGATGGCGGAGCTGATCACGCCCGCGATCACCAAGCGGATGCTCGAGGCGCTGCGGGACACCCACGACCTGGTGGTCGTGGACTGCATGTCCTCGTTCAACGACACCACCCTTGCCATCCTCGACCAGGCCGACATCGTCCTCACGATGCTGTCGCTTGAGATCACCTCGATCAAGAACATCCGGCTGTTCCTCGAAGTCGCCGAGCAGCTCGGGTACGGCACGGACAAGATCCGCCTCGTGCTCAACCGGGCGGACTCGTCGCTGGGCATCCGCGTCGCGGACGTCGAGCACTCGATCGGCCGCCGGGTGGACCACACCATCGTCTCGGACGGCCGAAGCGTCGTCTACGCCCTCAACCGGGGCGTGCCCTTCTTCCTGTCCAACCGGGAGGCGCAGGTCTCCCAGGATGTCCTGCGGCTCGCGTCGGCGGTCGCGGGGTCACGTATTGCCGAGACCGGCGAGAGCCGGAAGGCCACCCAGAAGAAGTCGCTGTTCGCATGGCGCTGAGCCGCCGCACCACGGGGCCGCTCGCGGCCGAAGGGGAGTAGCCAATGTCGCTGCTGAAGCGCATCGAGAGCGCCCGTCCCGGCGCCGCGCCGGACGCGGGTGGAAACCTGCCCGTCCCGACCCCGGGCGCCAGTCCGGCGCAGCAGTCCGGGGGCGGCCAGGCGCCCGGGCGGCTGTCGACCCAGACGCCGGTCCGCGAGTCGTTCCGGGACGTCAAGTTCCGGATCCAGAGCCGCGTGATCCAGGACCTGGACCCCAAGCTCGACCTGTCCAACCAGGTCGAGGTCCGCCGGCAGATCGAAGAGATCTTCGGGCGGGTCATCGACGAGGAGGGCCTCGCCCTCACCCGCGCCGAGCGGGTGCGGATGCTCGAGCAGATCACCGACGAGATCATCGGCCTCGGGCCGCTCGAGCCGCTCCTGCGCGACGAGAGCATCTCGGAGGTGATGGTCAACGGCCCGCGCCAGGTCTACATCGAGCGCAGCGGCCGCCTCGAGCTCACGAACGTCGTGTTCCAGAACGACGACCACGTGATGCGCATCATCGACCGGATCATCGCCCCGATCGGCCGTCGCGTGGACGAGTCGAGCCCGATGGTGGACGCCCGCCTGACGGACGGCTCGCGCGTGAACGCGATCATTCCCCCGCTGTCGCTGGTGGGACCGGTCATCACCATCCGGAAGTTCTCCGCCTCGCCGTTCACCGTGGACGACCTCGTGCGGTTCGGGACGGCGACGCCGGACATGTTCGAGTTCCTGCGCGCCTCGGTGGAGGCCCGGCTGAACGTCTTCGTGTCCGGCGGCACCGGCTCCGGCAAGACCACGACGCTCAACGTGCTCTCCTCGTTCATCCCCAATGACGAGCGCATCGTCACCATCGAGGACGCGGCCGAGCTCCAGCTCCGCCAGGAGCACGTGGTCACGCTCGAGTCCCGCCCGCCCAACATCGAGGGCCGGGGCGCCGTCCCGATCCGCGAGCTCGTCCGCAACGCCCTGCGCATGCGCCCCGACCGCATCATCGTCGGCGAGTGCCGTGCCGGCGAGGCGCTGGACATGCTCCAGGCCATGAACACGGGCCACGACGGCTCGATGTCCACCGGCCACGCGAACAGTCCGCGAGACATGCTGTCCCGTCTCGAGACGATGGTTCTGATGGCGGGCGTGGATCTGCCGGTCAGGGCCATCCGCGAGCAGATCGCCTCCGCGGTGGACCTCATCGTCCACCAGGCCCGCCTCAAGGACGGCACGCGCCGGATCACGAACATCACCGAGGTCCAGGGCATGGAGGGTGACGTCATCGTCATGCAGGACGTGTTCGTGTTCGAGCAGACGGGCATCATCGAGGGCAAGATCCAGGGCCGGCTCAAGCCCACCGGGATCCGTCCGAAGTTCGTCGAGAAGTTCGAGGTCCAGGGCATCCACCTGCCGCCCGGCCTCTTCGGCTTCTCCTACTAGGCGGTTGGGAGGTCAGCCGTGAACCCCATGACGCTCGCCATCGCCGGCATCGCCGCCGTCGCGATCTTCATGATCGCGGTCGGGATCTCGATGGCGCGCGGCGGCTCTGACGTCAACGCCCGTCTCGAGCGCTATGCGTCCACCAAGCCCGAGAAGCCGGCCGGACCGGCAGGCTCCCAGCCCACGCTCGCCGAGGCCCTCCAGGCGTCGGCGGCCATGTCCCAGCTCAACAAGATCGTCGAGCAGCGAGACTTCGCCGCGAACCTCGCCCGCGAGATCGCGCGCGCGGACCTGAAGCTCAAGGTCAGCGAGTACCTGCTGATCTGGCTGGGCACGACGATCGGCACGCCGATCCTGATGCTCGTCCTGTCCGTGGCCATGCCCGGCCTGCGCAACCCGATCGCGCTGCTCGTCGGGGTGTTCATCGGGTTCATGCTGCCGCGCTTCTGGCTCGGCCGCCGCAAGTCCAGCCGCATCAACGCGTTCAACAAGCAGCTGCCGGACACGATCACCCTGATCGCCAACGCGCTGCGCGCCGGCTCGTCATTCCTCCAGGCCATCGAGCTGGTCGTCCGCGAGTCCCACCCGCCGATCTCGACCGAGTTCGGCCGCGTCATCCGCGAGGTCAACCTCGGCCTGTCGTTCGACGTGGCGCTCGAGAACATGGTCCGGCGCGTCCGCTCCGACGATCTGGAGCTGATGGCCACGGCCATCGCCATCCAGCACACCGTCGGCGGCAACCTCGCCGAGATCCTGGATTCGATCGCGTTCACCATCCGCGAGCGCGTCCGGATCAAGGGCGAGATCAGGACGCTCACCGCTCAGCAACGGCTGTCGGGCTACGTGGTGGGCTTCCTGCCCATCGGCCTCGCCGGCTTCCTGTTCATCGCCGCGCCGCAGTTCATGTCGCCGATGTTCGACGACCGTGTGGCGTTGGCCGGCTTGCCGGCCGGCGTGATCATCCTGTTCGCCGGCGGCTTCATGATGTTCCTGGGCTTCATGATCATCCGCCGCGTCGTGGACATCGAGGTCTAGCCGATGGAACCCCTAGCCCTCCTGGTCGCGGGCGTTGCAGCGCTCGCGATCCTGCTGATCTTCGCCGGACTGGCCGGCGGATCGCGGGTGGACCCGGTGCAGGCCCGCCTGACCCAACTCGGCACGATGCAGGCCAAGAACCTCGAGGAGCTCGAGCTCCAGGCGCCGCTGTTCGAGCGGACGATCCGCCCGCTCGCCGGTCGCCTGTCGCACACCGTCGCCCGGGTCACGAGTGCGTCCTTCAGCCAGCAGACCGAGAAGCGCCTCGCGCTCGCCGGCAACCCGGGCGACCTGCGCACGGCCGACTGGCTGGGCATCAAGGCGGTCGGCGCCATCATCGGCGGCGCGCTGTTCTTCGCCCTGTTCGTCTTCCCGGGCGTGCTCTCGGTCCCGGTCCCGGTCAACTTCGCGATGATCCTCGTGGGCGTGATGTTCGGGTACACCATCCCCGAGTTCTGGCTCGGCGGCCGGGTGCGCAAGCGCCAGAAGGAGATCCTGCTCCAGATCCCCGACGCCCTCGACCTGCTGACCATCTCCGTCCGGGCCGGGCTCGGCTTCGACGGCGCGCTGGCCAAGGTGGTCGAGAAGCTCAAAGGCCCCCTCACCGACGAGTTCCGCCGAGCGCTCGCGGAGATCCGCGTGGGCAAGGCACGCCGCGACGCCCTGCGGGACATCGTCCCGCGAACCGAGGTGCCGGCCCTCTCGAACTTCATCGGCGCGGTCATCCAGGCCGAGCAGCTGGGCGTCTCGATCAGCAAGGTGCTCCAGGTCCAGTCGGACCAGCTGCGCATCGAGCGCCGGCAGCGCGCCGAGGAGATGGCGGCCAAGGCACCGATCAAGATGCTGTTCCCGCTCGTCGGGTGCATCTTCCCGTCCCTGTTCATCGTCATCCTGGGCCCGGCGATCATCCTGATCATGATCAACCTCAAGGTCTAGCGGCCTCGGGGTGGGCGCCTCGGCGCGCGACCGCGGTGTCGCCCGCAACCTGGACCGCGACTCGGTGCTGGCCGAGCCCATGGAGACGGCCAGCTCGTTCTGGGGCAAGTTCATGGGCCTCATGGGACGCGCCTCCCTCCCCGCCGGCGAGGGACTCTGGCTCCCCGGCGGCAACGGGATCCACATGATGTTCATGCGCTTCCCGATCGACGCCGTGTTCGTCACCAAGCCCGATGCCGATGGCGTCCGGACGGTCCGCTCCGTCCATCGCAACGTGAGGGCATGGACGGGGCTGGTGCCCCTGATCACGGGAGCCCACGGGGTGCTCGAGCTGCCTGTGGGCGTGATCGACACGTCGCGCACCGAGGTGGGCGACCGCCTGGAGATCCGCGAGGGCGCCTGAGGGGGTGACGCCCGTCCCCGCCGCAACGGCGGGTTGAGGCGGGCGTAAGTGGAGCGGTGCACCCTTGTGGGCATGCTCGCGCTCCGTCATCCCGTGACCGCCCTGCTGGACCTCGCCCTGCCGCCGGCCTGTGCGGGCTGCGGTGTCGAGGGCGATCCCCTCTGCCCGGCCTGTCGGCGCGCGCTGGACCTGCGGCTGGCCCTGCCCGCCGGGACGCCGCTGGGGCTACCGGACGGGCCGCCGGATCCGCTGGTGCGCCTCGAGTGGTGCGCGCCGTTCGCCGGGATCGTGCGCCACGCGCTGCACGCGCTCAAGTACGCGGGCGAGCGGCGACTGGCTGGGCCGCTGGGGGAGGCGGTGGCGGCGCGCTGGGCGCGCTGCGGCGGCGGCGGTGACCTGCTGGTGCCGGTCCCGGTCCACGCGTCGCGGCGCCGGGAGCGCGGGTACGACCAGGCGGAGCTGATCGCCCTGGCAGCGTCGCAGCACCTCCGCATCCCGATGCTGCCAGCCGTCGAGCGCACTCGCGCCACCACGGCCCAGTACCGGCTGGACCGGCGCCACAGGGCCGCCAACGTGGCCACGGCGTTCGCCGTGCGGCGCGGGGCGGAGGGGCGCGTCGTCGGGCGCCACGTTGTGCTCGTGGACGACGTGGTGACCACCGGGGCCACGCTGGCGGCGTCCGCGAACGCGCTGCTGGGGGCCGGTGCGGCGAGCGTGTCGGCGGTGACGGTGGCCCGGGAACGCTGAGCGGGGCGCTGAGCGGGGCGCCGGACCGCCCGCAGGGGCCGTTCGGCGCAACCGTGCCGGACGGGCGGCCCATCATGGTGGACCTGCGGCACGGCCAGCCGTGCGGCCCGCGCGGCTATACTCGGCTTCCGGACGAGGTCCCGCATGGGCGGCCCGTCCGCCCCCGCAGCCAGGCGCACCGCACGCGCCGGGAGGTCAGCCGTGAGGACGATCGTCAGGGGCAAGAACCTCGAGGTCCCGGACCGGGTCCGGCAGTACGCGGAGCGCAAGTTCGCCCGCCTCGAGCGGCTCCTCGATGACCGCACGGACGCCATCGTGGAGCTGTCCAACGAGTCGCACCGCAGCGCCACGGACGCCCACATCGTTGACGTCCAGCTCGTGATCGACGGCAAGACGCTGCGCAGCACGGCGTCGGGCGCGTCGTACCAGGCGGCGCTGGACGTGGTGGTGGACAAGGTTGAGCGCCAGGCGATCGACTTCAAGGAGAAGCCCCGCGTGCGGGCGCGGCCGGAGGAGGAGAAGATCATCCTCCGCAAGCTGGCGGACGGCACCGCGGAGGGCACGCGCGACCGCAAGATCGTGAAGACCAAGCGCTTCGCCATCGAGCCGATGTTCGAGGAGGACGCCGTCACCGCGATGGAGGAGCTCGGGCACGACTTCTACGTGTTCGTCAACGCGGAGAACGAGCACGTCGCGGTCCTCTACCGGCGCAAGGACGGCGACTTCGGGCTGATCGAGCCGATGGTCGGCGGCGACTACACGCACCGCGACAGGGCCGGCAAGGCCCACTAGCCTCACGCCCGCACGCGCGCTCATGCTGGCGCGGCCCCGCGGCGCGGGCTAGCCTGTCCCATGCTCCCGAACGGGCGCCGCCTGGGCGCCCACCTCCCGCTCGCCGACGGCATGGTCAGGGCCGCGGACCGCGCTGCGGCCATCGGCGCCACGGCGATGCAGGTCTTCGTGGACAATCCCACCTCGTGGCGGCGCAGGCCCACGCTGCCGCCGGAGCTTCCGGCCTTCCGCGACCGCCTGGCGGTCAACGGGATCGCGCCGCTCTCCGTCCACGCGCCGTACCTGGTGAACCTCGCCGGGCCCGACGACGAGACATGGGCCCGCTCGATCGAGCTCCTGGCGAACGAGCTGCCTGTGGCGGCGGCGTACGGGGCGGCGTTCGTCAATCTCCATGCCGGCTCGCACCGTGGCGCAGGCGCGGATGCGGGGATCCGGCGCCTGGTCGATGGACTGCGGCGCGTGCTCGACACGGCCGGCGACGGCGGCGCGGGCGTGGCCCTCGTGCTCGAGAACGGCTCCGGTGGCGGGTTCGGCATCGGCGCGACGCTCGAGGAGCTGGGGGCGATCGCCCGTGCCGCGCGGTCCGCCGGGGTGCCGGACGACCGGCTCGGGTTCTGCCTCGACACCGCGCACCTCTGGGGCGCCGGGTACCCCGTGGACACGGCCGCCGGCGCCGACGAGGTGCTCTCGGGCTTCGACGCCCAAGTTGGGCTCCAGCGCCTGCGCATGGTCCACCTCAACGACTCGCGCTCGACCGTCGGCTCGGGCTCCGACCGCCACGAGCACCTCGGCGGGGGGCGCATCGGCGCCGCGGGCCTGGCGCGGTTCCTGGTGCACCCCGGCCTGGGCCACGTGACATACATCCTTGAGACGCCGGGCATGGAGGAGGGCTGGGACGAGGTCAACCTGGCTCGCGCCCGGACGCTCGCCGCCGGGCAGCCGCTGGAGCCCCTGCCCCCGGCCGCGTTCCACACGCGGACCGCGCGCGGCCGGGCCGCCCCGCCCGAGCCGGACGCGCCTGTGGCCGACCCGTGACCCTGCGTGGCGCCGAGGGCCGGGCCGCTGGCGTGACGAGAACGTACGGCCGCTGGCTCGAGCTGGGGGTGCTCGCTGCAGTCCTGGTGATCGCCGCGCTGACGCGCCTGCCGGGGCTCGACGCGCGCGGCCAGTGGGACTCCGACCAGGGCCACGACATGAGCGTGCTGGCCGCGC
This sequence comes from Chloroflexota bacterium, assembly GCA_037446495.1. Classification (GTDB taxonomy): domain Bacteria; phylum Chloroflexota; class Limnocylindria; order Limnocylindrales; family CSP1-4; genus CAIXZV01. Next base: position 8,514 of record JBBIIL010000058.1, on the reverse strand, counting down.
TCGTTGGGCACGGCCAGCTGCCGCTGCTGGGACCCGTCACGTCGGTCGGCACGTTCCACCACGGGGCCTTCTACTACTACCTGCTCGCCCCGTCGGCGCTCATCTCAGGGGCGGACCCGGTGGCCGCCATGACCGAGTTCGCCCTCCTGGGAATCGCCGCGGTCGCCGCCACGTGGTGGCTCGCGCGCCTCGTCGGCGGGCCCGTGGCCGCGGCCGTGGCGGGGCTCCTGCTCGCCGTGTCGCCCGCCGGCATCAGCGAGTCCACGTTCATCTGGAACCCCAACCCGATCCCGGTCTTCGCGGCCCTCGCCACTGTGGGCGTGATCAACGCGCGGCGCACCGGCCGAGTCCGCTGGTGGCTGCTGGCGGCCGTGGGGACGATGGCGACGATGCAGCTCCACTGGCTCGGCGGCGTGCTCGCGGTGCCGGTGGCCGCCGCGTGGGTCCTGGAGGTCCGGCGGCGGCGCGCGGGAGGCGACGCGGGCGCCGTCGGTCGCGCGGGCCTCGCCGGGCTCGCGATCCTGGCGCTGGGCTACCTGCCGCTCGCGGTCCACGAGGCGACGAGCGACTTCAGCGAGGTCCGGGCGGCGGTCGCCTACCTCACCGGCAGCGGGAGCCCGGCCGCCTCGGGCCTCCTCGCGCGCCTGCTGCTGGTGGCTGTCCGGTCACTGACGTGGCCGATCGCCGGGCTGGTCACGGACCGCGTTGCCGCCTCGCTTGCGGCGCTCGTCGGGGTGCTGGCCATCGGCGGGGCGGGTGTGCTGCTCGCCAGCCGGGTGACGGGGCGCGGCGGGGCCAGCGAGGCCCTACCCGACGGCCCGCCCACGGCCGATCACCCGTCCCGGGCCGATGCCCCCCTGTCGCCTGGCGACGCCCGGTGGACGGTCCGCTGGCTCCTGGGGACGCTGGCGTTCTCGGTCGCGGCGCTCGCGGTCCTCGCGCCCAGCCTGGGGGTGGTGGTCCCGGGCCTCCCCAACGATCACTACCACGCCTTCCTGGACCCAGTGGTCCTGGCGCTGGTCGGCCTCGGCGCCGCCGGGCTCGCGAAGGCGGTCGCCCGCTCGGCCCCGAAACGCGTCGCCCGACTCCTGTCGGCTGGCATCCCCGTCGTCATCACCGCCGGGCTCGCCGCCATCGCGGTCACCGCCTGGCCACCGGCCGTCTCCCCGGACGGCGGCTGGCGCCTCGCGGACGCAGCCGCGGCCCACGTCATCGACGTGGTTGACGCCGGCTGGCCGGCCGGGGAGCCGCGGCTGCTGGCGAGCCTCCCCGACTTCAAGCCGGACGACGCCATGCGCTTCCCGCTGGAGCACCGCGGCTTCCCCCTCGAGCCTGCGCTTGATGAGCCGGTCAAGGTGGGGGTCCCCGACGTGGGCGTGGTCACCATCGTCTGCGACCCCCTGTTCGATCAGACCGCCGGCTTCGCCTGCGGCGGCCCCGCGGAGGACCGCTGGCTCGCCGACGCCTATGCTCCCGGCACGATGCAGCTGGTCGAGCGCTTCCGCGCCGGCGACCGCCGCGTCCTCTCGATCTACGCCCCATCGAGGCTGGCGGAGGCCTCCCCCGGTCAGCGCTGAGCTTCCCCCTGACGCTGCGAGGGCGTGCCAGCGCCAACCGAGACGCACGGACGCCGGCCCCTGCAAGGCCGGCGTCCGATGTCCCCGAGACCCGGACGTGCGTGTTCCGGGTGGCGCCTGAAAGGCTACGTTCGACCGGGCGTCCGGGCCGGGGGTCGGGCGGCCATCGGCCTCGGCGCGCCGTAGCGCGGCGGGACCGCCCGGACGGACGTCTGCGCCGCCGCGCTGCTGTAGAGGGGCGGCCGACCGTAGGCTCCCGCTGCCGACACGGTGCCCCCGGTGCTGCTCATGCCCGGCTCGGCGGCGATGCTCGGCGCGTACGCGCGGTTGAACCGGCGCAGGCGCACGGCGAGGTAGTACTCCATGATCTGGCGGACCTGCGGTTCCGAGAGGGCCTCGTCAGCGCGGAGGGCGTACTCGACACGTGCCGTCGGGTTCTGGGGCCCGACCGACACGACGCCGAGCGCCGATGGCGCGTCGGCGTCATCACGGAGCTCGCGCAGGCCGCGCGCCAGCTTGGTGGCCGTTCCGAGGGAGGGCATCCGATCCCCGCGGATGAGCCGCGAGATGGTCGAGTGGTCCACGCCCGACTGCTGGGCGAGCTGGCGCTGCGACATCTTCTTGGCCTTGAGCTGGGCTCGCAGCCACTCGTTGAATGCGCGGCCGTTGTCGGTGGTCATGGTCGCCTTGCATGGCTGCCGCGGATCGGTCCGCGGGCTCAGGGAGAGTGTCGGCAACGTGGTGCGTCCGCCCAATCACCCGTTGGTACTCGAGGGCGGTGACTGAATGCCGACACCGCTGTGGGGTCGGAGGCGGTCGCGTGCAGTCCGGGGATGACCCTTTCGAACGGCAACGGGACGCAGCCGCGTGGAACCGCCTACACGGGAGCCGAGGCTGGCTCGAGCTCCATGGGGCCGGAGCCGGGCGCCAGGCCGGCGCCGCGTCGCTTGCCGGAGACGACGTACAGGAGCCCGCCGATCACGATGATCGAGAACACGCTGATCAGCCGGTCCACGATCACGATCGTGGCCGCCTCCTGGTTGGGGATCCCGTAGGCCAGCGTCAGGACGGCCGTGACGCCCAGCTCGACGGTGCCCAGGCCGGCCGGGCTGAGCGGCACCGCGGTCAGCAGCGATCCGATGAGCGCCACGAAGAACGCGCCCGACAGCCCGAGCTCGACATCCGGGAACCCGAGCGCCTTGACCACGAAGAACAGCCGGAGGCCCTCGGTGGCCCAGATGAGCCCAGTGAGCCCGATGAGCGCCGGCAGGTGGCGCGGCCCGACGGCGCCGAAGACGCCCTCCTCGAACTTGTCGTACAGCTCGACGAAGCGTTGCGGCACGTGGAGGCGCTCGAGGATGCCGCGGCCGAGGTTGCGGAGCGTGAGGAGCAGGACGCCCATCGCGATGATCACCCCGATGCCCAGGGCGACGACGAACTGGATCTCGGGCGGGAAGCCGTTGCGGAAGCTCCAGAAGCCGGCGGCCAGGCCCATGATCGCGATCGCGAAGATGTCCAGCAGGCGCTCGATGAACACCGTCCCGAACGTTCGCGACAACGAGGCGCTGGCGGCGTTGAGCTTGAGCAGGTAGGCGCGGTAGACGTCGCCCAGCTTGGCGGGCACCAGGCAGTTCACCAGCCACGAGAGGAACAGGATCTCGGTGCCGTCCCTCGTCCCCACCCGGAACCTGGTGGCCGCCAGGATCCGGGCCCACCGGTAGCCGCGCAGCGGGAACCCCAGGTAGAAGACGACGAACGCCACCAGCAGCAGCAGCTTGTTCGACTGCTGGACGCCGGTGAAGAGCTCCTGGATGTCGACATTGAGGGCGAGCCGGAAGACCAGGACCACGAGGATGATGGGGACGACCAGCGAGAGGATCGTCCGAGGCTGGCGGAGGCGCCGGCCGAGCGAGACCGTGTCCTCGGGCGGCACCTCCGGCTCGGGGCCGGGAAGGGGCGCGGCGGCGTCGGGACCGGGACCAGTCACGGGCGGCTCCATCAGTCGTCAGTCCCCTCGTCGGCGGGCGACCAGGGCACGCGCGTGTTCCCCCGCACGCGGTTGACCAGCTTCGAGATCGGGGTCAGTGTGCGGACGAGATAGGACGCCCGCCCCGGCACGAGTTCAAGGCTCCGGAGCGCGGCCAGCAACCCCTCTGGAGTGCTGGGCTCCCCGTCCACGATGTTGTACGCGACGCCCACCTCGAGCACGCTGTGCGCGTCCGAGGCCGCCACGCCCGGCAGCCCGAGCTCGCGCGCGAACGCGGCCGCCCGCTCGTTCCCGCTGCCGCTCACCACCCGGGCGTTGTGCGCCTCGACCCAGTCCACGAGCTGCCCGATCGCCTCGAGCCGCGGGTCATTGAGCATCGAGCCCCGGTGGCTGTCGAACGGGTGCGGGATGCCCACCAGCCCGCCCTGCGCCCGGACCTCGGCGATGGTGTCCCGCGCTGGCCGCCCCGGGGGGACCGCCCGCTCCAGGAACAGCGCGATGAGGTCGCCGTCGGCGGTCTTGACCTCCTCGCCCACGATGACAGTCAGCCCCTGGGGCGCCGCGTCACGAGCCCGAAGCGCCCCGTCGATCTTGTCGTGATCGGTGATGGCGAGGTGCGTGAGCCCCCGCTTCGCCGCCGCCCCCACGACGCTCTCGGGGCTGGCCAGGCAGTCGAAGCTCGCCGCCGTGTGACAGTGGAGGTCGATGAACGCCTTCACTGGATGGGCCCCGAGGGTCGGCGGTGACCGTCCGCCCTCCGGCGACTCCAGTCCTTCGGCCTGAGGTCGCCTGCGGGTCGGGCACTCCCCACCTCCTCCTTCACGAGCCAACCTGCGAAGCGCCGCGTCAGATCATGGGGAGAAGGAGCGGGGAGAGGCATCGGGAGCAGCCGACTCGAAGGCGATCTCAGTCCGCAGACTGGAATCGCCGCAGAGAGGCGGCTGCCGATGCCGACCACTCAGATCTGCGAGACGAGGGACTTCTTGAAGAAGTCGAAGTGCTCCAGCGCGAGCCCCGTGCCGAGCGCGACGCAGTTGAGCGAGTTCTCGGCCACGTGGCACGGGACGCCCGTCACCTGGGTCAGGAGCTTGTCCACGTTGCGCAGCAGCGAGCCGCCACCGGACATCACCATGCCCTTGTCGATGATGTCCGAGGAGAGCTCGGGCGGCGTCTGCTCCAGCACGTTGCGCACCGCCGCCACGAGCTGCTGGAGCGGGATCTCGATCGCCTCCATGACCTCGGACGAGGTGATCGGGATGGTGCGCGGAAGGCCGGCGATCAGGTCGCGGCCGCGCACCTCCATGGTCAGCTCGCGCTCCAGCGGCAGGGCGGTGCCGATCTGGATCTTGACCTCCTCGGCCGTGCGCTCGCCGATCATCAGGTTGTACTTCTTGCGCACGTAGGTGGCGATCGACTCGTCGAACTTGTTGCCGCCGACGCGGAGGCTGTTGGACACCACGATGCCGCCCAGCGAGATCACGGCGATCTCGGACGTGCCGCCGCCGATGTCGATGATCATGTTCCCCGACGGCCCGCTGATGGGCACGTTGGCGCCGATCGCGGCGGCCAGGGGCTCCTCGATCAGGTACGCCTCCTTGGCGCCCGCCTTGAGGGCCGCGTCGCGGACCGCGCGCTTCTCCACCGACGTCACGCCGGCCGGCACGGAGATCATCACCTCGGGTCGGGAGAAGCCGATGCGGCCCTTCGTCGCCTTGCCGATGAAGAAGCGGAGCATCGCCTCGGTGATGACGTAGTCGGCGATGACGCCGTCCTTCATGGGGCGGATGGCCTGGATGTTGCCGGGGGTCCGGCCGATCATCTCGCGGGCTTCCTCGCCCACGGCGACGATCCGGTTGTCCTCGCCGACCGCGACGACGGAGGGCTCCGTGATGACGATGCCCTTGCCCTTGACGTAGACGATGACGTTCGCGGTACCGAGGTCGATGCCAATCTTCATGACGCGGGGAATGCTACTCCGTGATGGGGCGCGGCCCGAGGGGGTCGCAGGGGTGGTGGCTGGGCGGCAGGGGCGCCGTCAGGCCGGGTCGGCCGATCGCGAGATGCTGGCGCCCAGCTGCTGGAACTTGAGGTCGATGTTCTCATACCCGCGCTGGACGTGGTGCGCGCCGTGGATGAGGGACGTGCCCTCGGCCGCGAGCGCCGCCAGGATGAGCGACGCCCCGGCCCGCAGGTCGCCGATCGACGCCTCGGCGCCGTGGAGGCGGGCCGGGCCGTGGATCGACGCGTGGTGCGGGTCCAGGATGTCCACGCTCGCGCCCAGCTTGCGGAGCTCGCTCATCCACTCGAGGCGGTCCTCGAAGATCGCCTCGTGGACGTGCGACGTGCCCGCCGCCTGGGTGAGCAGGACGCACAGGTTGGGCTGGAGGTCCGTGGCGAGCTGCGGGTAGGGGGCGGTCTCGATGTCCACCGCGCGCAGGTCGCCCGGGCGCAGGCCGGTGGCGTCCACCTCGATCGTGTGCGCGCCGCAGGCCACCGGCACGCCCGCCCGGCCGAGCACCTCGATCAGCGCCTCCACGTGCTGGCACGGGGCGTTCTGGAGCGTGAGGTGCCCGCCGGTCACCGTGGCCGCCACGAGGAACGTGCCCGTCTCGATCCGGTCCGGCACGACGACGTGGGTGGCGCCCCTGAGGCGCCGCCTGCCGTGCACGACGATCGTGTCGGGCCGCGTGCGCTCCACCTCGGCGCCCATGTCGACGAGGAAGCGGATGAGGTCGTCGACCTCCGGCTCCTGCGCGGCCGGGTGGATCGTGGTGGTCCCCTCCGCCAGGCACGCCGCGAGCATCGCGTTCTCGGTGCCCATAACGGTGACGAACGGGAACGTCACCTCGCCGCCGCGGAGACGGCCCGGCGACTGCGCGAAGTAGTAGCCGTTGCGGTAGGCGATGTCCGCGCCGAGCGCACGCATCGCATCGACGTGCAGGTTCACGGGCCGCCGGCCGATGCGGTCGCCGCCCGGGTTGCTGATGATCACGTGGCCGAAGCGTGCGAGGAGCGGGCCCAGGAGGATGAACGAGGCGCGCATCTTGGCCGCGGCCTCGAGCGGCACGAACTTCCAGTCAACGTCGCCCGCGGCCACTTCGTAGACGCCCGGCGCCGGGTGGTCAACCACCACGCCGAGATCGGTCAGGACCTCCGCCATCACGCGGACGTCCTCGATCTCGGGCATGTTCTCGAACCGGCAGCGCTCGCCGGTGAGGACGGCCGCCGCCATGAGCTTGAGGGCGGCGTTCTTCGCCCCGCTGACCGCGACGGTGCCCCGCAGCGGCCGGCCGCCCTCGATCCGGAAGGCCTGCGGGACGGGCTGCTCGGGGTGGTACTCCCAGTGGAAGGGCCGGGCGTCAGCCATGATCAGCCGCGCGAACGCGGGCCTTCCCGGCGGTGGCGCTCGGCGACGCGGATCTGGAGCAGCGCGTGTTGCATCGACGCCCGCGCGGCGGACAGGTCGGCGCCTTCGTGGAAGCCGGACTCGAGCGCGCGCTGGGCCTCCTTGCGGGCCTCCTGCGCCTTCTCGAGGTCGATCTCGGAGGCCATGCTGGCCAGCTCGGCCATCACGACCACCTTGTCGGGCCGGACCTGGAGGAACCCGCCGGCGATGGCGAAGCTCTCCTCCTGGCCGTCCTTGCGGATCCTCAGCTCGCCCACGCCCAGCAGGCTCACGAGCGGCGTGTGGTGGGGCAGGATCCCGAGCTCGCCCTCGGAGCCCGGCACGAGGACCATGTCCACGTCATCCGAGTAGGCAAGCCGCTCGGGCGTCACGATCTCCAAGTGGAGCGGCATCAGATTCGTCCCTCATGTCGCCGCGCGTTCCGCCCGCCCAGTCCCCAGACTGGAGTCGCCCGGAAGCGGGTTGGCGGGAGCGGACGGGTCAACACGGCCTCAACCAGCCAGCTTGGCCGCGTGCTCGCGGACGTCGTCCAGGGTGCCCGCGAGGAAGAAGGCCTGCTCGGGGAGCGAGTCGGCCTTGCCCTCGAGGATCTCCTTGAACGAGGCGACGGTGTCGCGGATCGTGACGTACTTGCCGGGGTGGCCGGTGAAGACCTCGGCCACCGTGAACGGCTGGCTCATGAACCGCTGGAGGCGCCGGGCGCGCGCGACCGTGGCCTTGTCCTCCTCGGACAGCTCGTCGATGCCCAGGATCGCGATGATGTCCTGGAGGTCGCGGTAGCGCTGCAGGACGCGCTTGGTCTCCTGCGCAACGTCGTAGTGCTCGGCGCCCACGATCAGCGGGTCGAGCACGCGGGACGTGGACGTCAGCGGGTCCACCGCCGGGTAGATGCCCAGCTCGGTGATGGACCGCTCGAGGCGGATCGTGGAGTCGAGGTGGGCGAAGGTGGTGGCCGGCGCCGGGTCCGTGTAGTCGTCCGCGGGGACGTACACCGCCTGGAGCGAGGTGATGGAGCCCTTCTTGGTGGAGGTGATGCGCTCCTGCAGGGCCGCCATCTCGGTGGCTAGGTTGGGCTGGTAGCCCACCGCCGACGGCATCCGGCCCAGCAGCGCCGACACCTCGGAGCCCGCCTGGGTGAAGCGGAAGATGTTGTCGATGAAGAGGAGCATGTCCCGGTTCTCCTCGTCGCGGAAGTACTCCGCGATGGCGAGGGCCGAGAGGGCGACGCGGGCGCGGGCGCCGGGCGGCTCGTTCATCTGCCCGTACACGAGCACGCACTGGCTCTTCTCCAGGTCGTCCTTGTTGATGACGCCCGAGTCCATCATCTCGTGGTACAGGTCGTTGCCCTCGCGGGTGCGCTCCCCCACGCCGGCGAACACCGAGAAGCCGCCGCGCTCCTTGGCGACGTTGTTGACGAGCTCCATGAGGAGCACCGTCTTGCCGACGCCGGCGCCGCCGAAGAGGCCGATCTTGCCGCCGCGCAGGTAGGGGGCGAGGAGGTCGATCACCTTGATGCCGGTCTCGAAGGCCTCGACCTTGGGGTT
>JBBIIL010000057.1:0-18627 GCA_037446495.1 Chloroflexota bacterium | reverse complement strand
GCCAAGCGGAGACTCTCGCAGTCCAGCGAGGGCGGGTAGGGCCGAAGGCAACGAGATCGGCTGTCCCCTCTCGCGCTCAGCGCCTGAGAGCGTCGGGTACCGATGGCCCCGACGGTGGACGGCCCTCCCGTGGCCACGAGGTGCGCGGCGAATTGCTCGACGGCTTTGCGGTATGTCACGACGGTCGAGGGCACCTTGTTATCCGCCCGCAGCGCGAGCGTGAACGAGTCGAGGGCGACGGGGATCGGCAGGGTAAGATCCAGCCGTCCGGCACGAGGTGGCACCGTGGGCTCTCCGCGAATCTGGCAGCTTCAACTGCATGAACTCGCGTCACCACCAGTGGGCCCGTAGCTCAGCGGTAGAGCAGGGGACTCCTGAGCCTGCCGGGCCACGAGGGGTGCCGCACGTTCGCGCTCCGGGCCAGAACGCGCCCAGCTGTTCGCCCACCTGACGAGGGGATCGAGCTGGCGACCACGAGCGCCCGTCCCTGGTGATGGCGGCCGAGCCATGATGCGGCAGAGTGGTATGCCACCATGCGGCAGGGTGGTAGTCTCAGCTGATGGACTACCTGCCGCGCGCCGTCGACCCGCTCTTGGACGAGCTCGTCCGCCAACTGCCGGCGGTCTTCATCACAGGGCCGCGCGCGACGGGCAAGACCACCACCGCCGCCCGACGCGCCGGCACGGTCGTCCGCCTGGACCGCGATGCCGAGGCGGCGGCGTTCCGGGCCGACCCGGACGCGGCTCTGCGAGGACTGCCGGAGCCCGTGCTCCTCGACGAGTGGCAGGTCGTGCCGGGCGTCCTCGGTGCCGTGAAGCGCGCCGTGGACGCCGACCCCAGGGCAGGGCGGTTCATCGTCACGGGCTCCGCCCGGAGCGATCTCGAGGGCGACCTCTGGCCCGGGACCGGCCGCCTCGTTCGGGTGCCGATGGTCGGCATGGCGGTGCGCGAGCAGGCTGGCCTCGGGCCGGCCACCGCGTTCTTCGACCGGGTGGCCGCCGGGGCCGACCTCGCCCCCGCCCCCGACTCGCCCGACCTCCGCGGCTACGTGGAGCTGCTGCTGCTCGGGGGCTTCCCGGAGGCGGCCCTCCGCCTAGGCCCGACGGCCAGGCGCCACTGGATCGAGAGCTACGTCGACCACCTCGTCACGCGCGACGCCGAGCAGCTCGAGGGCGGCCGGGACCCCGTCCGCCTGCGGCGCTACCTCGAGGCGTACGCCCTCAACACGGCGGGTGTCGTCGAGGAGAAGACGCTGCTTGAGGCGGCCGGGATCAACCGCAAGACGGCGCAGGCGTACGAGCGGCTGCTGGGCAACCTGCTCGTCGTCGAGTCGCTCCCGGCCTGGACGTCGAACCGGCTCAAGCGCCTCGTCCTGACGCCCAAGCGCCACCTCGTCGACCCCGCCCTCGTCGTCGGCGTCCTCCGCCTCGACGCCGACGCTGTGCTCCGGGACGGGGACCTCATGGGCCGGCTGCTCGAAACCTTCGTCCTCGCCCAGCTGCGGGCCGAGCTCCCGGTTACGGCCGCCCGGCCACGACTTCACCACGTCCGCCAGCAGCAGGGCCGCTTCGAGGTCGACCTGCTCGCCGAGCTCGCCGGCGGCGGGCTGGTCGGGATCGAGGTCAAGGCGACGGCCGCGCCCGGGCCCGCCGACGCCCGACACCTCGCGGGCCTGCGCGACCGCTTTCCAGACACGTTCGTGGCCGGCGTGGTCCTGCACACCGGGCCCCGGACGTACGGCCTCGGTGAGCGGCTGACGGCCGTGCCCATCTCCGCGCTCTGGGGTACTTGACCGCCGGCGCTCCGGCGGATCGGGAGGAGCTCCTCGGTGATGGCCGTCCCGAACGCGGCCAGTGCGCACAACCCGCTTGATCTGGGCGCTCCCGCGCGCCAGGATCGGCGCAGCTGGCAGGCCTGCTCGGTCGCTCACCGCCCCGTGCGAGGAGTGTCCCGGCGAGTGGGGTGGATCGAGACGACGCCGACCCGAGCCCGCGCGAGGGTCGAGCCGTCGTGCGCGACCGGGTAGAGTTGCCCGGGGGCCCGTAGCTCAGCGGTAGAGCAGGGGACTTTTAATCCCTTGGTCCTGGGTTCGAATCCCAGCGGGCTCACCAGATTCCGGCGCCATGGCTGGCTGGGCTAGCGCGCCTCGATCGAGCGCTTGGAGAGGCCGAGGAAGAAGCCCTCGATGGCGGTCTTGGGCGCGTCATCCGGCTTCGCCGCGGCGCCGAGGGTCACGAACAGCGGCGCGAAGTGCTCCACCGTGGGGTGGGCGAACGGCATGCCTGGGGCCTTCTCGCGGAAGGCGAACAGCGTGTCCAGGTCGCCTGATGCGAGCGCCTCCGCGGCCCAGACGTCAAAGTCGCGCGACCACTGGGGCGCGCCCGGCCGGCCGTCCCAGTACTCGGCGATGAACGGCAGACCGTGTGTCAGGAACCCGGAGCCCACGATCAGCACGCCTTCGTCACGCAGGGGCGCGAGGCGCCGGCCCACCTCGAACAGGCGCGCGGGGTCCAGGTCGGGCATCGACATCTGGAGCACCGGGACGTCCGCCTCGGGATACATCGCGAGCAGCGGGACCCACGCGCCGTGGTCCAGGCCGCGGGTCTCCCGATTGAGGACGGGCTCGGTGGACGGCATCAGGCCCTTGACCTTGGCGGCCAGCCCCGGCGCGCCGGGCGCGGGGTAGTCCAGGTCGTAGTAGCGCTGCGGGAACCCGTAGAAGTCGTAGACGAGGGGGACGGTCCGCGTGGCGCTCAGGGCCATTGGCGCGGTCTGCCAGTGGGCGCTGACCATCAGGATGGCCGTGGGCTTGGGCAGGGCGGCCGACCACGCCGCCAGCTCGCCCATCCAGGCAGCATCGTCGAGCAGCGGCGGCGCGCCGTGGCCCAGATAGAGCGCCGGAAGCGGCCCCGATGTCGGCGGACTGGCGGGAGTGGGGTTGGGGCGGAGGTCAGTCATTGGGGATCTCGGTGGCGTGGGACGACGGGTGCAACGGTAAGGGCGAACGCCAGGCGGCGCATCTGCCGCCGGGCGCTGGCACGGAAGGCCTCAGAGCGTGATCGTGCTCGCCGGCGGGGCGACCAGGACGTAGGCGGTGTTCCAGGCGCCGTTGTTGAGCATCTGGAGGCGGATGTTGAGCCAGGCCATGGCCTCGAGCTCGGTCGCGGCGGCGAGCGGGCCGACCCTGACCGGGCGGAAGCCTATGGAGGAGGCGAGGGCACTGAACGTGGCCGCTGCGGCGTCATCGTCGGTGGCGTAGAGCGCGTCGAGCACCTGGCCGAGCGCGGTCGGGTTGCCCTGGTTGCCGGCGAACATCGTGTTGAACGCCTTGACGACCGTGGCGCCCGGGAGCGCGGCCGCGATGCGCTCGGCGCCCGACGGGCCGCCGAGGGTGGCGAGGCCGGAGTAGTCAGGCTTGATCGGGTTGGTGGTGTCGATGATCACCTTGCCCGCGATGGCGCCGCCGATCTCGGCCGCGACGGCCTCGGCGGCCGTGAACGGGACGGCGAGGATCACGATGTCCGCGGAGGCGGCAGCCTCAGACGGGCTGGCGGCGGCTGCCGCGCCGGCGGCCTGCGCAACAGCTGCGACCTTCGCCCCGTCACGGGCGGCAAAGGCGATCTGGTGGCCGGCCCCCGCGAGCGCCTTGCCGAGCGCACCGCCGACGTTGCCGGTACCGATGACTGCGATCTTCATGGGAGGTTCCTTCCTTGACACTTTGGTGTCGGCAAATCAGAGTTGCTGTCAATGCAATGCTGCCACGATGTTTGTTAGAGGTCAAGAGGGTTGTCTGAGAAGAAACCAGCGTACCGGCGATCGCCCGCGCCCGGCCGCGAGCCCCTGGCCGCACCGAGGCTCCAGGTGGGCCGCGAGGCGCGTCGCTGGCGGCGGTACCGGGAGCTGACGCTGGCCCAGGTGGGGGAGCGCAGCGGGCTCAACATCGGGTACCTCTCGCAGATCGAGAACGACAAGGCCGTCCCCTCGCTCGAGGCGCTCGGCGCGATCGCCATGGCTCTCGACGTGCCGCCTGCCTGGCTGCTGCTGGACGGCTCCACGCCCCCGCGCGTCGTGCGCGCGAGCGAGCGACCGACCTCGGCGGGGCCGGCGGGCGGGAGGGCGAGCGAGGTGGACGCCGGGACCTCGCGCGACCTTCGGATCATCGAGGTGATCGTGCCCCCGGGCGGCTCCACGGGCACCCACGCCCACCAGGGCGACGAGCACCACGTCATCCTGGGGGGCCAGTTCCGGATGACGCAGGGTGAGCATGTCGCGGAACTCGGACCCGGCGACTACCTCGCTTGGGACCCGACGATCCCCCACGACGTCGAGTGCCTCGGTCCTGAGGAGGGGCGGATGCTGATGATCTACCCGCGGCGCGGCCGGGACCGGTCCGCGTTCGCCAGCCCCGATCCGGGCGGCGAGGCGTGATCGCGGCGTCGGCAGCCCCGGTGGTGCTCATCACGGGAGCTACCGGCCCGCTCGGTCGCGCCGCTGCCGCGCGCTTCGGCCGGAACGGCGCGTCGCTGGTGCTCGTCGGGACGGATCTCTCGCGGCTCCGGGCAGCGGCCGCCGACGCGGGACTCGACCCGGCCGGCCACCTCCTCGTCCCCGCGGACCTTCGCGACCGGTCGGCGGCCCTGGCCACGGCGGAACGGGCGATCTCGAGGTTCGGCCGCGTCGACGTGCTCCTGCACTTGGTCGGGGGCTGGACGGGCGGAACGGCGGTCGTGGACCTCGACCCCAACGAGGTCCAGCGGATGCTGGGCCAGCACCTGTGGTCCACGCTCAACGTGGTGCAGGCCGTGGTCCCCGGCATGGTCGAGCGCCGCTTCGGGCGGGTGCTCGCCGTCAGCTCGCCGCTGGCGGCCAACCCCGGCCCCAGGGGCGCCTCGTACGCCATCGCCAAGTCGGCTGAGGAGGTCATCCTGCGCTCGCTGGCGAAGGAGATGGCGGGGACCGGCGTCACCGCCAACCTGCTCACCGTGCGCGCGATCGCCGCGGGGGACGGCTCCGCTGCGTCGGCCACACCGCCTGATGAGCTCGTCGAGATGCTGGCCTACCTCGCGTCGCCCGCGGCCGGCGCTGTCACCGGCCAGCGGATCGCCATCGGCGCCGCATAGCGGTCGGTCGCCGGCGCCCCGGGACCTGCCTCAGCGGCGCAGGCGGCCCAGCAGCGATCGAGGCTTCGCGGGGCCCAGCAGGCGCGTCGCGAGCGCCGTGGCCAGCGCTGCGTACTCCCCGGGCTGGTTGTAGCGCTGGGCGGAGATCCGGAGGATGGCGCACGTTGGCGCAGCGCCCGGCTCCAGGGCGGCCGGCACCGGGAAGGGGAAGACGGGCGCCTCGATCCGCTCCTCGTCGAAGAGCTGGTCGTGCAGGCGGCGCGTGGCCTCGCGGGTGGCGGCAAGGCCGGGCAGGGGGATCGCGGCCATCGAGCCGAGCATCGCGTCGGGCGCCGGCGGCTGGATTCCAAGGGTGGCGCAGATGCGGTCACGGCCCGCCCGTGCGAGCGCCGCGTTGTCCGCCATCAGGCCCGGCCAGCCGTCCGGGTGGAGCCCGCCCACGAACCGGATGGCGGCGGGCAGCGCCAGATAGGGCGAGAAGTCGGTCGTGCCCGGCCAGTCGAACAGCCTGCGGTACCGCGGGCGGTCCGCGCGGTCGTCGTTGAACCCGTGGGAGACCACCAGCGGGCGCATCTCCGCGCGCATGTCCGCCCGCACGTGGAGCATTGCCGCCCCCTTCGGCCCGCACAGCCACTTGTGCCCGTTGCCCGTCCACCAGGCGGCCCCGATGCCGTCGAGGTCCACCGGCACCATGCCGGGTGCGTGCGCCCCGTCCACCAGCGTGTTGACGCCGTGGCGGTCCAGCTCCCGAACCAGCGCGGCCACGGGCAGGATGAGCGCGGTGGGCGACGTGACCTGGCTGACGAGCGCGAAGCGGGTCTTGGGCGTCACGGCCTCCAGATAGGCCTCAACGGCCTGGGCCGAGTCGTGGACCGGGAACGGGATGTGGCACAGGACCACGCGCGCTCCGTCGCGGTCGGCTGCCGCCCGCAGCGCGTTGAGCGTGGCGTTGTACTCGTGGTCGCCAGCGAGCAGCTCGTCGCCCGGATTGAACCGCAGCGACGCCAGCACCGTGGACACGCCGGTCGTGGCGTTGGGGACGAAGGCAATCCCGTCGGCCTCCCCGTTGAGGAACTCGGCCACCTCCGCGCGGACGGCGTCGAGCAGCGGCTCGAGCTCGCGGTCGAAGAATCGGACGGGCTCGGCCTCGAGGCGGTCGCGCCAGGCTCGCTGCGCCTCGAGGACAGGTGTCGGGCAGGCGCCGAACGACCCGTGGTTGAGGAACGAGACCTCCGGGTCGAGGTGCCACGGCGAGCGGTCGAAGGTGCGGCGGGCCACGTGGCGACGATAGCCGACACGCGCCCGGGAAACCGAGTGCCGATGTGCCCGCCCGGCCTCAGCGGTACTCGACGGGCGGCTTGCGCCCGCGGCGCTTCGGGGCTGGCTCGGCGGCGGACTCCCCGGGCGTCGCGCCGCCAGGCGTGACGTTGATCACCGGGGCCGCAGGAGCGGGGCGCCGAGCGCCGAGCAGCCGGCCCACCTTCTGGAGGCGTGCCGGTCCCGCCGCGTACGGCAGGACGAATAGGACCACCAGGACCGGCAGCAGGTACTTCGACCCGGCGCCCACGTCGAGGCCCATCAGGATCAGCGCCACGTACACGAACCACGCGGTGAACAGGGCGCCGGTCGTCCAGCCGGCCTGGTGAAGTCGCCGCACGGGCAGGGTCGCCAGCAGGGCCGAAAGGATGAACGTCAGGATCAGGGCGGGGCTCATGTCCCGGGCATCATAGGATGCGCGGCCGGTCGCGAGGCGCGGGCCACCACTCGGTTCCGGATGGCGGCTCGGCTAGCATGGGTCGTCACCGTCGAGGAACATCTCGTGCCCTTCCGTCTGTCCGCTTGGCTCGACCGCTGGAGCCTGGTGCTCCCGCTGCTGGCCGCGGAGGCGGTCATCGCGCTCGGCTTCGGCGCGATCCTGCCCATCCTCTCGATCTTCTACACGCGCCACGGCGTGGACCTGCCCCATCTGGGCATCGTCGTGGCCGCGTGGCCGGCGGCACGACTGGTGGGGGAGCCGTTCTTCGGCCGCCTCGCGGACCGCGTCTCGCGCAAAGCGATGATGGTCGTTGCGCTCGTCGTGTCGGCGTTCGCGGTGACGCTGCCGGTGGCCGTCAGCGGCACCCTGGCGTTCATCGTGCTCCGGGCGATCGCCGGCCTGGGCGCAGCGGCGTACGACCCGGCGGCCCGCGGCTACCTCATGGATCTCAACCCGCCGGAGCGACAGGGCGAGACCTTCGGGCTGTACAGCGCCGCGCAGATGGGCGGCTTCATGGTCGGTCCGGCGGTTGGCGGGATCGCGGCCGCGATCACGGGCGAGCCCACGGTGATCTTCTGGGTCTTCGGCCTCGCCTACGCCGTCTCGGCGCTCGTCGTGTGGGCGCGCGTGGCGGACCTCTCGCGCGACGAGGCGCACGCGCTGGTGGCGCAGATGGCCGACGCCGAAGCCGGAGCCCAGGCTGGGGCCGCGGCCGACGCCGACGCCGACGCCGAGGCGGGAGCCGGGGCGGCATTCGCCCACACCACTCTGGCCCAGGCCACGCCGGCCGACACGACGGCGGCCGACACGACGGCGGCTGCCGCATCGGCCTCGGCCGTCGACGCGACGCCAACCGACGCGACGCCAGTCGGCGCGACGCCCACGAACGACCGGGCCGCAGTCGCAGACGGCGGGCCCGCCCCGACGCGGCTCCTCAACCGGCTGCTGATCGTCGCGCTCATCGTGAACATGGGATCCTTCCTCGCCGGGGGCACCTACGAGGTCATCTGGAGCGTGTACATGACCAGTCTCGGCGCCAGCTTCGCGCTGATCGGCGTGTCGTTCTTCACGTTCTCATTGCCGATCCTGTTGATCTCGCCGCTCACCGGCCGCTTCGTGGACCGGCAGGGCGGATTCCTCGCGCTTGCGCTCGGCGGAATCGGCGTGGCGGCGTGCGGCCTCTTGTACCCGGCGATTCCCAGCGTGTGGTGGATGATCGGCCTCGGCCTCGTCGAGGGCACCGCCGCGGCCTTCTCCTCGCCCGCGCTCTACACGCTCGTTGCGCGCGCCGCGCCGCCCGGGCGGAGCTCAACCGCGCAGGGCCTGTTCGGGGCCGCGGGCACGAGCGGGACAATCGTCGCCGCGATCGCCACGGGATATCTCGCGGCCATCGACCTTCGGCTGCCATTCATCGCCGTGGGCTCCGCGATGCTGGTGCTGCTCGCCGTCGGGCTGGCGGTGGGCGGACGGGTCCTCTACGCGGCGCTCCAGCCGCATCAGGTGCGCCGCGCGGTCGCCGCGGCCGACACCCCATGACCGACACCCGCTGGCGTGACGCCGTTGCCGCAGGTGCTCCGCCCGCCCCCACCGTGCTGGTTCTGGGCGGTTTCATCACCTCCCCGCCGATGTACCGCCGGTTCAGCAGCGAACTGCTCGACCGCGGTGCTGCCGACCTGGTGGTGGCGCCTGTCTGGACGATGGACTGGCTCCTCGCCGCGACGCGCGGCCTTGGGCCGATCCTGACCCGATCCGCGCGGGCGCTGCTCGAGGCGGGCGAGCGCTCGGTGGCGGCCTCGCTCGGCGCGCCGGTGCTCGTGGTCGGCCACTCCGCCGGCGGGGTGTCGGCGCGGCTCCTCACGTCCCCCGAGCCGTTTGCGGGACGGACGCTCAACGCCGCCGGGCGCATGGGCGCCATCGTCACGCTCGGGACGCCGCACATCGTGATCGAGCCGGCGCCGGGCCGTCCCCGGATGGGCGGCGAGAATGCGAAGTTCGCCAACGCGCACGTGCCCGGGCCGTGCTTCGCGCCCACCACCGCGTACCTCGCCGTGGGCTCGCGATATCGCACCGGCCGGCGCGACGGCACCGCCGCCGAGCGGCGCGCCTGGCGCGGGTACCGCGCGATGCTGGGTTCCGACGATCCGGTCATCGAGGGCGACGGGCTGATCCCGCTCGCCTCGGCGCTCCTGCCCGGCGCTCAGCACCTGGTCCTCGACGACGCCGCCCACGGCCAGGGGCTGGGTCGCGACTGGTACGGCTCGCCGCGATTCGTGGACCGCTGGTGGCCGATCGCCATCCAGATGTGGGAGGCGGCGCTGCACGCGAGAGTCGAGCGGGGCTGACGCGGTCGCCGGCGCCTCGGGCGTGCACTCGCGCCCCGGAGGTGCGAGCATCGGATTGAACGACCGGTGCGGGTCGGCCGGCCGGTCGGTCGAGGGAGCTGGAGCGCGATATGCCGTACGTGGACGGGCTGCTGGTGTCGGGCGAGACGGTGCTCCGGCGCGAGGAGCAGCACTGGATTCTGCCGTTCTACATCGCGGGCAAGTGGGTGGCGACGGCGTTCGCGGTCAGCGTCATCAGCCTGCTCGTGAACTGGATCCTGATCCCGCCTGGGGGCGGGGGCTTCTTCGGCACGATTGCCGGGCTCATCGGGACGCTGCTGGCATGGGTGACGATCGTCGCCCTGGCCATCGCGGCCGTCGGCTTCGCGTGGTCGGCGGCGCGCTGGAGGTCGCAGGAGTACGTCCTGACCGACATGCGCGTCATCCACGTGCGCGGCGTGGTCAACAAGCAGTCCTCCGACAGCGTGCTTGAAAGCCTCTCGGATGCGAAGATCGTGATCCCGTTCCTGGGCCGGATGATGGGCTGGGGCAACCTGATCCTGATGACCGCCAACGCGGCGGGCAACGAGCGGATGCTGGCGCTGCCCGACCCGGTTGGGTTCAAGAAGGCGGTGTTCGAGGCCAAGACGGCACGGATGCTGCGGCTCAGCACGGCGTCGTTCACCGCCTCCACGGCAGCTGGCGCGGCAGCATCGGCGGCCGCTCCGCCCGCGGCTCCGGTCGCGCCCGCGGCTCCGGTCGCGCCCGCGGCTCCGGCGGTCCACCGCACCGGCGAGGACGTCACGCGCACGCTGACCGCGCTCGCTGGCCTGCGCGACTCCGGCGCCATCACCGCCGACGAGTACGAGGCCAAGAAGAAGGAGCTGCTCGACCGGATCTAGGGTGGCTTCGGGCCCGGCGGCGCCTTTGACGAATCCACCGATCGCGGGTAGGATGACCCTTCCATCGCGGGGTGGAGCAGCGGCAGCTCGTCGGGCTCATAACCCGAAGGTCAGGGGTTCGAATCCCCTCCCCGCAACCAACTCGCCTATTCCTGAAACCCCCGGACCCGACCACCCGGGGGTTTCGCTTTTCCGTGGCGCGGCCCCACGTCCTCTGGCCGACCAGCAGATCCGAACCCGCCTAGCCCGTGACGCCCTTGAGGATCCGCGCGATGAGCGCGCTGCCGGCGCCGAAGAAGATGTGGTTGCGCAGGATCCCAGCCCCGTCCACCAGGTACACGTCGCTCGAGTGCATCATGGCGTAGTCTCCGCTCGAGTCTGCGGGCTCGGCCTTGTAGCTCACGCCCCATGCAGCCGCGGTGGCGGCGATCTGGTCAGCCGATCCGGTCAGGCCGATGAAGCCGGCCTTGTAGGCGGCGAGGTACGTCTTCATCCATGCAGCGTTGTCGCGCGCCGGGTCCACGGTGACGAACACGAGCTTCGCCGGGACTCCGGCCTGCTGGATCGCCGCGCGGACGTCGGCGAGCGTCGTGGGGCAGACGTCGGGGCAGTGCGTGTAGCCGAAGTAGACGAAGACCGGCGCTCCCCGGAGGGACGTCAGGTCGAACGGCCTCCCGTCCTGGTCGGTGAGCTGGAGGGCGGGCGCGGGCCTGGCGGGGCTGTAGGCGGTGTCGCGTGCGCCCATCGGCGGTGTCGTGGCGCCCGGCAGCATGACGACCGAGGGCGTGGGCGACGCGCCCGAGCACGCCGCGACGGCGAGCACGAGGCCAACCAGGAGAGCGAGGGAGCCGAGGGATCGGCGGGAACGCGGGGTCACGCCGCGAGAGTAGCGCGGCGTGACCGAAGGCGTTGGCGGTGGCACCCGGCACGCTCGGCCGCCGGCGGGGCGAGGGCGAGGGGCCCAGACCCGCCCGGGTCAGGCCCCTCCCGGAGCCCGGCCGGTGCGCGGTCCTGCCGACCGCCGCCCGGCCAGCGCCGCCACGACCAGCGCCGCCACGACCAGCCCACCAACGAGCGCAGTGCCGGCCACGAGGAGGTGGGCGGACTCCTTGACGGCCACGCCGACATACGCCCACACGATGACCCAGCCGTACGCTGCGTCGCCGAAGCGGACGACGAACCGCGACGCGATCGCGATGCCCACGACGAGCACCATCGCGGCGATGAGCGTCGGCTCGATGCCGAAGCCGTCGAACCCGAGCGAGGACAGCGTCTGGGCGATGTTCGCGATCGTCGCCACGGTGATCCAGCCCAGATACACCGACCACGGCGCGCGGACCGCCCAGTAGCGTCCGCCGGTGAGCGTCTCGCGCCGGTCCCACAGCCGGAAGTGGATCGCGATCAGCGTGACCAGCAGCGCTACGATCACGGGCACCGCCAGTACGAAGACGCGGTACTGGAACAGCACGATCCAGACCGAGTTGAGCAGGCCGCTCAGTGCCGGCAGCCAGCCGAGCGCGCGAGCGGTCTCGTCGGTGCGGTTGCGCGGCAGCACCTGCCAGACGGTGAAGACGCCGAGGAGCGTGTAGATCAGGCCCCAGATGGCGAAGACGTACCCGGCCGGGATGACGTAGACGTGGAAGCTGTCGCTGATGACGCCGGTCGCCTGGCCGCCCAACGGGATCAGCGTGGCGGCGGCGTTGAGCGCCAGTGTGACGATGTAGGCGACGAGGGTTACGACTTGGCGGGTCGTGTCGGAGCGCATCGGGGGAACCTCGGGTCGGCGGTCGATCTACTCCCACTTCGCGGCTCGCGCCCGCGCGGATCGATCCGGCCGAACGCAGCCCGGCCGGTCAGTCCCAGCGGAACTTGCGGGCGGCGAGGCTGGCGAGGAGCACGGCCCAAACCGCCAGCACGACGAGCGCCTCCGTCGCGTCGCCCGTCGCACCGCCGAGACCGATCGTGAGCACCTTCGTCAGCGCGGCCGGCGGGAGCACCGACGAAGCAGCCGCCACCGTGGACGGCAGCCGGTCGAGCGGCATGATCACCCCGCCAACCACCAGCGAGACCAGGAACAGCAGGTTCGCGAGCGCGAGCGTCGCCTCGGCCCGGAGGGTGCCCGCCATCAGCAGGCCGAGGCCGGCGAACGCCACGGTGCCGAGCAGCAGCCCGGCGATGGTCAGCGCCAGCGACGCGGTGGGCCCGGCCGACCAGCCCAGCGCGATGGCGATCGCCACCAGCAGCAGCACCTGGACGGCCTCGATCACGATGACCGCCGCGGTCTTCGACGCCACGAGCGCCGACGTGCCCGCCGGCGACCCGCCGAGCCGCTTGATGACCCCATACGAGCGCTCGAAGCCGGTGGCAATGGCCAGCGACACCATCGCCGAGGCGATGATCGCCAGCGACATCGAGCCCGGCAGCATGCGGTCGACCGGCTTTCCTGCCGTAGCCCCGCCCGTGAGGTCAAACGCCGAGAACACGAGCAGGACGCCCGCCGGGATGATGAACGTGATCAGCAGGTTCTCGCCGCGGCGCATCGCCAGCCGAAGCTCATTGAGCGTCAGCGCCAGCGCCTTCGCGGCCCACGAGGCCGGCTGCGCCGGCGTGCCCGTCCCGAGGATCCGGGATCCGCCCGTCGCGCTCACGCCTCGCCCTCCGCCTCGGCCCGCGCGTCCGCGCCGACCAGCTCGAGGTAGCGCTCCTCGAGGCTGGCGGCGCCGAGGCGCAGCTCCGTGATCAGCAGGCCCCGCTCGGCGCACCACGCTGCGAGGCGGGCGACGAGCGCCGGGTCGGGCGCCTCGGTCAGGCCTCCCAGCTCGTAGTGGTGGCCCGCCCGGGCGTCGGTGACGCGCACCCCCGGGGCCTGCCCGCCGGTGGCCGCGGCCGCCAGCGCGGCGCCATCGCCCTCGGCCAGCGCGGCGGAGAGGCGGAAGCGCACTCTCGGCGCGCCCGCGCCCGTGAGCTCGGCCGGCGTCCCGTAGGCCACGATGCGCCCGCGGTCCAGCACGGCCACGTGGTCGGCCAGCCGCTCGACGTCGCCCAACTCGTGGGTGGTGAGGAGGATCGTCGTGCCCGCAGCGCGCAGCCCGGCGATCCGCTCGCGCGTGGCCTGCTTGGCCGCCGGGTCCATGCCCGCCGTCGGCTCGTCGAGGACCAGCAGCTCCGGCCGACCGAGGAGCGCAATCGCGAGCGACAGTCGCTGCTTCTCGCCGCCGGACAGCCGTCGGTACTTCGTGGTTGCCGCGCGCGCCAGGTCCACGGCCTCCAGCAGCTCGTCGGGTTGCTCGGGGTCGCGGTAGAAGCTGGCGTACAGGCGCAGGACCTCGATCGGGGTGGAGCGGTTGTCAATGCCGCCCTCCTGGAGCATCAGCCCGATCCTGGGCCGGAGCGCGTTGCCGTCCCGCGCCGGGTCCAGCCCGAGGACGCTCACCGAGCCTGCATCGGCCCGGCGGTAGCCCTCGATGATCTCGACCGTCGTCGTCTTGCCCGCGCCGTTGGGCCCCAGCAGGCTGAACAGCTCGCCCCGGCGCACCTCGAAGGACACGCCCGACAGGATCTGGCGGGCGCCGTACGACTTGTGGATGTCGGCCGCGCGGATCGCGACCGCGTTGGGGGCGGCCGCGGTCACGGCTTGATCTTCGCGTACTGGGTGTCGAACACGTCTGCGGTCATCTGGCCGATCTGGACCGCTTGGATGACGCCGTCCTTGTCAATGAAGAACGTCTGCGGCGGTGCGGCAATCCGGTAGGTGGTGCCGATCGAGCCGTCCGGGTCGGCGACCGTGGGCCAGGTGGCGCCGAAGTCGGTCACGAAGGCCTTCGCGAGGTCCGCCTGGTCCTTGTACAGGACACCGAGGATGACGAGGCCGTCGGACGGGCCCAGTTGGGTGAGCTTGTCCTTGAACATCGGGAACTCGTCACGGCAGGGCAGGCACCAGCTGGCCCAGAAGTTGACCACCACGGGATGGCCCCTGTATGCCGCGAGGCTGATTGCGGAGCCGTCCAGCGCGGTGCCCGAGATGGCGGGCGCGACGTTGCCGACCCCGGCCGCGGGGGACGAGCCGCCGCATGCGGCGACGAGGAGGGCGATCGCGAGGACCGCGGCGGGGAGGCTTCGCAGAGCGCGGATGATCGGTACCTACTTGACGGTCAGGGTTCCCGTCATGGCCGGATGGACAGTGCAGACGAACGGGTACTGGCCCGCAGGGAGGCTCGGGACGGTGTACACCACGATCGTCGGCCCGGTCACGACGTCCCCCAGGAACAGCACATTGCCAGCGGCATCGCGGATCTCCAGATTGTGGGGAACCTTGTCGCGGTTGTCGAACGCCACGGTGAAGGGCCTCCCGGCCGGGGCGGTCAGCGTCGTCTGGACGAAGGCGACGTCCTGCGCGGCGAGCGTGACGTCGGCCGCCGCGAGTGTGGGCCGGGAGGCGTCGGACGGGACCGGCGCGATGCTCCCGCCCGTGGCCGAGGCCGTGCCCGGGGCGTCCGGAACCACCCGGGTCGTGGCGGCGACGACGGCGACGAGGAGAATGGCCGCGCCCGCGATGGCCACGCGCGCCGGGGTCACGCGCGCGGCCCTCGGGCCGGACTTCGTTGCTGTGCGTGCCGCGAGGGCGTCGGCGCCCTCGATTGGTCTCGTCGCCGTCGGCTTCTGCCCGGCGCCCTGGCGGAGCCCCCATGCCCACCATGCCAGCCCGACCGCCGTCAGCGCGATCCCTGCCGGCAGGGCCGGTCCACCGGCCACGAGCCCGAACGCCAGGACGAATGCGCCGACCGCCACCAAGAACGGCGCCGCGGCCGGCCCGACGAGCGGCGTCCCATCCGGTCCCACCGGCTGGCGGCGGCCCGGACCGCGCTGGACGGGCCCGGCGCTCGCCCACTTCGCGGCGGTGACGACCAGGAACGCGATGACAACCAGCAGCAGGAGGAGGGGAATGAGCGCGACCAGCGCGGCCCAGTCGGGGGTGACGATCGTCCCCGTCCAGGCGATCAGCCGGTTCCAGAGGTCGCTCAGCATCGGTGGGGGAAGGCTCCGGGGTTTCGCAGGTGCCGTGCCCGGCACCCGGGAGCGTGAGGCGGTGGGTCAGGCCTCGGGCGGGACGGGTGCCTCGAGGTAGTGGCGGTACTGGTTCGGGTCCACGTTGCCGCCGGACACGACCCCGACGATCGGGCCGTCGGCGGGGTCGAGGCCACTCTCGCGCGCGTGGAAGCGCATGGCTGCGGCGGCAAGTGCGCCGGACGGCTCGACGACGAGGCGCGCCTCCTCGGCTGCGAGCCGCACGGCCGCGGCGATCTCCGGCTCCGACACCGTGACCACGCGGTCCATCTGCGTCGAGAGGTGCGCGAAGTTGAGGACGCCGATGGACTGGGTGCGCGTGCCGTCCGCGATGGTCCGGCTCACCAGGTCGGCATCCCAGCGGACGATGTGCCCCCGCTCCAGGGACGCACGGGCGTCTGCGGCCAGCTCGGGCTCCACGCCGATGACCTTTGCGCCGGGTGCCAATGCGCGGATCGCCGCCGCCACGCCGCTCGCCAGCCCGCCCCCGCCGACGGGCACCAGCACCGCCGACACGTCGGGCATGTCCTGCGCGATCTCGAGGCCGCAGGTGCCCTGGCCGGCCACGATCCGGCGGTCGTCGAAGGGCGGGATGAGCGCGAGGCCCCGCTCGGCCGCCAGGGCCTCGGCCACCCGCTTGCGCTCGTCCGACGCCGTGCCGACGACCACCACCTCGGCGCCGTCGGCCTCGCAGCGAGCCCGCTTGAGCGCGGGGGCGTCAGACGGCATGACGATGACGGCCGGCACGCCGAACAGGCGGGCTGCGCGGGCGACGCCCTGCGCGTGGTTGCCCGAGGAGTAGGTGATCAGCCCACGGGCGCGCTGCGCCTCGGGGAGCACCGCCGCCGCGTGGTAGGCGCCGCGCAGCTTGAACGCGCCAATCGGCTGGAGGGACTCCGCCTTGAGCCATTGCCGCCGGTCGGGGGCGCCGAACGGGACGAGGGGCGTGTGCAGCGCGATGCCGGCGAGGATCGCCGCGGCAGCGCGGATCTCGTCGATGGTGACCAGGCGGGGCGGTTCGGCGGTCGGCGCCGCGGCCGTCACCGGCGCCTCCCGGCGGCCAGCTTCTGCTGGCACTCGATGCAGTGTGCTGCAGAGGGCAGCGCCTCGAGCCGCGCGGTGGCGATCGGTTGGCCGCAGGTGGTGCAGGTGCCGAAGGTGCCGGCCTCCAGGCGCGCGAGCGCGGCGTCCACCGCCTCGATCGTCTGGCGATTGTGGTCCCGCAGGGCGAGGTCGCGCTGCTGGGCGAAGACCTGGCTGGCCGCCGCCGCCTGCGAGCCGTAGGTCATGGGGTCCGGCGCCTGGATGGTGGTCTCCCGCTCGTCGGCCACGAGGCGCTCGCGCTCCTCGAGCAGGGCGGCGCGGGCAACCTCGAGGGGCGTGGGGTCCATGCCAGCATGCTACTCCCGGCTGGGGTAGCCTCGAGCCAGTCAGACCTTCGTGCGGGCGCCCGCGCACACCAGCAGGAGCGATCACGGCATGGCCATCGTGAAGGACCCCGTCTGCGGCATGGACGTGGACACCGAGACCTCGAAGCTCTCCCTCGAGCACGAGGGGCAGACCTACTGGTTCTGCGGCAAGGGCTGCCTGCTCGAGTTCAAGGACGACCCCGAGAAGTACCTCGACCCGAACTACGTCCCGCAGGGGATGTAAGCCCGTCGCCCGACGGGTGACGGCGGCGGGCGCCTCGCTGCCGCCGATCAGGTTGTGGTGCGCCGCGTCGTCCACCCGCGCCTCGCCGTCCCTGGCGCAGCCGCGAGCCGAATAAGCCCGCGCTAAGCGGGCGCGCGTAGCCTCAGTGGACCGCTGGTCAGGTCGTGGGCACCCCAGGAACGATCGCCGGCGGCAGCTCGGCCCGGCATCGCGGGCGAGGAGGCTTGCATGTTGGTTCGCGTGCGGGGTGCAGCGGCGGCCCTTGCGCCCTGGATGGCGCTCGCACTGCTGATCGGATTTGACACGGCCAAGCGGTGGCGATGATGAGCCCTCGGCGCGGAGACGTTGATTCCGGCGAGCGGGCCAGCCGCCGCTGGTGAGGGAGCCGGGCCGCCCGCCTCCGTGCGCCCGGTCGGCCAGCTCTCGACCATGAGTCGCGGGCCCCCATCTGGTCCCGCGGCCATGCAATGCGGCGCGACCCCGTGGTCGAATGCCGCATCCGGGCTCGACATCCACCCGGCTCGGCAGCCTGGCCGCGGAGGGCCGAGGTTCCGCTCGCCTCTCGTCCCGCTGCCGCCTGGACCGCGACGCGGTCAGCCCCCCGAGGGCGTGGGCAGCAGCGGCGGGATCGACGGGACCGACGCGAGCGGCTGACCGGCGCTGTCGACGAAGCGGATCGGCACCACCATGCCCTTCGCCCAGTGGCCGGGAATGTGGCAGCCCACGAACCACGGTACCGACGCCGCGTCCACCGGCACCGTCCAGGTCACGTCCACGAGCTGGCCGGAGCCCGCAACGATCCGTGTCCCGGTGAAGTCCGGCGGTGGCGAGACGAAGGGCGTCGGTCCTGGCGGGGCGCCGACCGTCTTCGCCTCGGCTGACTCCCAGGCCAGCTGCGCCGGCATGTCGCCGAGCACCGCCTCGTGGACCTCGAGGCCGCCGTTGATCACGTGGAGCGTGACCGTCTCACCGGGCACCAGGTCCACGACCGGGGGCACGTACGCGTAGTCGCGCATGACGATGTTCACGGCCCGGGGAGCGCCCGACGTGCCCGGCGTGACCGGCGGCGTGGCGGCAGGGCCCGAGCCCGAACAGGCGCCGATGGCGAACGACGCGCCCGCGAGCACTCCGAGCACGACGGCGAGGCGAGCCGCCGACACCGGACCTCGCGCACGGCGGGGGGCTGTAGAGGACGAACGGACGCGGGGGACGGCTTGCACGGGGCCATGATGCGGCAGATTGGTCGCGACTCCCGCCCCGACGATCACGCAAGCGGGCTGTCTCCCGGTCAAGGCCCCGGCGCGCACGGGCGCTACGAGCGTGGCGCACGGTGGTACATTTCAGAGAAGCCTCGGCTCGGCCGATGAATCCGCCACGATTTTCGATCAGGAGACAACCCGCAATGGCGTATGTGATCGCAGAGCCCTGCGTCGACGTGATGGACACCGCGTGCGTGTCCGTGTGCCCGGTGGACTGCATCCACCTGGACGAGGGCACCGACCGCATGCTCTACATCGACCCGAACGAGTGCATCGACTGCGGCGCCTGCGAGCCCGAGTGCCCGGTCAACGCCATCTTCCCGGAGGAGAGCCTCCCGGCCGAGTGGACCGGCTACACGGCGATCAACGCGATGTGGTTCTCGGACAAGGCCGCCGCCCGCGCCGCGCTCGAGGCCCTCAAGCCGGCCTGACGCCGACACTCGTCCCGGCCCCGCACCCGCTGCGGGGCCGTTTCGATTCGACCCGGCTATCCCCGCCGTCCCCGCGCCGCTTGCCCCGCGCCCCGCCCCCCGCGCCCCGCGCCGCTTGCCC
>JBBIIL010000056.1:10680-18728 GCA_037446495.1 Chloroflexota bacterium | reverse complement strand
CCGACGGCACCGGCTGACCCGCCCGACGGCACCGGCTGACCCGCCCGACGGCACCGGCTGACCCGCCCGACGGCACCAGCTGATCGTCGGCGGGCCGCGCCAGGCCGGAATTATCGAACCGCGATCACCGACGCGAGGTAGGCAGTCCCCGTCTCGCCGCCCACGAGGTACGCCGTGTCGCCGATGGTCGCCACGCCTGCGTCCGCGACGGCCCTCGGCAGCCGCCCGACGACCACGCTGTGCCGTGTCGTGGGGTTGAACGCGAGGATCGCGTCCGTGGGCCGACCAGCCTGCATCCCACCGGCGAGCAGCACCCGCCCGCCGAGGACGAACGCCGACGCCTGCGAGATCGCGTGCGGCAGGTGGCCAACCACACGAACCTCCCCGGTCGCCGGGTTGACCCGCTGGATCACGCTCGTGTCGCCCGCCGTCGTGGCCCCGCCGAACACGTAGACCGCGTTCCCCACCGCCACCACCGCCCCGTACCGGACCGGCAGGGCCAGGCGACCGAGGCGCGTGAAGTGGACGCCGTCCCTCGAGGCCAGAACCGTGCCGTCGGGCACGCCGCCCCGGCCTCCTCCAACCACCAGCACGCGACCGCTCACAAGCACGGCGGCCCCGTCGGCTCGCGCGGCCGGCAGCGAGCCGACGAGTGCGGAGGTGGCCCTGCCGCCGCTGGCCGTGACCGCCTGCACGGTTGCTGCCGCGTAGACCTTCCCGCCGCCGATGACGAGCCATGCCCCGTTGAGTGGAGCGCCCGCCGCGTCGTGCACGGCGCTTGCGAGGTGTCCGGCGGTGGCAATCGTCCCGGCGCCTGGGTCGAGCCGGAGGATCCCGCCGGTGGTGCCCCCCGATCCCAGCCCGCCGATCACGAGGATCGTCCGGCCGTCAACCGCCACCACGGTGCGGCTCAGCGGCGTCGGCAGGCGGACCCTGAGGAGCCACGATGTGACGGCGGCCGGCGATGCGGCCGGCGATGCGGCCGGCGATGCGGCCGGCGATGCGGCCGGCGATGACGACAGGCGTGACGTCGGGGTCGGGTCAGCCGCGCTGGCGGACGGCTCGGCGGCCCCGGGGGCGGCGAGCGAGACGCCCGATGAAGCGACACGGCTGAGGATGGTGCCGGGGCCGGGGGACGACGGCGGCGTCGTGCTCCCGCAGGCCGCCAGGGCGAGTCCGACGCCTGCGGCCAGCGCGAACGAGGTGAGCGAACGGGAGATCCGGCGCCTAGAAGACCGCATTCGCCGGGATGGGCTGGTGTCCGTCGGGGTCCGAGAGGTACCCGGGCGCCGTCCCGGCGATGTCGGTGTGGCCGTACTGCCAGACGATCCGACGGGTGTGCGGGTCGAGGACGATGATCCGGTCCCGGGCGTCGTCGTTGATCACGATGTCCCCGTTCGGCAGCGGCGTTCCGAGGCTCGGGTGGTCCATTCGCGAGCGCCCCGACGTCGGGCCCCAGCGCCACAGGAGCCGCCCCTGCTGGGTCATCGCCACCACCGACCCGGGGTTGCTGTAGTCCACGACGATGATGTGGCCGGCGCTGTCGAGCTGCGCGTCCGACGGGTACGCGACCGGCACGTGGATGTCGAACAGCACCTTGCCCGTGGGCGACAGCCGGACCACGCGCGACCCGGTGATCTCGGTGATCAGCAGCCCGCCGTCGGGCAGCGGCGTGTCGCCGTTGGGATCGCCGTACGTGTGGGGCGCGTTGTCGCGGCAGGCGCCGGTCACGCCGAAGGCCCGCACGACATGCTTGTTGGGCGCGATCTCGAGGACGCGGCAGTTGACGATGTCCGCGACCACGATGTTGCCGTTCGCGAGCGGGTAGGCGTCGTCGGGATTGTGCAGGTAGCCACTGCCGGCGCCGGGCACGCCGAAGTGCCCGTACTGCCAGATCACCTTCCTGGTCCGGATGTCGATCCGGTAGATGACCTGGTGGTACTCGTCGTTGGCCACGATGGTCTGGCCGTCCGGCGCGATGAACGCGTCGTCGGCGGCAAAGGGCACGTTGCCCGGCAGACTGCCCTTGATCGGGAATTTCCAGAAGACGCGGCCGGCGTTGTCCACCGCGAGGATCCGCCCGTTGCCGCGGTCCGCGATCAGCAGCCCGTGCGGGAAGGGGCCCGCCGTGGCGGCCGATGCCGTTGCCAGCGCTGCGAACGTCGAGGGCAACGCGCTCGCGCCGGCCGGCGCCGAGGCGGGCACGGCGGAGCTGCCGCCGTTGGCCAGGCTCGCGCCCGAGGAACCGACCGGGCCGAGCGCGCCTGCCGCCTGCACGGGATCAGTCGAGCCGCGGGGCGAGAGCAGGAGCGTGCCGGCCAGCGCAAACGCCGCCGCGGCCACGAACAGGGGAATCAGCCACAGGCCAACCCGGCGTCGGGGCTGCCGAACCGGGCGCGCGTGACGAGGGGAGGCGATGTGGGCCATGGCCGCGCACCCTAGCAGCGACGGCGGCCGCACCGGCCGATCATTGCGAAACGTTCACCGTGACTCCACCGACTCACAGAAACGGCGGCGGATCGTGGGGGTCAGGGCGAGGTCAGCCCCCGATGCCGAACTTGCCCTGGGTGGCGATGGCGAATCCCACCACGATCACCAGGGCGACGACCACGCCCAGGAGGCCCACGAGCCACATTGGCCAGTCGATGGGGCCGAGCGCGTCAGCCGCATGGCCGTGGTCGTCGTGGCCGTGCCCTGCGTCCTGTCCGGTGCCGTGCGCGGCGGTGGCGCCGTGCGCGCTGTTGTCGGTGTCGCTCATCGCAGCAGTCGTCTGAACCTCCGGGCCCCATTCTTGCATCCCCGCGCGCCCTATTCTTGGTCCTGATGCTCACCCTCGTCCTCACACGCCACGGCCTGACCGACCGCTCGTTTCCCGAGCAGCACCTCGGCCAGAAGATCGACATCTCCATCAACGACGCCGGTCGTCGCCAGGCCGAGGCCCTGCGTCGGCGCCTCACAGGCGTCTCGTTCGAGCGGGTGATCACCAGCCCCCTGTTCCGCGCCCGGGAGACGGCCGAGATCGTGGCCGGCCGGGACGCGCGGATCGAGGCCGACCCGCGCCTGAAGGAGATGGACTACGGGGCCTGGGAGGGCCGCACCTATGCCGAGCTGGACGAGGCCGACGGGCCCAACCGGCGCGCGTGGCTGGTGCGTCCCGACGAGCTCCGATGCCCAGGCGGCGAATCCGGTGACGACGTGGCGCAACGCGTGACGTCGTTCCTCGACGACGTGCTCGAGGAGCACCGGCGCTGGACCGCGCGCGCCTCGTTCCGGGCCGCCACCGCGACCGGGGACCCGACGGGCGCAGCGGGTGCCGAGCATCGCGTGCTCGCCATCGGCCACGGCTCGACCAACCGGATCCTGCTGTGCGTGGCGCTCGACACGGACATCCGGCGGTTCCGCCAGCGGTTCATCCAGAGCCAGTGCAACCTGACGGTCCTGGCGTTCGCGGACGACGCCGGCCCCCGGCAGGGCACGCTGCTCGTGTCCAACGACACGACGCACCTGCGCGGCCCGAGGGACCTGCCCTGGGGCTAGCCGACGTCCCGGTGCCGACGTCCCGGTGCCGGCCTCCGGGGCTCGGCCCGGCGGCCCGTCCGTCCGGCGTCAGCCCGCCGCGGCGCCCGTCAGCCCGTCCCGTCCCGGCGTCAGCCCGCCGCGGCTCCCGCGTCGTTCTTCGGCCAGCCCGGGCGGCCGAGCCGCATCCAGAGCAGCAGCGCGAAGCCGAGGACCGCGACCACCGCGATCAGGAGGTCGAACGGCTGGAGCGCCTTGCGGATGTCCGCCCAGTGTTCGCCCAGCTGCGTGCCGGCGAAGACAAGGGCGATCGACCAGGGCACCGCGCCGGCCGTCGAGTAGAGGACGAACCTGCCCAGCGGCATCCGTGTGACACCGGCCGGGAACGAGATGAACGTGCGCACGATGGGCAGCAGGCGGCCGAAGAACACCGTGGCCGCGCCGTGGTCGGTGAAGAACCGATCCGCGATCTCGATCTCGTGGGGGCGGATCAGCAGGTACTTGCCGTACCGCTCCAGGAACGGGCGCCCGCCGTACGCTCCGATGGCGTAGCTGATCAGGGAGCCGATGGTGTTCCCGATGGTCGCCACCAGGACCACGATCCAGAAGTTCCACGGCGCGTTGGTGATCGGCTCGATCTTGGTGGGATCCGAGACCAGGAAGCCGGCGAACGGCAGGATCAGCTCTGACGGGAGCGGGATCATGGCGGACTCGATCGCCATGGCGAGCATGACGCCCAGGTACCCGACCGCCCCGTACAGGCTGGTCAGGAACGGGAGCGCGATGGTGTCGATGAAGGCGAGCACGGGCGGGGCAGCTCCAAGGGGGTCGCCGGCGTGCGACCTTCCGGCACGGACGGGAGGATAGCCGACTATCCTCGGCAGGGTGAGCCACCCGCACTTCACCCCGAGCCACGTAGCGGCGGCGCGGCGCGACCTCGTCATCCTGACCGGCGCCGATCTGACGGTCGCGGATGTCGAGGCCGTGGCCCGCCACGGCGCCCGAGTCGCGCTCGACGTACACGCTCGCGAGCGCATGGCCGAGGCGCGCGCGGTGATCGACGCGCTGGTCGCGCGTGGCGAGGTTGTCTACGGGGTCACGACCGGCTTCGGGGACCTGGCCACGACGTTCATCCCGCCGGAGGACACCGCCCGCCTGCAGGAGAACCTGCTCGCCTCGCACGCGGCGGGCGTCGGCCGTCCCTTCCCGCGGGAGGTGGTCCGGGCGATGCTCCTCCTGCGCGCGAACACGCTCGCGCTCGGGCACTCGGGCGCGCGGCCCGAGGTGGTGGACCGGCTGCTCAGGCTCCTCGAGCTGGGGATCCACCCGGTGGTCCCGGAGCAGGGGAGTGTCGGCGCGTCGGGCGATCTCGCCCCGCTGGCCCACCTGGCCCTGCCGATCGTGGGGCGCGGCGAGGTGGAGCTCGACGGCCGCGTGATGCCCGCGTCGGCAGCCCTGCGCGAGGCCGGTCTCGAGCCGATGGAGCTGGCGCCGAAAGAAGGGCTGGCGCTCCTGAACGGGACGCAGCTCATGTCGGCGCTGGGGGCGCTGCTGCTGGCCGACGCGGACCGGCTCACTCGCACCGCGTCCGTGGCCGCGGCGATGACGCTTGAGGCGATGCTCGGGACGGAGGTTGCGTTCGCCGCTCCGTACCAGCTGGCGCGACCGCACCCGGGCCAGGTGGCCGTGGCGGCCGAGGTTCGGCACCTGCTCCGCGGCTCGGGGTTCCAGACGTCCCACCACGGCTCCGCGCACAAGGTGCAGGACCCGTACTCGCTGCGCTGCGTGCCCCAGGTGCACGGCGCGGTGCGGGACGCGCTCGACCACCTCCGGCGCGTGCTCGGCATCGAGCTCAACTCGGCCACCGACAACCCCCTCGTCTTCCCGTCCGGCGGGGAGGTGCCGGTGGACGCCCTGGCCACGGGCGGCGGCCTCGTCATCAGCGGCGGCAACTTCCACGGCGAGCCCATCGCGCTCGCGCTCGACTTCGCGAAGCTGGCCCTGTCGGAGCTGGGGGCGATCTCCGAACGGCGGACCGCCCTGATGCTGGACCCGCGGCTGA
Source organism: Chloroflexota bacterium (assembly GCA_037446495.1). Classification (GTDB taxonomy): domain Bacteria; phylum Chloroflexota; class Limnocylindria; order Limnocylindrales; family CSP1-4; genus CAIXZV01. The sequence goes on along the minus strand of JBBIIL010000056.1, from coordinate 13,150 downwards.
ACGGCGGGCTGCCGGCCTTCCTCACGCCCGACCCGGGGCGCAACAGCGGCCTGATGATCGTCCAGTACACGGCGGCGGCCCTCGCGTCCGAGAACAAGGTGCTCGTGCACCCGTCGTCCGCCGACTCCATCCCCACCTCCGCCAACCAGGAGGACCACGTGTCGATGGGCGCGGGGGCCGCGCGGCACGCCCGGACGGTGCTCGCGCACGTTCAGCAGATCCTGGCCATCGAGGTGCTGGCTGCGGCGCAGGCCCTGGAGCTGCGGCGGGTGGCGATGGGCGCCGATGCGCCGATGCCGGGCGCGGGGGTGGCCAAGGCGCTCGAGATCGTCCGTCGGTCCATCCCGCCGCTCGTGGGGGACCGTGAGCCAGGCCCCGACATGGCGGCCGCGCTGCGCATCGTCGAGGGCGGGGAGCTGGCGACGCTGGTCGGCTGATAGGCTCCCCGCATGGGCATCCGCATCGTGGACGTGACGGACGACGCGACCTTCGCGCTCGTGCCGCCGTGCGCCGACGCGGGCTTTGACCACCGCTCCTGTGACTACTGGGAGGAGGCGGATCGCGGGTCGAAGGCCGCCCGACTCAGCTGGCTGGGCGCCCCGGCGGTCGAGCCCGCCGCGAAGCCGAGGTCGCGCAACCCGTTCGGAAGTGAGGACGACGCGCCTGCGTTCAACCCGTTCGCGACGGCGTCCCGGGGTCCGGCGTTCAACCCGTTCGCCGGCGACGACGCCCCCGCGCACAACCCGTTCGCCCCGGCACCCAAGGCCCCGCCGACCGTGGGGGCGGACGGTCTGCCGAAGCTTCGGCTCCTCGTGCGCGGCGCCGCGGTCTTCGGCTCGTACGCCAAGGTCCTGCTGGTCGATGACGCGCCAGCCGCGTACGTCCAGTTCGGACCGCTGTCGGCCTACCCGCGCGCGATGCACACCCGCGACCTCTACTCGAGGCTGCCGCAATCGCCGCTTCCGGCGGTCATCACCTGCATCGCAACGACAGCAGATGCCCGCCAGCAGGGCTTTGCCGCGCAGCTCGTCGAGGCGGTGTGCGACGACCTGGAGGGGCGCGGCTTCTCGGCGGTCGAGACCTACCCCGAGGTCGGCGCCAAGCCGAACGCGACGAGTGCCGCCGCGCCGTCCTTCTGGATCGGGCTGGGCTTCGTGCTCGCCGCGCCTGACGAGCGGTATCCGGTGCTTCGCCGGGAGCTCGGGTGAGGCGCCTGCCTTTCGGCGTGGCGCTCACGGCCGCGCTCCCCGTTGCGGCGCTCGTCCTCTCCGCCTGCGGAGGCCAGGCGTCGCGGCCGCCGTCGCCGCTCGCGTCGGTCGGGGCGCCCGAGACCCCCCCCATCGTCGTCCCGTCGTTCTCGCCCGGCGCCACGCTGCCGATGCCGTCGGGTGCCACGGTCACCCGTGACCCGAGCCTGCTCGCGATCCTGCCCGCCTCCGTCGCCGGCGTGCCGGTCACCGAGGAGCCCCAGTCGTTCCCCGAGGCCGCTACGGACCCGGCGTTCGTGGCCAGCGTCGACCGCGCCGCGTTCGCGATCGCGGTGTCCGGCAGCGACCTCGCCTCGGGGGTCATCGCCCACCTTCGCCCCGGCGTCTACAGCGACAAGATGTACACGGACTGGCGGTCCAGCTACGACGACGGCGCATGCGCGCAGGCGGGCGGCGTGGTCGCCCACGCGGAGCAGGCGAACGGCAGTCGGACGACGTATGTCACCACCTGTGGAGGCGGCCTGCGGGTCTACCACGCCTACATTGCGAGCAAGGGCGTGATCGTGTCGCTCTTCTCCACCGGCCCCGCCGACCTGGGCGGCCAGCTGATGGGCGCCATCGCGGGCTGATCTCGGCACCGGCGGAGCGCTAGACTCCGGCGCCATGAGCACCGAGACCACCGCCCCCTCCGGCCCGCGACCCGTCCGCGCCCCGCGCGGCACCACCCTGTCCACCCGCGGCTGGCAGCAGGAGGCCGTGCTGCGGATGCTCATGAACAACCTCGACCCGGAGGTGGCCGAGAATCCGGACGCCCTCGTCGTGTACGGGGGGACCGGCCGGGCGGCGCGGAGCTGGGAGGCGTTCGACGCCATCGTCCGCGAGCTCCGCCAGCTGGGCGACGACGAGACGCTCCTGGTGCAGTCGGGCAAGCCCGTCGCGGTGTTCCGGACCCACCCGTGGGCGCCGCGCGTCCTGATCGCCAACTCGAACCTGGTGGGCAAGTGGGCGACCTGGGACCACTTCCGCGACCTGGAGCGGAAGGGCCTGATGATGTACGGCCAGATGACCGCGGGGTCGTGGATCTACATCGGCACCCAGGGGATCCTCCAGGGCACGTACGAGACCTTCGCCGAGTGCGGGCGCCAGCACTTCGGCGGGTCGCTTCGCGGCACCGTGACGCTCACCGCGGGCCTGGGCGGGATGGGCGGCGCCCAGCCGCTGGCGGTCACGATGAACGGGGGCGTGTGCATCGCGATCGAGGT
>JBBIIL010000056.1:9310-10580 GCA_037446495.1 Chloroflexota bacterium | reverse complement strand
GACGTGTACGAGCGGCGCTCGAAGGCGTCGATGGCCGCCCACGTCCGCGCGATCCTCGCGTTCAGGGATGCAGGCGCCATCGCCTTCGACTACGGCAACAACCTCCGCGCCCAGGCGCAGGAGGCGGGCGTCGAGAACGCGTTCGACTACCCGGGCTTCGTCCCCGCGTTCATCCGGCCGCAGTTCTGCGAGGGGCGCGGGCCGTTCCGCTGGGTGGCGCTGTCGGGCGACCCTGCCGACATCCTGCGCACCGACCGCGCGATCCTCGAGCTGTTCCCCGACGACGAGGGACTGCGCCGCTGGATCGAGATGGCCGAGGCGCAGGTGCCGTTCCAGGGCCTGCCCGCGCGGATCTGCTGGCTGGGCTACGGCGAGCGCCACAGGGCGGGCCTCGCGTTCAACGAGCTCGTCCGGACTGGTGAGGTCAAGGCGCCCATCGTGATCGGCCGCGACCACCTGGACTCAGGCTCGGTCGCCAGCCCCAACCGCGAGACCGAGGCCATGGCCGACGGCACGGACGCGGTCGCCGACTGGCCGCTGCTCAACGCGATGGTGAACATCGCCGCCGGCGCCACGTGGGTCTCGATCCACCACGGCGGCGGCGTCGGGATCGGGTACAGCCAGCATGCGGGCATGGTGGTCGTGGCGGACGGGACCGACCTCGCGGCCGAGAAGCTCTCGCGGGTGCTGCTCACGGACCCGGGCATGGGCGTCGTGCGCCATGTGGACGCGGGCTACGAGCACGCGGCCGAGATCGCGCGGGAGCGGGGCGTCCACATCCCGATGCTCTAGACCGGACCGCCGGGCCCCGTCGCCTCATCCCGGGCCGCCGCCGGCATCTCGCGCAGCGCGCGCACGGGCGACAGCGTCACCGGCAGGAACGCCACCAGCGCCCCGATCGCGCCAATCGTGATCGTCTCGCGCAGGCCGATCAGGCCGCCCAGGACGCCGCCCAGCAGCGCGCCGACCGGGATGGTCCCCCACACGATGAACCGCATCGACGCGTTCATGCGGCCCTGCATCCGGGGCGGCGTGATCGCCTGGCGCAGCGACACCTGGTTCACGTTCCACGTGACGCCGCAGAACCCGCCCACGAACGCCGAGGCAACGGTCGCCGGCCAGATCAGCGCCTCGGGCGTGAACGCGATGCACCCCCACTCGAGCCCGAACCCGAACGCCGAGAGCACCAGCGTCCGCCCCAGGCCAAGCCGCCTCGCCATCGGCGCCGCGGCCAGCGCCCCGAAGAGCACCCCGAACGCGCCCAGCGAGA
>JBBIIL010000056.1:5574-9210 GCA_037446495.1 Chloroflexota bacterium | reverse complement strand
AGGATCTGCGCCGCGGACTGCGTGACCTGCAGCTTCCCGTTCCCGTCCACCAGCTGGTCGCGATCGACGAGGCTCGGCAGGTAGCTCTGGTAGGCGATGTCGAAGAACACCGTGAGTGCGCCCACGACGATGGCCACGCCGTAGAGCTGCCAGATGGTCAGGGCGTTGAGCGCGAACGCGAGCGGGATGGTGGCGATGGCGACCGCGCGGCCGACGTCGGCGATGATCAGGATCGGCCGGCGGCGCATCCGGTCCACCCACACGCCCGCCGGCAGGCTGAGCACGATGAACGGCAGCATCCCGAGCGTGTTGAGCAGGCCGAACTCGAAGGCGGTGACGTTGAGCACGGACGCGGCGATCAGGGGCACGGCGAGACCCGTGATCGCGTCGCCGAAGACGGACACCGTCTCGCCCGTCCACAGCTTGAGGAAGTCGGGGTGGCGCAGCAGGCTGCGGCTCCGGTCGGGCATCGCCGGGAGTCTACCGGGCCGACCTCGAGGGCTCCGCCGGTCTGCGCACCCGACCCGCGACCGCTCGCGCCGACCTGTAGCATCGGCCGCATGCTGGTCGAGAGCGTCCCCAACGTCTCGGAGGGCCGCCGCCTCGACGTCATCGAGCGGCTGGCCCTCGCGCTCACCTCCGTCCCCGGCGTGTACCTGCTGGACCGCACCTCGGACGGCAGCCACAACCGGTCCGTCTTCACGGTCGCGGGCGAGCACGACGCGGTCACCGCCGGCCTGGAGCGGCTGGTCGCCGCCGCGATCGACGAGATCGACATGGAGGAGCAGCTGGGCGAGCACCCGCGGATCGGCGCCGTGGACGTCGTCCCGTTCGTGCCGCTCGGGGACACCACCCTCGACGACTGCGTGGCGCTGGCGCGGGAGTTCGGCCGCCGCATCGCCGCCCGCTACGACCTGCCGGTCTACCTCTACGCGTCGGCGGCCGCGCGTGCGGACCGCGTGAAGCTCGCGGACGTGCGCCGGGGGCAGTACGAGGGCCTCAAGGTCGAGATCGCCCACAACGGCCGCCAGCCCGACTTCGGGCCCGCCCGGATGCACCCGCGCGCCGGCGCCCTGGCCGTGGGCGCCCGCCCGTTCCTCATCGCGTGGAACGTCAACCTCGCGTCGGAGGACGTGGAGCTGGCCAAGCGCATCGCCCGGCGCGTCCGCGAATCCGGGGGCGGGCTGCCTCGCCTCCAGGGCAACGGCTTCCGAGTCGAGGAGCCGGAGCGCGGCCACCCGGTGCGCGCCCAGGTCTCGATGAACCTGCTGGACTTCCGGGTCACGCCCCTGTGGCGCGCCTGGGAGGCAGTCGAGGGGCTCGCCGCCGAGGACGGCGTGTCGCTCGCCGAGTCCGAGCTGATCGGCCTGGCGCCGCTCGCGGCCCTCCTCGACGTGGCCGACCACGCCGGCGTCCCGGCCGACGCCCCGGTGGAGGATCGCCTCGCCGCCGCCGCCCGGGCCATCGGGCTGCGTGACTTCAACCCGCTGATGGCGCTCGAGCTGCGCCTCGCCGACGCCCGCGGCCGCACATGAGCCTGCGGCTGATCGAGGGCGGCCGCGGGCAGAGCGACGCCCCCGGGCTGCTGGTCCACGGGGCCTCGCAGATCGCGACGCTCGCCGGCGGCCTGCGGCGCGGTGAGACGCAGGGCGACCTGGGCCTGCTCGATGCCGCGCCCGTCGGCGGACCGGGGTCGCCGGCCGCGCCGGTGCTCGCCTGCTGGGAGGGGCGCGTCGTGGGCGTGGGACCGCGCGACGAGGTGGAGGCCGGGCTGGAGGCCAGCGGCCACAACCTCTCGCGCTTCGTCCGCATCGACGCGGATGGCGGCGTCGTGACGCCGGGCCTCGTCGACCCGCACACGCACCTGCTGTTCGCCGGCACGCGCGAGCGCGAGCTGGTGCTCCGCCAGCAGGGCGCCGGCTACCTGGAGATCCTCCAGGCGGGCGGAGGCATCCTCTCGACCGTCGCCGCCACGCGCGCGGCCGACAGCGAGGCGCTCGCCGCGCACGGCCGCCGCTGGCTCGACGAGATGATCCGCCACGGCGTGACCACCGTCGAGGCGAAGTCGGGATACGGCCTGGACCTGGCGACGGAGCTCCGCCTGCTCGAGGTGGCGCACCAGCTGGGCAGGGATGGCCCGATTGACGTCGTGCCCACGTACCTGGGCGCCCATGCCGTGCCGCCGGAGTTCCGCGCCCGTCCCGACGGCACCGAGGCGTACGTGCGCCACGTCATCGAGGAGCAACTCCCGGGCGTCGTCGCGCAGGGTCGCGCCCGCTCCTGCGACGTCTTCTGCGAGCAGGGCGTGTTCTCAGCCGACCACAGCCGGCGGATCCTGACCGCCGCCCGCGGCTTCGGGCTCGCGGTCCGGCTCCACGCCGACGAGCTCGCCCCCTCGGGCGGCGCCGAGCTCGCAGCCGAGCTGGGCGCGCTCTCCGCGGACCATCTCCACACGCCGTCCGACGAGGGGATCGCCGCGCTGGCCGAGGCCGCCAACGGCCCGACCCCCACGGTGGCCACGCTGCTTCCAGCCACGACGTGGTTCCTCATGACCGACGAGGCGGCGCCGGCGCGCCGGTTCATCGATGCGGGCGTGCCCGTGGCGCTGGGCACGGACTTCAACCCCGGCACCTCGCCGACGCCCAACCTGCCCCTCGTGATGACCGTCGCGTGCCTCGAGATGAAGCTCTCCCCCGCCGAGGCGCTGGCCGCGGTCACCATCAACGCGGCGCATGCGGCGGGCGTGGCCAAGGAGGCGGGGAGCCTGGAGCCGGGCAAGGCCGCCGACGTGGTGATCTGGCGGGCGACCGACGTGGCGCAGCTGCCCTACTGGGTGGGCGCGGACCTCGTGGACGTGGTCGTCAAGCGCGGCCGCGTGGTGTACCGCCGGGGCGCCTGACCGGCTCCTGCCGCCAGGCGACGGCCCGCCGGGGCATTCCGGGCGCGATCGGGGTGGACGGGATATAGTTGCACCTGCAACTACATCTTCAGCGGACCCCGTCCCCGGTCCGTGACCCAAGCCCCGGAGTCTCTCATGTCCTCGCCTCGCCTCCTCGTCATCGTCTCCAGCACGCGCCCGGGCCGGGTCGGACCTGCGGTCGCCGGCTGGCTCGCCTCCGAAGTCGCCGCTGACGGCCGGTTCGAGCTCGACCTCGTCGACCTCGCCGAGCTGGACCTGCCGCTGATGGACGAGCCGCACCACCCGCGCCTCCGCCGCTACACCCACGAGCACACGCGCGCCTGGTCGGCCCGGGTGGACGCGGCGGACGCCATCCTGGTCGTCACGCCCGAGTACAACCACTCGTTCCCGGCCAGCCTCAAGAACGCCGTGGACTACCTGCACCACGAGTGGGCGTTCAAGCCGGTCGCCTTCGCCAGCTATGGCGGCGTCTCCGGCGGCCTCCGGGCGGTGACCGCGCTCAGGCCGGTGTTCGCCGTCCTGCGCGCCGTGACGATCCCCGAGGGCGTCGTGATCCCGAACGTCTTCGCCCAGCTGACCGAGGGCGTGTTCATCCCGTCGCAGCCCAACCTCGAGGGCCTGCGCGCCACGCTCGACGAGCTGGTCCGGTGGACGAATGCCCTGCGGTCCATGCGCACCGGGGTCCAGCAGGCCGCCTGACCCGGCTCACCGCCTGA
>JBBIIL010000056.1:0-5474 GCA_037446495.1 Chloroflexota bacterium | reverse complement strand
CCCTTGCCCGCTCACCTCCCGGTCAGCAGCGCCAGAACCAGCAGCGTCTGCGCCGCGTGGTACGTGGTGATCACGCCCAGCCGGAGGCGCGCATCGCCGCGCGCATGGCCGTCCGGGGCGGGCGCCACGAACTCGCCCCAGCCGAGCATCGAGTCGGACGCGACGAACAGCCAGGCGCCCAGGACCGCGGCAGGCATCCCCGTCCGCGTGGCGGCGATCGCCATGACGCTGATCACTCCGAGGTACGCCGCAACCGGCGCGCCCATGCCCTGCCGAGCAGCAGCCCGGACGAGCCTGCGGCCCGCCGTGACGGCCACGAGGAGCGAGATCGCGACCCCCAGCACCAGCCACGCGATCGACCCCGGCAGCTGGGCAAAGGCAACGACGTAGGCCAGGTGCCCGAGGAGGAACGCGACGAGCCCCGGCACCAGCCGGCCCGGCGGCAGCAGCAGCACGTCCCCCGCGAGCGAGCCCGCGAGCGCCAGGACCAGCCACGGCTGGACAGCTGGAACGGACGGCGGCGAGACGACCGCCACCCCGATCAGCGCGACCAGCGTCGCCGGCTTCGCGACCCGCTCGACTTTCCTCGCCCGCGGCGTCCCGGCCCAGACCGCCCACCAGTCCACGACGGCCGAGACGGCCGCAGCCGCGAGGAGCGCCCACCCGAGTGGGGACATGGACTCAGGCCTTGCCGCGCGACTCCAGCAGCACCGTGGTGGTCTCGGGCGGGAGGCCCGACATGGCCACCGTGAGCTTGGGCTGGACGGCCGGCTGGGCGCCCATCTCGTGGAGGAACTTCCTGATCGCGTCCTCGCAGTCCGCCTCGTCCTCGCAGACGGGCATCGGGACCACGATCTTGGGGTCCAGCTGGGCGACGAGCGCGGCGGCGGTGGTGGCGGAGAGCGCCCCGCCGATCGGCACGCAGACGATGTCCACCGGACCGATGTCGGCGAGCTTCTCCTGCGACAGCTCGTGACCGATGTCGCCCAGGTGGATGGTGTGGAGGCCGTCCAGCTCGGTCACGAACGCGGTCTGCTTGCCCCGCTTCGCCCCGCGCTCCCCGTCCCGGTAGGTGCGGACGCCCGTGATCAGCGCGTCGTGGACCTCGTACTCGCCGGGGCCGTCGAGGATGAACGCGGGCTCGAGGCTCGTCGGGATGGCGGTGAGGCCGTCTCGCGAGGTCTTGGCAGGCTTCCTGCTGCCCAGGCCCGCCTCGTCGGGGTGGCTGAACGTGATGACGTCGCCGGTGATCCCGCGGCCCGTTGGCCCGACGATCGCGGGGTAGGGATCGTTGACGACGACGGCGTCCCGGCCCTTGAGCCGGATGCAGGTCCTTCCGTACCAGGTGAGCTCCATGGCGTCGATTCTGGCACAGGTCGCTCACGCGGGGCTTTGCTCCTGCGCCTCGCCCGCGGCGCGGCCGGCGAAGCGGCCTCGACCTCCCGGCAAAGAGAAGGACCGGAGATGCCTGCCCAATTGGCATCTCCGGTCCCGAGGGAGGGAGGATGGAACCTGAGGGGTGTTCCGTTGAGAACGATAGGACGACGCGGTTCAGCCCCGACTTCCCGAACGGTTAAGAAAGGAACATTCGTCAGGGATCGCATCGCCATCCGCGGGTGGCATGATCGGCCGCATGACGCACAGCTCCCGATCGGCGGGTCTCGCCGCGCTGCTCTCGCTGGTCCTGGTCACCGCGTGCGGCACCACCGCGCCCACCGCCTCGACGGCCTCGCCTGCCTTGGGCAGCCCCGTCGCGACGTCGTCGCCCACCTCGGCTTCCTCGTCCTCGGCCGCGGCCGGATCGCCCGCCCCGGTGGCGTCGGCCGCCGTGAATTGCGCCGACACCACGGCCGCGCCGAGCTTCTCGCCCACGCCAATCGGCCCCGACGACCCCAAGGCCGCGCTGCTGGCCAGGATCGAGGGCGCCGTCCAGACGATCCGCGGCATCACCGCCACGCGCGACGTTCCCCGCAACACGCTCGACCAGGTGGGCCTGTGCGCGTTCCTGCGTCAGTCGATGAACCGCGACAACCCCCCGGAGCTCGTGGCTGCCACCGGGAGGCTGTACCAGCAGCTGGGCCTGCTGGGGTCCGACCAGTCGCTCGAGACGCTCTACCTGAACTTGCTGGGCAGCCAGGTGGTCGGCTTCTACGACCAGCAGTCCAAGGAGATGTACGTCCTCTCCAGCACCGGCGCCATCGGCCCCACTGAGCAGATCACCTACGCGCACGAATTCGACCACGCGCTCCAGGACCAGAAGTTCAACCTCGGGACGATCGTCGGGACCGCGAAGGACCAGGGCGACAGGACGCTCGCGCGAACGGCGTTGGTCGAAGGCGACGCCACGCTGCTGATGAGCCTCTGGGCGCAGCGGAACCTGACACCGGCCCAGCTCGTGCAGATCGCGGGCTCCGCGGACCCGGCCTCGCAGGCCGCGCTGGACGCCGCTCCGCCGATCCTCCGCGAGACGCTGCTCTGGCCGTACACGCAGGGGCTCTCGCTGGCGCTCGGCGCCTACCAGCCGAGCGCGAGCTTCGCCGGTGTCGACGCGCTGTGGAAGAACCCGCCCGACACCACCGAGCAGCTGCTCCACCCCGACAAGCTGGCCTCCCGCGAGCCGGCAGTCGCGGTTGTCTTCCCGGGCGACCTCGCGACGCGCCTCGGCGCCGGCTGGAAGGTGTCGGCCCAGGACACGCTAGGCGAGCTGCAGCTCAACATCCTCATGCGGACCGGGAACCCGAATGCCGGAACCGACCCCGCCGCGGGCTGGGGTGGCGACCGGGTCGCGCTGGTCGAGGGCCCGGGCGGCGCGACGGCTGGCGTCGTGGACACCGCGTGGGACACGGCTGCGGCCGCTGGCAACGCGTACGACCAGCTGGGGCAGCTGGTCACCAAGCTCACGGCGGCCGGGAAGCACGCCTCGGTGCTCACACCGTCGCCCCTGCGCGTAGTGCTCATCTCGGCGGACTCGGACGCCACGCTGGGCGCGGTCGCGCGCGCTATGGGCCTCGCGGGCTGACCCCGGGCGGCGCCCCGTTCGTCGCCTCGGCCGCGGGCTCGCGCCCCCGGGGCTACATCGACTCGGGCGCGGAGATCCCCAGCAGGCCGAGCGCGTTCGCGAGCGTGGTCTTGGTCGCCAGCGCGAGCGCCAGGCGCCGGGCCGACCGCTCCGGCTCTGACTCGTCCACGACGCGCGCGTCGCGGTAGAAGGCGTGGAACTGGGTGGCGAGCTCGGTGGCGTAGGCCGTGACGCCCTGAGTCTCCTCGGCGAGCACCGCGTCCTCCACCACCTCGGGGAGGCGCGACACCACGCGCGCGAGCGCGGACTCGGGCTCGCCCTCGAGCAGCCCCTCGATCGACGCCGCCGGCGCCAGCCCCGCGGCCTCCGCCTTGCGCAGGATCGACGCGATGCGGGCGTGCGCGTACTGCACGTAGTAGACGGGGTTCTCGGCCGACTGCTTCTTGGCGAGCTCGATGTCGAAGTCGATCTCCACGTGGGCCGCGCGCGAGGCGAAGAACCAGCGGGCCGCGTCGACGCCCACGGCATCGAGCAGGTCGTCGAGCGTGATGAACGTGCCAGCGCGCTTGGACATCGACACCTCGACGCCGTCCGCGACGAAGCGCACCCAGCCGATCAGCAGCACCGAGTAGTGCTCGGGGTCGTAGCCCATCGCCTGGGCGGCGTTCTTGTTGCGGGCCACCGTCCCGTGGTGGTCCACGCCCCAGATGTAGATCAGGTGGTCGAAGCCGCGGCTGAACTTCTCGGTCACGTAGCCGATGTCTGCCGCGAAGTACGTCGGCCGCCCGTCCGACTTGAAGATCACGCGGTCCTTGTCGTCGCCGTACGCGGTGGAGCGGAACCAGGTGGCCCCGTCCTGCTCGTACACCTCGCCGGCCGCGCGGAGGCGGTCCACCGCGCGGGCCACCCAGCCCTCGTCGTGGAGCGAGGCCTCGCTCTTCCAGACGTCGAAGCGCACGCCCAGCCGCGAGAGGCTCGCCTCGATCATGCCGCGCACGCGCCTCGACGCCCACGCGCCCAGCACCGCGTCCGGCTCGGCGCCCTCGGCGGTGGCGGCCGCCCACGTGTCCTCGGGCACGTCGTGCGCCAGCGTCTCGACGTAGGCGCCCCGGTAGCCGTCATCGGGGACGGGCTCGCCGCGGCGGAGCGCGTACACCGATGCGCCGAGGTGGTTGACCTGGGCGCCGGAGTCGTTGAAGTAGTACTCGCGCGTCACCTGCTGGCCGCCCGCCTGGAGGACCCGGCACAACAGGTCGCCCACGAACGCGCCCCGCGCGTTGCCCACGGTCAGCGGCCCCGTGGGGTTGGCGGAGACGAACTCGACGTTCACCCTGCGCGGGTTGACCGCCGGAATGCGGCCCCACGCAGCCGGCGCAGCGAGCACGCCCGCCACCAGCGCCTCGTAGACCGCGTCGGCCACCCGCAGGTTGAGGAACCCGGGCCGCGCCACGTCCACCGACGAGAAGAGCGCGGCGTCGGCGCCGTTGCGCAGGGCCGTCGCCAGCGCCTCCGCGATGTCCAGCGGCGCGCGGCGCAGCGGGCGGGCCAGCTTCATCGCCAGGTTCGACGCGAAGTCGCCGAAGGCGGCGTTGGCCGGCCGCTCCACCTCGACGGTGGGCGCGGCGGCCCGCCCCTCCTCTGGTGCCGGCAGCGTCCCGGCAAGCTCGGCGGCCCTCCAGGCGCGCTCGATCGCGGCGCGTACACCGGCGCGGATGGCGGCTGGGGCAGCGGGCTCGGCAGCGCTGGACACGCAGGCTCCTGGTGGCGGTTCGGCCGGGCACCATCGTAGCGGCTCTCCGCCCCGAGGCCGAGGGGCCGCTAGGCTGAACAGGCGGCCGGTACTCCGGGCGGGATCGCCTCTCGGGTCTGCGGCGCCTGACCGCGACCGGCGCGGCCCCCGGCCCCAACTCGACGAACGGGTCCACAGCTCCGCGCTCGCGCCGCGACCCTCTCCGCCCCGCCCAAGGGGTCCTACGCCATTCGTCGCGAACGCGGGCCCTTCGGTGCGACGCCGCACCAGATCCAATGGTCCGGAGAACGGTCCACACGTGGAATCTAGGAAAATAGGCCTAGCAATCCCCCGTGTGGACTAGTACTTTCAGGCTCCGCACTTGGGATCCGGACCGGGTGCACCCGCCTGAATTGTCCTGCAGGCAATCCCCGGATAAGCCCGATCGTCCCAGGACCGTTCGGTGCCAGAGTGCACCAGATACAGCGTAGCGAGGTCGGTTGGGGGCCGATATCAGCGGTCCGGCATAGTCGGTTGGTACTGGACGTGGACAGGACCACGACCCACTCTTTACTCGTCGACGTCAGGCGTCGACGCGCAATCATCCCGTCGACCTGACAGTTGTCGGGCGACGACACCACTCCGGCCTCCCCCAGGGCCGCTCGGAAAGGACGGGAGATATTCAATGAGGCAGAGGATGAGGATCCGGGGCCTGGGCTGGCTGGC
>JBBIIL010000055.1:0-19195 GCA_037446495.1 Chloroflexota bacterium | reverse complement strand
GCCTGAGAGCGGCCGTCCGAGCACCGCCCGTGCCGGTGCCTGAGAGCGGCCGTCCGAGCACCGCCCGTGCCGGTGCCTGAGAGCGGCCGTCCTGGCCCGCCTGGCCGTCTCTCCTGCGTGACGGAGCCCGGCCGCGACGCTACCGCGCGGCTCGCCCGCGAGGCGGGTGCCGAGAGTGGTGGGCGGGCATTGGCGGGGCGCCCCGGAGGGGCGGTTCGGCATCGGGGCCACGGAGAGCGGCCCCTGGAGGGAGCCCCGGTCCGGCCCGGTCCGGCCCGGTCCGGCAGGAGCATCCGTCTGAGCAGCATGAGCGAATACGCAACTTGAGCGAATATGGTGAATGGCACCCGCGAATCGAATGGAGATCAAATGCCGAGGCAATCGCGCACGAGCTCGCAGACCCGATGACCTCACCCCTGCCGGCGCCCACTTCTCCCGGCTACCGAATCCAGCCAATCGAGGACGGCTACATCCCCGGGGTCTGCAACATTGGGCCCTGGGAAATCCGGCGACGTTGGATCGGCGGGTTCCTGGGCCTCGCGGTGGCGGCGGTGCTGCTGGTGGTGCTCATCGCGGCCCATGCGCCGGTCATCGCCCGCGTGGTGGTGCTGCTGCCAGCCTGGGGTGGCGCGTTTTCGGTGCTCCAGGCCCGACGGCGCTTCTGCGGTGCGTACGCCATGCGGCGCATCTCGAACTTCGGCACGACGTACGGGACGATCCAGCAGGTCCAGGAGGAGGCGGCGCACCGCGCTGACATCGCTGCCCTCGGCCGGATGATCCGCGACTCGTTCGTCATCGGGCTCGTGATCACCGTGATCGCGATGCTGCTGCCGATCTGACGTGTCGGGGCCCAACTCGGCCGCGTCTGCACCGTGACGGAGTCTCGACCGGCCCCCCGGGCGGGAAACCCTACAATCGCCCCACCCACCCCGTCACCGAAGGTCTGATCCCGGATGCCCGTACCCGTCGTCGAGTTCACCGACGAGCGCCTCCCCAACGGCCTGCGCCTGATCGTCGCGGAAGACCACCTCGCGCCTGCCGTGGCCGTGAACATCTGGTACAACGTCGGCTCCAAGCACGAGGTCCCGGGCAAGACTGGCTTCGCGCACCTGTTCGAGCACGTGATGTTCCAGGGCAGCGCACATGTCGGGAAGTCGGAGCACATGGCGCTCGTCCAGGCGGCCGGCGGCACCCTCAACGGGACCACCTGGCTGGACCGGACCAACTACTTCGAGACGATGCCCTCGCACCAGCTGGAGCTCGCGCTCTGGCTGGAGGCGGACCGGATGGGGACGCTCCTCGACGCGCTCAACCAGGAGAACCTCGACAACCAGCGCGACGTCGTCAAGAACGAGAAGCGGTGGAGCTACGACAACCGGCCATACGGGTTGTGGGTCCACAAGCTGCTCGGGCACCTGTACCCCGCGGACCACCCCTACCACCACCCGACGATCGGGTCGATGGAGGACCTCGACGCGGCCTCGCTGGCGGACGTGCGCGGCTTCTTCGAGACCTACTACGCGCCCAACAACGCGGTGCTCTCGGTGGTGGGGGACTGCGAGCATGACCAGGTCCGCGCCTGGGTGGACCGCTACTTCGGGGCCATCCCGGCTACCCCCGCCATCCCGCCGCTGCCGGACATGTCGCTGCCCGCGGTGATCGGAGCGGAGACGCGCGAGGTGGTCGAGGATCGCGTCCCGCTGGCCCGCGTCCACTTCGCGTTTCGCGCCCCCGCCTACGGCGACCGTCGGCTCGACGCGGTGGACCTCGCCACGCAGCTGCTGTCGGGCGGGAAGAGCTCCCGCCTGAACCGCCGCCTGGTCCGCGAGGAGCGGATTGCGCAGGACGTGATGATCGCCACGGTTCCCGCCGTTGGCGGGGCGTCCGCGATCCTCGGCTATGCCACGGTGCGGCCCGGCATCGACCCGGCGGTGGTCGAGGCGGCGTACCTGGAGGAACTGGCGAAGCTGGCGGCCGAACCGCCCACCGAGGACGAGATGGAGCGCGCCCGCGCCCTCACCGAGGCGGACGAGCTGGGTGCGCTGGCCCGCGTGGAGGAGCGTGCTGAGCGCCTCTCCATGTACGCCACCCTGTTTGACGATCCCGACATGATCAACTCCGTCCTGGGGCGGTACCTCTCGGTCACAGCGAGGCAGATCCGCGACGTGGCCGCGGAGGTGTTCCGCGAGGACAACCGGGTGGTGCTCACGTACCTGCCGGCCGGCGGTGCGTCCGAGGGCGGCGAGGGGCCCGAGATCGCGGCCGAGGCCGGTGACGAGGGGGAGGCAGACGCATGAGCTCGCGCGACGGCATCATCGCGGAGCGCCCGGTCCCGGGCGTGCCGCGCCCGTACGACTTCCCGGACACGTTCCGCTCCACGCTGGCCAACGGGATGCGCGTCATCGTCACGCCGATGGCCTCGCGCGAGCTGGTCTCCGCATCGCTGACCATCCGCAGCGGCGCCGCCGACGAGCCGGCCGGCCTGGCGGGGGCGACGGTGCTCGCGGCCCGGGGCCTGACCGAGGGGACGGAGGTCCGCGATGCGATCGAGCTCACCGAGGCGTTCGAGCGCCTGGGTGCCTCGATGCACGCGGAGGCGGGCTGGGATGCCACGGCGGCCGGCCTCGACGTGCCGGTCTCGCGCCTCGAACCCGCGCTCGAGCTCCTGGCCGAGGTCGTCCGCCGCCCATCCTTCCCGGTGTCCGAGGTGGAGCGCATCCGCGACGAGCGCCTCAACGACCTCATTCAGGCCAAGGCGGACCCGCGCCGACGCGCCGAGGAGGCGTTCGTCTCCGCGATCTATGCCGAGTCATCGCCGTACCGACGTCCCGCCGGCGGCACTCTCGAGACGGTCGGGAGCCTGACCTCCACCGAGCTGCGGTCCGTCCATGCCAGCGCCTTCGGGCCTGCGGGCGCCGCGCTGATCGTCGCCGGCGACGTGGATCCGGACGCTGTGGTGACGACGGCGGAGCGACTGTTCGGCGGCTGGACGGGCGGCCAGGCCAGCGTCGGCGTCACGGACGACACGAGTGCCGTCGGCGACCGCTTCATCCGCGTCGTCCACCGACCGGGCTCGGTGCAGTCAGAAATCCGTATCGGGCACCCGGGGATCCAGCGGCGCCACCCCGACTTCCATGCCGTCCATGTGATGGGCATGATCCTCGGCGGGCTGTTCAACTCGCGCCTCATGTCCAACCTGCGCGAGCACAAGGGCTACACCTATGGCGCCTACGCCGGCTTCGACGTCCGGCGCTCGGCCGGTCCCTTCGCCGGCCGCGCCGCAGTCAACACTGAGGTCACGGTGCCCTCGATCAAGGAGTTCCTGCTCGAGCTCGACCGGATCCGCGACGAGCCGGTGACCGAGGCGGAGCTCCGGGCGGCCCAGAACTTCGTGGTGGGGATCTTCCCGCTCCGCTTCGAGACCCCGGGGCCGGTAGTGGGCTCGCTCTCGGGGCTGTTCACCTACGACCTGCCCGACGACGAGCTCATCCGCTACCGCGGTGCCATCGAGGCGGTGACGATCGAGGATGTCCAGCGAGTCGCGCGGGAGCACGTCCGTCCGGACCGGTGTGCGATCGTCCTCGTCGGCGACCACGACCAGATCGGCGCCGAGCTCGAGGCCTCGGGCATCGCGCCCGTGGAGGTGGTGGTGGACGAGCCGGAGGCGCCCGGCCGCTCCCGCTGAACGCACCGCCCCGGAGCTGCCGGACGCGGACGTCCGCCGATGGTCGTTTCGGCACCATCGGCACCAGATGCGGCGTGCGGACGCCGGACGGACGATGGTTCAGGGCTGGGTTCGACCGACAGCCTGAAACCTTTCGCCCACGTCATGGCTCGAGCAAGGTGGAGCGGCCCGCAAGCGAGGGAGGCCGCCAGCGCCCTAGGAGTCACTGGCCATGCGGAACAGCCACACCATCATCCGATCGGTCGGCACGTCGGTCGTCGCCCTGTTCCTGGTGGCGGGTGCTGCGCTCGCGACGAGCACGCTGGTGACTGGCGGCCGGCACGCTGCGGATGCGCTCTCCACCTCGGCGGAGCAGCCGCCGTCCGCGGACCCGTCCGCCAGCCCGGAGCCGAGCGAGACGGCCGAGCCCAGCGACGCGGCCCAGCCGATCGGAGCTGCCGAGCACACCGACAGCCCTGAGCCCTCCGAGACGTCGGGGGCGGGCCAGGCGGCCGAGCCGTCCGAGACGCCCGAGGCCAGCGACCACAACGGCGCCACCAGCGCGCAGGAGAACCACCAGGGCGCCAGCAGCCCTGAGCCGACGGACCACCAGAGCGAGACCAACTCCCAGCCGACATCCAATGGCGGCTCGGGCGATGGCACCAGCAACGCGGGCAGCCAGGCCGGCAGCGACTCCGGGAGCCAGTCGGGCGGTGGCAGCGCCGGCGATGGCGGTCACGACGGAGGTGGCGACCACTAGGCCAAGCCGGTCCCGGAGATCGTGGCCTCGGTTCTGCGATGGGATCGCCCCGTGTCCCCGACAATGGCGTCGGACACGGGGCGGGCTCGGATTGGCCCCGCGCGGGTTGGTGTCAGTCGCAGCACGGAGGACAGGTCCACGGACGGAAGCCCGGACGTCGCCCTCGAACCCGGAGCAGCGAACGATGACCGCACGATCGTCGGGGCCGTTCTGGCAGGCGACCCAGATGCGTACCGCCGACTCGTCGAGCGGGAGAGCGCCTCGGTCATCTCGGCCTGCGCGCGCATCCTCGGCGACCGCTCCGAGGCCGAGGACGTCGCCCAGGAGGCCTTCGTGATCGCGTACCGCGCGCTCGGCACGTGGCGGGCCGACGGTCCGTTCGGGGCCTGGCTCTCGCGGATCGCCGTGCGGCTCGCCATCCGCAACGCGGGTCGCCGCAGGCAGGTCACCTGGCTGGATCCGCTCGCAGCGGAGGCGGACGGACCCGGACAGGACCGGTTCCGCACCAGCGGCGGGTCGGACGCTGTGGACCCTGCCCACTCGGTGCTCCGCGCCGAGCAGGACGCGCGTGTGCGAACGGCCGTGGCGGCCCTCGACGAGCCCTACCGCGAGGTGGTGGCGCTCCGATTCTTCGCCGAGCGCTCCCTCCTTGAGATCGCGGAGGCGACCGACCGACCGCTCGGCACAGTGAAGACGCACCTGCACCGCGGCCTCGCCCGGCTGCGCAACGTGCTCGAGGATGACCAGGGATGAGGGCGCGCTACCCGGGCCACAACCCGAACCCCTTCAACTCCTCCGAGCTGGGCGGCATGGAGCTGCCCACCGACGAGGTGGCGTCCGTTGCGCGCACGGCCCGCGAGCTCGAGGCGGTCGCCGACCGCGGCACGGTCAAGCCGAGTGCAGACTTCGCCGACCGCGTGATGGAGGCGATTGCCGGAGAGCCCACCCCGGCGCCGGCGGTGGCGGCTGGGTCGGCGGTGAGGCGCTTGTCGCTGCTCGCGCTTGGCGCATCGGTGCGCGACGCGGTCCGGATCACGTTCGGGCGCGGCTTCCCGGCAGCGGCGCGCGCTCAGGCGATCGCCGTGGTCCTGGTTGCCACGCTGGCCGTTGGCGCCGCAGCGGCGGGAACCGCGGGGGCGCTCGGTGCGTTCAACGGCGAGGGCAACAGCCCGTCGCCCAGCATCCCCACGCCGTCGACGCCGGGTGTGACCGCGCCCCCGTCGGCGACCCCCGAGCAGACGACGGCTCCGACATCGAATGACTCGCTGGCTCCGAGCGACAGTCCCTCGCCCGAGCCGAGCGAGCCGCCTGGAGCCTCGGAGAGTCCAGACCCGGGCGGGTCCGCAGAGCCTGGCGAGACGGCCGAGCCGCATGGCACGGTGAGCGGCGGGTCCGACGGGTCCGGCACCTCGGCCGGGCACGGCTCGGGTCCCACGCCCAGGCCCACGAGCACGGCCCAGCCGACCGACACGCCCCGGCCCACCGAGGATGGCGGCGGCGGCCATGATGGCAGCCCGCCGCCGACTCCAGGCAGCGACACCCCGCCACCATCGCGTTCGCCGGACCACTGATCCGGGCGCGCTCCGGCGACCCGGTGAGCCGGTGTAGGCTGGCCGGGTGATCGTGATCATCGGCAGCCCTGCCTGGCGCCCCTCGCCGCCGCCCGCCCCGGCTGGCCGTGCCTGTGGCATCGCGCTTTCCGCTGCGGGACGCGGTGCCCGCGTCGAGCTTGTCGGGCGGGTGGGGGAGGATGCGGCCGGGGACTCGCTGCTGCTCGCGCTCACGAGGGCGGGCGTGGGCCACGCGGCCGTGCTCCGGGATCCCGCCCGTCCGACACTGCGCGTCGAGCCGGTTGCCGTTGGGGCGGCAGGCGATGACGACCTCCCTTCGCCCCTGGCCGACCCCGATCGCGTCGCGTCGCCGTCGGCTGCGGCGTCCGGCGGCCCGCGCCTCGAGGCGGCCGACATCGACCTCGCGATCAGATACCTCGAGCCGAGCGGCGTGCTGGTGGTAACCGACGACGTCTCGTCCGAGGTGCTGGCGGCTGCGGTCGCCTCCAGCGGATACGCCGGCATGCCCCTCGTCGTGCTGGTCTCGCCCGGCGCCCTGGCTGCGCGCACGGTGCCGGCCGGGCTGCCCGAGGACGCCACCGTGCTCGCCGCACCCGAGGGGGACGGCGGTGCGTTCGAGGCGCTGGTGGCCGCCTACGCGGCCGCGCTCGACGGGGGATCTGATCCCGCAGCGGCCTTCGCCGCAGCGCAGGGCGGAACCGGCTGGGAGGCAGCCGCGGCCGACTGAGGCGGCGCGACGCCGTCGGCTATGTGAGCAGTGGCCCGTCCTCGGCGGGGGCCGGCAACAGCAGGTCCGGGCCGTCGTTGCGCACATTGTTGACCAGCGGCTGAACGGCGTAGGCGTCGAGCAACAGGTCGTCGCGCGGCTCGAGCAGGCCCACCAGCTCGCCTGGGTCGCTGGGCGACGGATCCAGCCACAGCTGCCAGTCTGCCGGGTCCACGATGACGGGCATCCGGTTGTGGATCCCCGCCATGAACCGGTTGGGGCGTGTGGTGATGATCGTGAACGTCCGGCGCCACCCGCCCGTTTCGAGGTCCTGGCGCCCGGTCCACAGCCCGGCCAGCGCGAGCTGCTGCCCGTCCGGGTCGAAGATGGTGAGCGGCGTGCGGACCTCGCCAACCCGGCGCCACTCGTAGAAGCCGTCCACCGGCACAAGGCAGCGGCGCTTCTTGAAGGCATCGCGGAACATCGGGCTGGTGGTCACGGTCTCGGCGCGGGCGTTGAAGGTGCGCGAGGCGATCTTGGGGTCGTCGGACCAGGGCGGGATGAGGCCCCAGCGGTACCGGACCACCGCCCGCCGCACATCGCGCTGGACCACCACCGACGCCTCGTCAGTGGGCGCGACGTTGAACCGCGGGTCGGGGGCGTCGGTGAGGTCCTCGGCGTCGAAGATCCGCGCCAGCTCCGAGGCGGGGCGCTGCTGCTGGAACCGTCCGCACATGGCCGAAAGTCTACGCGCGGGGCCCGGACCTCCGGCGGGCTGTCCCCCGGACCCGGCCCGTGTACTCTCCCGCCGTGACGGATCGCCCCCCCTTCGACTTCCACGGCGCGTTGGCCAACAGCGGGCCGCTCGCGCGCAACGAGGCGCTCGCCGCGCTCGACCACGCAGCCGAGCTGATGGACCAGTCCCAGTTCGTCGACGCGGGACGCCTCTACCAGCGCGTGATCGGCACCGACGACCGCGGGATCACGGCCGCAGCCCTGCTCGGCTTCGGCCAGGCGATGCACCGCCTGGGTGACGATAGTCAGGCGGTGAGCGCCTGGCAGGAGGTTGTTCGGCTTCCCGAGACGCCGGCAAGTTACCCTGCCTGGCGCGAGCTGGCCGGCGCTCGCGTGCGCAGCGGCAACCTCGACGGGGCCGCCGAGGCCTACCGTCGCGCTGAGGGGCTGGCGCCACAGGAGGACAAGGCGGAGATCGCCTCGCGCCTCGGATGGATCAGCAAGGAGAGGGGCGACTCGAAGGCCGCCGGCAGGTACTTCTCGCAGGCACGTGGCGGATCGGCGATCGCGATGACGATGGGGATCATCGCGGTCACGACGATCGTCTCGCTCATCGCGGACCTCGGCGGGTCCGACGGCAACCGGGTGCTGGGCGCGCTGCTGCTGGACAAGGCGGCCGTGGCGCAGGGCCAGTTGTGGCGGCTGGCCACGGCGGCGCTTGTCCACGCGTCGCTCGTCGACAACCCCCTGCACCTGGTGTTCAACATGTACTGGATCTGGATCGTGGGACCGCTCGTTGAGCGGTTGTACGGCCGCTGGCGGATGCTGGCGTTCTACGTGGCCTTCGCAATCGCAGGGTCGCTGATGTCATTCTCCTTCGGGCCCAACCAGGCGTCGGTCGGTGCGTCCGGCGCGATCTTCGGGCTCATGGGCCTGATGGTTGGCGCCCTTGTGGTCCACAAGCCGGCACTCGGCCTCAATACGCGCGTCCTCGTCGTCAACTTCGCCGTGCTGATCGCGCTCAACCTCTACCTCGGCGCGACGTCAACCGACATCGACAACTGGGCCCACGTCGGCGGCCTCCTGGCGGGCCTCTGGTTCGGCGTCCTGTTCCTGCCCACGGGCGTGCCCACGGTCAGGTCGCTGTGGCAGCGCCCCGGGCCGGAGAACGGGACCGCCGTCCCGCTGCTCGGGCGCGGCGGTCTGCTCGCCGTCCAGGCCGCTGGACTCGTCGGCCTGCTGGTCGCGTTTGGCATCCTGTGGTCGATCGGGTACCCGACCTGGATCAGCGTCGCCCCGATCGGCTGAGCGCGCGAGCGGCTACCCCGCGTCCACCTGGGCACGGATCGCCGCGCGGATCCTGTCGAGGAGGGCCGGGGGCGGCAGGCGCGGCGGCAGGCGCTGCGGCACTGCGAGGGCCAGCTCGGCGACGATGGCGTCCATCTCGCGCCCGACGGCACGGCAGCCGGCGCAGCGCTCATGCAGCCCTGCCCAGCGCGCCTGCTCCTTCGGGGCCAGGTCGCCCAGGGCCGCACCGGCGGCGAGCGCCCCAACGTGGCGGTGCTCGCGCGTCACGCCCCGGCCCCCGGTGTCAGCCGGGGATCGCCCGGCCTCTCCGACACGGAATCGCCGAGGACGTCGCGCAGCCGCAGGAGTGCGCTCCGGATGCGCGTCTTCGCCGTCCCCAGCGGGATCCCCAGCTGTTCTGACACCTCGACATGGGTGAGGCCGCGGAAGAATGCCAGCTCGAGCGCCTCTCGCTGGACCGGCGTGAGCTCCGCGATCGCGTCACGGACGCGGTCGCGGCGAATCCGCATCCACGCCTCGTTGTCCACGTCGTCCTCGGCCTGCTCGAACTCGAGGTCGACCTCCGCGGTGCGCTTGCGGACGTTCTGCTCGCGGCGCACCAAGTCGATCGCCTTGTGGCGCGCCAGCGAGAAGAGCCACGGGCCAACGGCGCCCCGCGCCGGGTCGAACCGGGCGGCATCGCGCCAGGCCGCGACGAACGTCTCCTGGACCACGTCCTGCGCGAAGCGCTCGGCACCTGTTACCCGGTATGCGAGCGAGTAGAGGGGGCCGGAGTAGCGGGCGTAGAGCGCCTCCACGGCGGCCTCGTCGCGAGCGACGATCCGGGCGAGCAGGGCGGCGTCCTCATCTCGGCGCTGCGCCCGCACGTCGTCAAGTTCCGGCACCGCTCCTCCTGCCAGACGGCCCATGAAGGTCCAGCGCCACCTCCCGCGCATGGCGCCCACCCGGTGGCTCGATCATACCCGCCGGGACGGTACGATCTGCGTCATGTTCGCGATGCTGCAAGGGGCCTGGCCCCGCCTGACCTCCGATGGGATTGACCTGGCCGCGCTCGAGGCCGAGGTGGCGGCCGGTCGAGCCGACGCCGACACGCTTGCCATTGCCACCGCCCAGCTCGTGGCGGAGGTGCTGGCCGCCCAGGCCGACGCCGGAATCGACCTGCTGACCGACGGCCAGGTTCGCTGGCCCGACCTTGCTGAGGCCGTGCGCTCCTCCATCTTCGCGGGCCGATTCGAGGCCGAGCGCCCGCTGGTGGCCGCGTGGACGGCGGCCGCCACGGCCGCCCCGAAGGGGACCACCGTCGCTCAGGCGGTCCCCGGGCCGTACACGCTGGCCCGGCTGGCTGTCGACGATGCCGTGCTGCGCACGAGGGAAGCGGGCGAGGAGCCGCCGCCCGCGGCCGGGCTCACCGCCAGCCGCTTCGACGTGGCGCTCAGCCTCGCGGAGACGCTCGCGGGCGAGATCGAGGCGCTGGTCGCGGCCGGCTGCCGCATGATCGTGGTGGAGGAGCCCGACGCCGTCACGGTCGGCGCGAGCGCCTCGGAACGCGCCCTGTTCACCCATGCCAGCCAGCGGCTCCTCGCCCGCTCGTCGGGCGCCCACGCGATGCTGGCGATCATCGGCGGCTCGGCGCACGAAGCCGGCGGCGCCACGCTCCTCGACGCTCCGTGGCAGTCGCTGCTCGTGGACCTGATCGCCGGGCCTGACAACTGGCAGCTCGTGCGCGAGACGCCCGGCGACCGGGGTGTGGTCTGCGCGGCGCTGCGGGTCAGGGAGGACGACCTCGAGATCGACCAGGCGCCGGAGCTCGTGTGGGCCTCCCAGTACGCGGCCTCGGCGAATGGCCGCGGCTTCGATCGCGTCGGCCTGACCAACGCCGCGCGCCTCGCCGACCACTCGCCCGAGGCTGCCCGGGCGGCCCTCCGCCAGCTGGCAGTGGCGGCGCGCTATGCCGTGATGCCCCTGGCGGACGCCGTCGAGGCGGGCCTCGACCCGCGCACGATCCGCGACGCCCGACCGATCCCGGCCAGCAACAATCGCGCGTCGCGCCGGCGCCAGGCCCGCGAGGGGCAGCAGACGGACCGCTAGGACTCGCCGCCCGCCGCCCGCCGCCCGCCAGCCCGCACTCGCGCGAAGAGCCCGCCGACGCTGCTGCGCGACGCCGCACGGAAACCGGGTTGCGCCCAGGCCGCCACCCTGCCACCATCCGCGTACGCGCCTGCGCCCGGTGTTCCCCCAACCATCCCGGGGCCACCGCCTCCTGGCCGCGTCGGACCAGACACCACCCGTCGTCGTCCCGGGCTTCGCCCGGGGCGTCCCGGCGGACGATCAGCGTCACCCCTGCCAGCCGCGGCGGGACCCGCGGCGATGCCGTACCCGGCGGAAGGAGGTCGTCCTGGTGGCCGAGCTGCACGTTGCGCTCGATGTGAACGGCGAACACCGCGAGGTGGACGTCGAAGCGCGCACGCTCCTGGTCTCGATGCTGCGCGAGGACCTGGAGCTCACCGGCACCCACGTCGGGTGCGACACCAGCCAGTGCGGCGCCTGCACCGTCCACCTGGACGGGCTCGCCGTGAAGAGCTGCACGATGCTCGCGGTGCAGGCCGACGGGTCGTCCGTCACGACGATCGAGGGCCTGGGCCAGATGGGCTCGCTGCACCCCGTGCAGCAGGCGTTCTGGGACAAGCACGGCCTGCAGTGCGGGTTCTGCACCCCCGGCATGATCATGACCGCCGCCGACCTGATCGCCCACAACCCCGAGCCCACAGACGCGGAGATCCGCCACGCCATCGCGGGCAACATCTGCCGCTGCACGGGCTACCACAACATCGTGGCCGCGGTGCGCGAGGCTGCCAGCGTCATGCGCGGCGCCATGCCGGCCGCGACGGCATAGGAGGACGACGATGACCGCCGACGTCCTGGGCGCACCCGTCAAGCGGGTCGAAGACCCCAAGTTCATCACGGGCAGGGGCCGCTACCTCGACGACATCACGCTGCCCGCGATGACCCACATGGCCATCCTGCGCAGCCCGTACGCGCACGCGAACATCCGCTCCATCGACATCTCGGCCGCGAAGGCGGCCCCCGGCGTCGTCACCGTCATCGTCGGTGCCGACATCCCGTACAACCCGCTGCCCATGGCCTGGCCGGCGGGCGGCGCGTCGGGGATCCAGAACAACATCAGCACCCCGCGGGCGCTCGCCACCGACAGCGTCAAGTGGACCGGCGAGGGTGTCGCGGCCGTCATCGCCGAATCCGCGGCCCAGGCGCGCGACGCGCTCGACCTGATCGAGGTGGAATGGGAGCCGCTGCCCGCGGTCGTGGACGCCGAGAAGGCGATCGCCGACGGCGCCCCGCAGCTCCACGAGAACGCACCGAACAACCACGTCTTCGACTGGCAGGTGGGCGACAAGCCCGGCACGGACGCGGCCTTCGCGAATGCCGAGGTCGTGGTCAGCCAGCGCCTCGTCAACCATCGCCTGATCCCCAACCCGATGGAGGTCCGCGGCGACATCGGCTGGTACAACCCGGGAACGGGCGAGTACACGATCTGGATGTCCAGCCAGACGCCGCACATCCAGCGCCTCCTGCTGGCGGCGTTCGTCATGGGCGTCCCGGAGCAGAAGATCCGCTGCATCAGCCCCGATGTGGGCGGCGCCTTCGGCTCCAAGATCTTCTGCTATGCCGACATGGCGCTCGTCCTGTTCGCCAGCAAGGCCATCGGCGGGCGGCCGGTGAAGTGGGTGGAGGCGCGTCGCGAGAGCTTCGGCTCCACCATCCACGGCCGCGATCACATCACCTATGTGGACGTGGCGGCCACCAGGGCAGGCGAGGTCAAGGGCCTCCGGGTCCGAACCCTGGCCAACCTCGGCGGTCGGCTGTCCACCATCGGGCCAGGCATCCCCACCACGCTCTACGGGCGCATCCTGTCCGGCCCCTACAAGATCCCCAACGTCCACTGCGAGGTCACCGGCGTGTACACGAACACCACGTTCGTGGACGCATACCGCGGCGCGGGCCGCCCGGAGGCCACCTACGTGGTGGAACGGGCGATGGACCTGCTCGCCGACGAGCTGGGCATCGACCCGGCCGAGGTCCGGCGGCGCAACTTCCTGCCGCCTGACAGCTTCCCGTACGACAACCCGTCGGGGCTGCTCACCGCGGTCAACGGCAGCAAGCTGTACATCGACTCGGGCAACTACGAGCCGGCCATGGACAAGGCGCTCGCGATGGCCGGCTACGCCGACACGGCGGCGAAGAAGGCGGAGGCGAAGGCGCGCGGCAAGCTGCTCGGCGTCGGCCTCTCGACGTACATCGAGGTCTGCGGCGTCGCCCCGTCCAAGTGGATCGGCGCCGTCGGCGAGGGCTGGGGCGCCGCGATGTGGGAGTCGTCCAACATCAAGGTCCACCTGACGGGCAAGGTCGTCGTCACGATGGGCACCCAGCCGCAGGGCCAGGGCCACGAGACGACCTACGCCCAGATCATCAGCCACGAGCTGGGCGTTCCGATGGAGGACATCGTCGTCCAGCACTCGGACACCCAGGGCACCCCGTTCGGCTACGGCTCGTACGGCTCGCGCACGTCCAACGTGGGCACGGGTGCCGCGATCAAGGCGGCCGCCAGGATCCGCGAGAAGGCGAGGCGGTACGCCGCCCACATGCTCGAGGCGAGCGTGGACGACATCGAGGTGGACGGCGCCGAGTACCGCGTCAAGGGGTCGCCCGACAAGAAGAAGACCATCCAGGAGATCGCCTTCGCGCTCGACCTCGCGTTCGACGCGCCCGAGGGCATGGAGCCGTACCTCGACGAGACGGCTTACCACGACACCCCCAACTGCACGTTCCCGTTCGGGACGCACATCGCGACCGTCGAGGTGGACGAGGAGACGGGTAACGTCGAGCTGGTCCGCTACGTGGCGGTGGACGACGTGGGCAAGAAGATCAACCCCATGATCGTGGACGGCCAGCTCCACGGCGGCATCGTCCAGGGCATCGGCCAGGCGCTCTGGGAGGAGGCCGTCTACGACGACGACGGGCAGCTGCTCTCGGGCTCGCTGCTCGACTACGCCCTGCCGCGCGCCGCGTGGCTGCCGAATTTCGAGCTCGACGAGACGGTCACGCCGTCGCCTGTCAACCCGCTCGGCGTCAAGGGCGTCGGCGAGGCCGGGTGCATCGCGTCCACGGCGGCGGTGGCCAACGCGGTCAACGACGCGCTGAGCCCGCTTGGCATCCGCCACCTCGACATGCCGTTCACCGCGCAGAAGGTGTGGGGCGCCATGCAGGCGGCGCCGCGCAGCAGCGGCTCCTCGAAGGGAGGCCAGGCATGATCCCGGCGGCCTTCGAGTACACCCGGGCCTCATCCGTGGAGGAGGCGCTGGCGATCCTCGCGTCCGACGAGGGCGCCAAGCTGATCGCGGGCGGCCAGAGCCTGCTGCCGCTGATGAAGCTGCGGCTGGCCCAGCCGGCCCGTCTCGTGGACATCGGGCGGCTCCCGGAGCTGCGGGGCGTGTCCAGGCTCGACGATGGACGGTTGTCCGTCGGCGCGCTGACGACCTACGCCGAGTTGATGGACTCGCCGGCCGTGCACCTGGGAGTCATCCGGGACGCGGTGCCGAGCATCGCCGACGTCCAGGTCCGCAACCGCGGCACCGTCGGCGGTGCCGTGGCCCATGCGGATCCCGCGTCGGACCTCCCGGCGGCCCTGCTGGCGCTCGACGCGGAGCTGGTGATCCAGTCGTCGTCGGGGACCCGCAACGTCAGGGCCGACGGCTTCTTCCAGGGGCCGTTCACGACCGGCCTCGCCCACGACGAGATCCTCGCCGCGGTGATCCTGCCGGCCCCGAGGCACGACGCCGGGTCCGCGTACGCGGCGCTCGAGCAGCGGGCGTCGGGCTATCCCATCGCCGGGGTCGCCGCCGTGGTGGTGGTCGGCGCCGGCGGGATGATCGAGTGGGCGGGCGTCGGTGTCACCGGCGTGTCCGACCACCCGTACCGCGCGCACGAGGTCGAATCAGCGCTGGTGGGCACCATGGGTTCCGTCGAGGCCGTCGCGGCTGCTGCGGAGCTGGTGGTGGGCGACCGCGAGGTCAACGCGGACATCCACGCCGGGCGGGCGTACCGCGCGGCGATGGCGGTGGTCCACGCGCGACGGGCGATCGAGGCGGCGCTGGCGCGAGCCAGCTGACCCCCAGCCAGCCGATCCCGAGCCCAGCGCCACCACCGGCCTGGCGTGCGCGTCGAGCACCTTGAGCCCGGTCGGGCAGCCCCGGCCGGGCTCGTCGGCGCCGTGCTGGCCCGCGACCTCGACGTTGGCGGCCAGCGGTGGGCCAAGGGCCGGCAGCTGACGGAGGCCGACCTCGCCGCGCTGGGTCCGGCGCCGGAGGGCCGCCCGATCACGCTGCTCGTGCCCGAGACCGGCGACGTCCACGAGGACGCGGCTGCCCTGCGGCTGGCCAACGCGGCGGTGGGCGGTGACGCGCGGGCGGCCGGCTTGGAGTTGCGGGGTCCGGCCCAGTCGCGCATCGATCTTGTCGCGGCAGTCGCGGGAGTCGTGGACGTCCGGCTGGCCGCACTCGAGCGTCTCAATCGCGTTGACTCCGTCGCGCTGTTCACCATCGGCGCAGGGAGGATCGTGGCACCGGGCGACCTCGTCGCGAGCGCGAAGACGGCTCCCCATCTCGTGCCCGAGGCGGCGCTGGTCACGGCCGAGGCCGCCGGGTCGTCGCGCCGCCCGATCCTGCGCGTCCGTCCCATCGAGCCCGTCGCGATCGCGGTCGTCGTCAAGGAAACCGTGTCCGGCGCCGGCCGCGCCCGCTTCGAGGCGTCCATCGCCGCCCGCGTCGCCGGCCTGGGCGCTACGCTCACGGGCATCACCCATGTCGCCGACGACCCCGACGCCGTCGCGGCGGCACTCGCCTCGGCAACCCGGGGCAGGGGAGCGGCACGGATCATCCTGACCGCCGGCTGCGCCAGCACCGACCCCGGCGACGCGCTCTTCGTCGCGCTCGAGAATCTGGGCGGTCGGGTGATCCGCCACGGCGTCCCGGCGCACCCGGGGTCAATGCTCTGGCTGGCGCGCCTCGGGCGTGCGGCGATCGTGGGGCTGCCATCCTGCGGTGCCTACTCCCGCGCCACGGCCGCAGACCTGCTCCTGCCGCTGCTCGTGGCCGGTTATCCGGCATCGCGTGCCACGGTCGCGCGCCTCGCGCACGGCGGGATCCTGGACCGGACGCAGCGCTACCGCTTCCCGGCCTACGCCCACGACCTGGACGCGCCGGACGGGTAGGGAGCCCGCCTTGTCCGTCAAGAACGGTGACGCTTGGGTCGCTGACACAGGTCAGCGCAAGATGTGGTGGTGAGCCTGGGTCAATGACGCTCGGGTCGAGGACGCCGCCCTCGCCTACCTGTTCGCGAGGCTCCGCTCCGAGCCGACCTGGGAGGACAGCCGGTCAGCCGGCGAGTGCGGGATCGCCCTCGCCACCCGTGGCCGCCGGGTTCGCGCTGAGGCGCCGCCGCTCCTCGACCCAGACCACGGCCTTGTCGAGCGTCTCCTGGTCGACCCGCTCCACCATGCGGGTCCGCTCGATGAGGAGTCCTGGGTCGAGCTCGCCGATGCGCAGGAGCTCGGCGACGAACGCCTTGTCCTGAGGGCGGAACGCCCCCATCTTGGCGGCCGCGATGTCGGTCAGGTCCGGGCACCACACGACCGGCGACGGCTCGAGCGGGACGCGGAGCGGGATCTGCCGCTCGCGCCATCCGGCCGGGTAGCGGGCGGTGTGCTCGCTCACGACGTCGACCCAGACGTGCTTCTCCTTGGCGTAGGGCGACAGGGGGCCGAGCTGTCGTAGCACCGAGTCCCACTTGCGGATCCGGTCGAGGAGGGCGTCGAGGTCCGCCGACACCGCGAGCGGCCCGGCGATCTTCTCCGGTGGCAGGTGGGCGTGGATCGCGTTGCTGCCGATGATCTCGAACTCCCGGACCTCGGCCACCTGCCCGATCAGCCAGACCAGGTTGTTGAACTCGTCGCGGTTCACGCGGCAGCCCTCTGTGATCCCCACCAGTCGATGAACGCCTCGGTGATCCGCCCGCGCTCGTCGTCCGAGAGTAGCTCGACGAAGGGGGAGCTGTTCTGGAGGACAGCCGCCTCGTCGTCACGCCGGGTGAGGGTCTCCATGACGGCCTCCGCGCCCTGCGCGAGCACGAGGGCCCACTGGTCGGCGAACCAGGCGAGGTGGCTGTCGCCCCGCATCTCGGCGAGCCTGCGCGCCGCCAGGTCCCGGGCGCGCCCCCAGTCGAGGGCGACGTGGGCGGCCTGGACGCGGCCCGACCAGAGCTGGAGGAGGTGGGAAGCGTCCACGACGCGCGCCTGCTCGCGCTCCTCGAGGTAGGCGTCCACCGTCTCGCGCCGGACGCGGCGGTGCCTGCCGACGCGGAAGGAGGCCAGCCTGCCGGTGTCGCAGAGGTCGACGACATGCTGGCGGGACGCGCCGATCAGGCGCGCGACCTCGCCCGTCGAGAGCAGATCAGTCACCACAGACGCTCCAAACACCACATACACAACTCCCTTCGAGACTATGACCTCGCCCGTCGAAGTTGTCAATGGGCCCGCGAGGGCTTGACACCACGGCCCGCTCGGCTGCTCGCAGGTGGGGCGCAGCGGGGAGGGGGACGCCAACCCCCGCGTCCGGCCGGGCCCCCGGTGTAGCATCCCGCGCATGGCATCACACGAGACGACAGCGGCCGCTGCGGCTGCCGACCGCACCGCCGCCCAGGCGGCCACCGCCGAGCGATCCGCCTCCCGTGCCTCCCGCCCCCTGTCGCTGCGGGCCATCGACGGGGTCGTCACCGCCTTCCGCGAGCACGGCTACATCGCGGAGCGCTCCCTGGCCACCACCGTCTTCCTGGCGCTGGAGCTCGGCCGGCCGCTGCTGCTCGAGGGCGAGGCCGGCGTGGGCAAGACGGAGCTGGCGAAGGTGCTGGCGGCCAGCCTCGGCGCCCGGCTGATCCGGCTCCAGTGCTACGAGGGCCTGGACGTCAACACCGCGGTCTACGAGTGGAACTATCCGCGCCAGATGCTCGAGATCCGGCTGCTCGAGGCGCGCGGCGAGATCGACAAGGCGACCGCGCACGACATCTTCGGTCCGGAGTTCCTGCTCAAGCGCCCGTTGCTCCAGGCGCTCGAGGCCACCGACGGCATCCCGCCCGTGCTGCTGATCGACGAGATCGACCGGGCCGACGAGGAGTTCGAGGCGTACCTGCTCGAGATCCTGTCCGACTTCCAGGTCACCGTCCCCGAGATCGGCACCATTCGCGCCGCGCAGGCGCCTCGCGTGGTCCTGACCTCCAACCGGACGCGCGAGGTCCACGACGCGCTCAAGCGCCGCTGCCTCTACCACTGGATCGACTATCCCACGGCGCAGAAGGAGTTCGAGATCGTCTCCACGCGCGTGCCCGACGCGCCGGCTGCGCTCGCGCGAGACGTTGTGGCCTTCGTCCACCGACTGCGAACCGCGGACCTGACCAAGGTCCCCGGCGTGGCGGAGACGCTCGACTGGGCGGCCGCGCTGATCAGCCTGGGCGCCGCCGAACTTGACGGCGACACCGTGGACGAGACCCTCGGCGTCGTCCTCAAGTACGAGGAGGACATCCGCGCGGTCCGGGGCGCCAACGCCCGGCGGTACCTCGCCGAGTCGGCGGCGGGCGGCTGAGGACTGGCGGAGTTCCCGAACCCCGCCCCGGTCCCGCCGAGCTCGGCCCCGTCGCCCGGGTCGACCTGCACTGCCACACGTCGGCGAGCTCCGACGGCGTCGCGAACCCCGGCCTGGTGGTCGGCCGCGCCGCCGAGCTCGGCCTGACCCACCTCGCGATCACGGACCACGACACCCTCGACGGTGCGCTGGCGGCGGTCGACGCGGCTCCTGCCGACCTGCACGTGATCGTCGGCTGCGAGGTCAGCACGCCGGAGGGGACCTCGTGTTCCTGTTCCTCCACCGGCCACTGCCGAAGGGGCTGTCCGCGGCCGAGGCGATCATGGCCGGGCGGGAGCAGGAGGCCCTGGTCGGCATCCCGCACCAGCGCCGCGCCGGATCACACGTCTGAGCGCGCCCATCCGCGAGTGCTTCGGCGTGTCGTGGTGGCGGTGGCCTCGGACCGGTGGCCGGTCGCCCGTATATCGGCCTGACCGACGACCCGCCCGGGGCCCGGCCTGACCGACGACCCGCCCGGGGCCCGGCCTGACCGACGACCCGCCCGGGGCCCCGGCCCGGCCTGACCGACGACCCGCCCGGGGCCCCGCCCCGGCCGGCGATGTCTCAGCTACCGGCGGGCCCGGTGCTCGACACCGTTCCCGCACCACCCACCGCCCGGGGCGGTGCCGCGGCGGCGCGCCACGCTGGGGGGCGCCGGGCTCCCGTGTCCAGCACCGCCCCGGCCGGTGGCTGAGAGCCGCCCGG
>JBBIIL010000054.1:0-19422 GCA_037446495.1 Chloroflexota bacterium | reverse complement strand
CCGCAGGAGCAAACTAGCCCCATGAACGCGCCCATGCCCGCCGCACCGCCGCCGCCCACCGCCGAGGACCTTGCCCGGTTCCGCGAGAACCTCCAGGGTGAGGTCGATGCGGTCGCCCTCTACAGCCAGCTCGCCGAACTCGAGGACAGTCCGGCGCTTCGCGACTTCTACACGCGCATGGCTGCCACGGAGGACGCCCACGCCGGCGTCTGGCGCACGCGGCTCAACCAGGCCGGCCAGGACCCGAGCGCGGTGGGTGTGGGCTGGCGGACCCGGGTCCTCATGCTGGTCGCCCGGCGCTTCGGCCCCAGTCTGGTGGTGCCCACGATCGCGGAGCGTGAGTCGGCTGAGCAGGCGGCCTACGACGACCAGCCCGAGGCGCTCGCGCGGATGCCCGGCGACGAGCGCTCGCATGCCAGGCTGTTTCGCGAGCTGGCGGGCGGCCGGGGTGTCGACGGCGGGACGATCGCCCGGATCGAGGGGCGCCACCGCGCGGGCGGCGGCAACCAGCTGCGGGCTGCCGTCCTGGGCGCCAACGACGGCCTGGTCTCCAACCTGTCGATCTCGATGGGCGTCGCGGGAGCATCCGGCGGTGGCCATGCGGTGCTGATCGCGGGCCTCGCCGGCATGCTGGCGGGCGCGCTTTCGATGGCCATCGGCGAGTGGCTGTCGGTCCAGAGCGCCCGCGAGTTGTTCGCGCACCAGGTCAAGGTGGAGCGCGAGGAGCTCCTGGCCGTTCCCGACGAGGAGGAGGAGGAGCTGGCGCTGATCTACCAGCACAAGGGCCTCCCGGAGGCGCAGGCGCGCGAGATGGCGAGGACGATCGTGAACGGCGAGCTCAGCCGCGCCGTGGACACGCTGGCGCGCGAGGAGCTGGGCATCGACCCCGACGAGCTCGGCGGCTCCGCCTGGACGGCGGCGCTCACCTCATTCTTCCTGTTCGGCTTCGGCGCCCTCGTGCCCATCCTGCCGTTCTTCGTGGCGGAGGGGCTGCCAGCCGTGGTCGCGTCGATCGTCATCTCGGCCATGGCGCTGTTCGTGGTCGGGGCGGCGATCACCGTGGTGACGGGCGCGAGCGTGATCAGGACCGGCGGTCGCCAGGTGCTGCTCGGGCTGGTCGCGGCGGCGGTCACCTTCGGCCTGGGCACGCTCGTCGGGCGCGCGGTGGGCTAGTCGGGCAGCAGCACCGGGGACGATGTTCCGAGGACGGCGCCGAGCGCGTCCTTCGCCGAGACCGCCACCACACCCGCGAGCGGCCCCATGGTGCGCAGGGCGATGACCGTCTCGAATCCCTGCTTGGGTGCGGAGGCGACGCGACGCAGCGAGGTGTGGTCGGCGCCGACGAGGACGTCCCAGCTCGCGATCTCCGTGGCGCCGTTCCAGCTGGCATAGACCACCACGCCATCGCTTCCCGAGTCTACGGCGATGTCCGGCGGGCTGGCCGGGCGGCCCGCCCACGCGAAGCGGCCGTCGCGATAGGACTGCGAGGCCGTGAACCCGGCGTCGAGGACGAGCCGGCCGTCGGCGGCGAACTCGCTGAACCGCGGGACGCTGCCCCAGCCGATGAACACGTGGCCGTTGGGCAGGATCTGCACGTTCCCCTGGCTCGTGGCCAGCCGGCCCTGGGGCTGGCGGAACTCGCGCACGAGTGTGGCGGTCATCGCCTGCTCGTCCACGTGAAGCACGATGCCCCGAGACGTGCCCGGTGCCTGGCCGTCATCGAAGATCGTGATCGTCCCGTCGGGCTGCCGGCGCGCGTCATGCTGGAGCGCGAACGACGCGCCCTGGCCCATCGCGAAATCGCTTCGGAGCCCGCCGAGCCGCCACAGGACGCGACCCGTTGCCCGGTCCACCTTGTACACCGCCGAGGTGTTGCGCGCCGAGACGAGAAGGGTCCCGTCCGGGTCCTCGTCGATCGAGTTCCCGTGGAAGTAGTCCCACACCGCGTTGGCGGCGGTCGGCGGGTCGATGACAGACTCAGCGACGTCGATGTGGTCGACCGAGTGCCACTCGAACCGGAGCTCGCCGGTGGCCAGGTCGAGTTCCTGCACCGCGCAGTCCATCACCACCGGCACCGCTCCCGTCGAGCCGGGCACCGTTCCAGGTCCCGCCGAGGCGTCAGCGAAGAACAGCGCGGTCCTGCGCGTCGTGAGCCGCAGGTCGTGGAGGTCGGCCTTGCGCCCGGATCCACCCTCGATCCGCATCAGCTCCCGGTAGGCAGCGTCCATCACGACGTGCTCGCCAGCGCCGATCCCCGCGTTGTTCGCGCCCTCCCACCAGACGAGCACCGGCGCGCCGTCCAGCGTTGCCATGCGGAAGTCCGCGGCGTTTCCCGCCGTGTCTGGCCGCATCCACACGAGCTCGCCAGATGAATCGACGATGGTCGGACCGTCAGCGCCATCGCCGTTGGCCGGCGTGAGGAACACCAATCCGGGCGCCGGGATGCCGTGCAGCGTGGTGAGCTCGACCAGGGGCGCGGCGATGTCGGGCCGTGAGCGGAACGTCCGCCGGGGACCCGGCGATGCCGACGGCGACGCTGCAGGAGACGACGTGGCCTCCCCGGCCGCAGCCGCACCGGGCGCCCCCGACGGGCTCGGTGACCGCTGGCCGGTGCCCGACGGTCCCAGGTCCAGCTCCGCGAGGGCAGCAGCGCCCACGGCCAACACGCCGGCGGAAACGAGGAGGCGGCGGCGGGTGATCAGCGAGCCCCGCTGGTCGGTGGTCATTGCGCCTCGCGGCCACGGAAGAAGAACTACGCGAGCGTAGCCACCGCATCTTGCGAGATCATGAGAATCGCCCGGCGCGGTCACGCCATGGCATGCGCGACCGCTCAGCGCTCCGCGGCCTAGCTCGCGAAGCGCTCCTCCGCCCACGGATCGGCGTCATTGTGGTAGCCGTAACGCTCCCAGAAGCCGGGCTGGTCGTGGGTGATGAACTCCAGGCCGCGGATCCACTTCGGGCCTTTCCAGAAGTAGCGCTTGGGCACGATCAGCCGGAGCGGCCAGCCGTGCTCGGCCTCGAGCGGGGCACCCTCGAAGGTGTCGGCCAGGATGACGTCGTCGTCGTCGAGCACCTCGAGCGGGAGGTTGGCCGTGTAGCCCTGCTCTGCATGCCCGACGACATGCGTCGCGGTCGGGCGGACCTGCGCCAGCTCGAGGAGCGTCTGGATTGTCACGCCCTCCCAGCGGGTGTCCAGCTTCGACCAGCGGGTGACGCAGTGGATGTCGGTGGTGAGCTGGGTGCGGGGAAGGGCCTGGAACTCGCTCCACGTCAGGCGGAACGGATTGTCCACCTCGCCGAAGACGCGAAAGTCCCACGTCGCGAGGTCCACCTTGGGCACCGACCCGTAGTGCAGGACGGGGAACTTCTCGGTGACGTACTGGCCGGGTGGCACGCGGCCGACGAGGGCCGGGTCGCCGGCTCGATTGCCGAACAGGCGCTCGAACATATGGCTGGTTCTCCAGGTGGGCGGGACGCTCAGTAGCTCGTCCGTGTTGGTGTTCGAGCGAATCCTACGCCCGGATGGTGACAGGGCCGTGACGGGGCGCTGCTCGATGTGGCCGCCGCCGCCGTGCTCCCCCTGACGAAAGGCAGGTTCGGCTTCGGGCCGCCGCTCGGGTATCGTTGCGCCATGCCCGAGGCGGCTCGCATCGTCATCGTCATGCCCGCGTACAACGCCGCCAAGACCCTGGAGCGGACATACGCGGACATCCCGCACGACATCGTCCATCACGTCATCCTCGTGGACGACGTGTCCAGGGACGAGACGGTCGAGGTCGCCCACCAACTCGGCCTCGAGACCATCGTCCACCGGCAGAATCTGGGCTACGGCGGCAACCAGAAGACCTGCTACGACCGGGCGCTGGAGTGGGGCGCGGACGTGGTGGTCATGCTCCACCCCGACTACCAGTACGACGCCACGCGCATTCCCGACCTCGTGGCGCCGATCGTCGCCGGCGAGAAGGACCTGATGCTCGGCAGCCGGTTCCTCGGCGACCCGCTCGCTGGCGGGATGCCCAGGTGGAAGTTCGTCTCCAACCGGTTCCTGACCGGCGTGGAGAACCTGGCGTTCGGCCTCCACCTGTCCGAGTACCACACTGGTCTGCGCGCCTACTCGCGCCGCCTGCTCGAGACCATCCCGTACCGGCTCAACTCGGACGACTTCGTGTTCGACCAGGACCTCATTGCCCAGGTGGTGGCGGCCGGCGGCCTCGAGGTTGGCGAGATCGGCGTGCCCACCCGCTACTTCGAGGAGGCGAGCTCGGTCAACTTCAAGCGCAGCGTGGTCTACGGGCTGTCCACCCTGCGGGTCGTCACGCGGTACCTGCTCCACCGCACCGGCCTGCGCCGCTCGCGGCAGCTCCAGCCCCGCGAGACGACCCGCGAGGCCGGCGCGGCCTGACAATGCGCTACCGCGGGAGCCTCGGCCGGGCAGCACTCGGAATCGCCATCTCAGCGGTCGCGCTGTTCCTGGTGGCCCGATCAGTTGACATCCCCGCGGCGTGGAATGTCATCCACACCGCGCAGCCCCAGTGGCTGGCCCTCCTCGTCGTGTTCGCCTGCGTTGACCTGCTCACGCGCGCGCTGCGCTGGAAGGTCCTGCTCTCGCCGGTGGGGCGGGTGCGGTATCAGGAGTCGCTCTCTTCGCTGCTGGTCGGGTACCTTGCCAACAACGTCCTGCCCGCGCGCCTCGGCGAATTCGTGCGGAGCCACGATCTGGGTGAGCGCTCGGGGCTGTCGAAGTCCACGATCCTGGGCACCATCGTCGTCGAGCGCGTGATGGACACGCTGGTCGTGGTGGTGATCGCCGCGCTGGCGATCTTCGTGCTCTCAGTGCGTGGGATCGTCGCGTCCGCCGTGCTGGTCGGGCTGGCCCTGACGGCGCTGCTGGTCGTCGCGATCATGGTGGGCCTCGTCGCGCACCGCCTGCCCGGCGCCGACCGCGCGGCAACGTTCATCAACCGCTGGCCGCGCGTCCACGGGCTCCTGGTGCGCCTCCGCGCAGGACTCGCGGTCACGAGCGACGTGCGCGTCATGTCGGTCTCGCTCCTGCTCACGCTAGTGTCCTGGTCGTGCGCTGTCCTCGGCTTCGCTGCTGCCGCGCAGTCGGTCGGCATCCAGCCCACGATCGGCCAGGCGGCGCTGCTGGCGGCTGGCGTCAACCTCGCCACCGCCGTGCCGGCCGCTCCCGGCTATGTGGGCACGTTCGAGCTGGCGGCCGTCACGATCGCGGCGTCGGTGGGCATCGACCGCGAATCCGCGCTCGCGTTCGCAGTGCTGGTGCATGCCATCTCCCTGCTCATCACCTCCATCGGGGGCGCGGTCGCGCTCCTCGCCGGTGGGCGGCGTCGCGCCCACAGCGAGGCTCCAGCGGCGGAGCCGAGGAGTCAGGCATGACAGGTCACGTGGCACGTTCTTGGCCGGGTGCCGTCGAGTGGGGCGGTGACTGGATGGCCGAGGCCGCCTCGGATCTCGCTCGCCTCGGATTCGAGCTGCGCGACGGCTCGCAGCCCGGGACCACGCCCGGCCCGCGGCTGCTCGTGGCGCTGCGCGATGCACCGACGCTCCAGCACTTCGATCCCGAGGAGGTCACGTTCTGGGAGGTGCACTTGGGGCGCGGGCGCCTGGTCTCGCTCGACCGCCGCCGGCCGCTGCCGTGCACGCAGCCGTTCAGCTGGGGACGCCTCCAGGTCGCCGACCGGATCCCCGAGACGAACCAGTTCCTCACGTTCGGCGGGACGCTCGTCGCCGACGCGGCCGACGCCCATCAGATGTTCGTCGCATTCGTCTCCAAGGCGCCCATCGTCCGCTGGGCCGGCCACTCACAGGGCGTGGACCCGCTCGTGGACGAGATCGGCGCGTTCTTCGCCCGGCTGATGGTCCCGATCGACTTCGAGCCCGAGGCCGAGGCGCACATCGCCCAGGCGGACCCGGAGGCCCTCTACGCGGTCTTCCTCCACGATGCGGCCAATCGGTTCAAGCCCGGCGGCCACCTGCGCGACGAGTACCCGGAGGTGGCCGCGATCCTGAGCCACGAGACGCGGCGCCTGGAGCACGACAACCCGGCTGCCTGGCGGAGCGGCGCGGACTTGCTGGCATCGCTGCGGCTCGGATCATAGGCCGCAGGCTTGGCCTTCAGGCGGCTGGGGCCCGGGTCGGGGGGTCGGTGAGACCATGGCACCGCCAGGGCGGGACCCTACGCCTGCTCTATCTCCCGTGAGATCGCCCGCAGGATGAACCGCGCCGCCTCGGCGCTCTTGCCGCCCAGCTTCTCGCCCGCGTTGGCCGCGAGCGCCTGCCCCAGGTCGCCCAGCATCAGGTCCAGCGCCGGGGTTCGCTGGAGAACGCCCGCGTCAAGGGCCGCCTCGAGCCCCTCAGCCGCCGCTCGCGCGTTGTCCACCGCGTGGCCCTTGGCCTCCATGCGCTCGCGGAAGGCAGCGCGGGCACCCTCGGCGGCCGGCCCGACCGACGGCACGGTCAGCGACTCCCGGTCGGGAGCAGCCGGCGCGGGGCGGCAGATCCGCTGGTCGCCATCATCAGCCCCGTCTCGTGCCCAGTGGCCGGCCATCGGCGACGGCGCGCTCCTGCCAGCGGCGCGCCCGCCACTCGGGCTCCAGGACGCTCATGTGGATCTCGTCCCACCAACGCCCGTCTCGCCAGATTGCCTCGCGCGACCGGCCCTCGTTGACGAACCCCACCCGGGCATACGCGCGGATCGCCCGCTCGTTGAACGCGAACACGGAGAGTGCCACGCGGTGCAGGTTCAGCGACGTGAACGCGTGGTCCACCATCAGCGCCGTCGCCTCGCCGCCGTATCCCTGGCCCCAGCTGTCGTGCTCGCCGATCGTGATGTGGAACAGCGCCGACCCGTTGTCGCCGTCGAGCTGGCTGAACGCGCAGGACCCGATGAGCCGGTCGGTGGCCTTGATGTGGATCCCCATCGCCAGCGCGTCGGGGCCGACGGCGCGCATCAGGAAGAACCGCTCGACCTCCTCGGGGCGCATCGGGCCGTCCTGGTAGCGCGTCAGCTTGGCCACCTCGGGATCCTGGTACCAGCGCTGGAACTCCGCCAGGTTGTCCCGCGTGTGGCGGCGCAGGACGACCGTCTCGCCCTCGATGTGATCGGGAAACCAGCGCCGATTGAGCATCGCCGCTCACCCTATACCATCGCGAACATGCGCCGCTGGAGCGAAGTCGCGGATCGCGTGGCCGCGACCACGAAGACGTCCGAGAAGACGGCGATCCTCGCGGACTACCTCGCCTCCCTGGCCGCCGACGACCTGCCCGTCGCAGCGGTGTTCCTCAGTGGGCGCCCCTTTCCCGGCACCGACCAGCGGACGGTCGGCGTGGGCTGGTCGGGGCTCGCCGCGGCGGTGCGGAGCGTGGCAGTCGCCGACGATGGCATGCTCGGACGCGCCTACGACCGCTCGTCGGACATCTCGACGTCGGTCCGCGAGGTGCTTGAGGAGGCGGGCCATGCGCCGGCCGCGGCAGCGGAGCCAACGCTCCACGACGTCCGGCTGGCGTTCGATGAGGTCGAGGCGGCTGCCGGCGCGTCCGCGAAGCAGGACCTGCTCGAGGCGCTGCTGCGCCGCTGTTCCCCGGCCACCGCGGGCGCCGTGGTCAAGGTGCTGACCGGCGAGCTCCGCATCGGCCTTCGCGAGGGGCTGCTCGAGGCTGCCATCGCCCGCGCCTTCGACCGCCCGCTCGACGCGGTCAAGCGGGCCACGCAGCTGACCGGTGACGTGGGTGCCGCCGCGGCCCTCGCCCGCGAGGACCGCCTCGGCGACGCGAGCCTCGCCCTGTTTCGCCCGATCCGGTTCATGCTCGCGTCCCCCGCCGAGGACGCGGCCGACATCATGGCTCGGCTCGGGCCCGTCGCCTGGGTGGAGGACAAGTACGACGGCATCAGGGCCCAGCTGCATCGGAGCCGGAGCGAGGTCCGCCTCTACTCGCGCGACCTCAATGACATTGGCGGCCAGTTCCCCGAGGTGGTCGAGGCGGCGCGCGGGCTATCGTGGACCGGGATCCTCGACGGCGAGGTGCTCGGGTGGAAGGACGGCGTCGTGCTGCCGTTCCTTCAGCTGCAGGCCCGCCTGGGACGCAAGTCGCCAAGCGCGGCGATCCGTGCCGCGGTCCCGGTGATCTTCGTGGCCTGGGACGCCCTGGCGCTCGATCAGGATGGCGACCGCGCGGTCCGCGCGCTGCTCGACGCCCCGCTGACCCAGCGGCGGGCGAGGCTCGAGGCGCTGGACCTCCCGATGGCCGCCGACGGCGGGCGCTTTGGCCTGAGCCACCGGGTGTCCGTGGGCTCCGTGGATGCGCTCGAGGCCGAGTTCGCCGCAGCCCGCGCTCGGCGCAACGAGGGGCTGATGGTCAAGGACCCCACCAGCGCCTACACGCCAGGCAGGCGCGGGATGGGCTGGCTCAAGATGAAGAAGGCCCTCGCCACGCTCGACTGCGTGGTCGTCGGCGTGGAGGTGGGCCATGGCAGGCGCCACGGCGTGCTCTCGGACTACACGTTCGCGGTGCGGGATGAGGCAACGGGCGAACTGGTCACGCTCGGCAAGGCGTACAGCGGCCTCACGGACGCCGAGATTGCCGAGATGACGCGCTGGTATGAGGCGCACACGCTGTCCGTCCACGGCCGGTACCGCCGGGTGGAGCCCGCGGTGGTGGTCGAGATCGCCTTCGACGTGATCATGCGCAGCACCCGCCACCGCTCCGGGTACGCGCTGCGCTTCCCGCGAATCGCCCGCCTGCGGCCCGACAGGCACGCCGCTGAAGCCGATACCACCGCGACTGTGGCCCAGCTCTTCGAGTCCCTCCAGCAGGGTGCCGAGCACCTGGTGGCCGCCAGCGCGCGACGCTAGGGAGTGGTTGTCGGGCGCTGGGCGGGTGGCACGTGCAGGCCGCGTCGGCCCGGATCCGGGCGCCTAGCGGCCCAGGAGCAGGTCGAACCGCTCGCCCCACTCGGACCAGCCGCCGTCGTACACGGCGACATCGTCGTGGCCCAGGAGCGTGAGCACGAACGCGAGACGCGTCGCTGCAACGCCTGCCGCGTCGTAGCAGACAAGCCGCCGGCTCTTCGTGACGTTCGCCCGCAGGAGCAGGCTCCTGAGCTCCTCCGGGTCGCGCAGGAGCTGCGTCCCGGGGCGGTGGAGTGCAGCAGCAGGCAGGTTGATGGCGCCCGGGATGTGGCCCAGGCGCGTCGCCTCGCCTTCGAGCCCGTTGTACTCGGCCGGGCCGCGGGCGTCCACCAGCTGCGCCTCGGACGAGCCCAGCAGGGCCCGCACATCCCCGATGCTCAGCCGCAGCCGGACCTGGTCGCGTGGGGTGAACGTCGTGGGCCTGGTCTCCGGCAGGTCGTTTGACACGGGGTGGCCGCCCGCCAGCCACGCGGGCCAGCCGCCCTCGAGCACCCGCGCGGCCTCGTGCCCGTAGGCGCGCAGGCTCCACCACACGCGCGAGGCGTAGTAACCCAGCGTGTCGTCGTACACCACCACGGACGTTCCGTCGCTGACGCCAACCCGCGACATGGCGTCCGCCATCCGGTCAGGCGAGGCGAGCAGGAACGCCGTTCCGCCCTCGGCCACCTCGGCGACGGCCCCCCGCCAGTCGAGGTGGATGGCCCCCGGGACATGCCCACTGTCGTAGATGGCCCTGGATGTACCGTCCGTGCGCCACCGCACGTCGAGCACGCGCAGGTCCGGCCGGTCGATGTTCTCGGCCAGCCACTCGGGCGTGGCGAGGAGCTCCGGGCGGGCGAAGCCGAACACGCGGGCCTCCTTGGGACCGGGGTGCCGGCCCACTGCCTGCACCTCGTTATCATACGGGCGTGCTCTCCCCATTCATGCCGGATCCCGAGAAAGTCGAGGCCGTCCGCGAGCTGCTGCCCGCCACGAAGGCGAGCATCTACCTCAACGCCGGCACCTGCGGCCCGATCCCCGCCGAGTCCCAGCGCGCGATGGACGAGCAGTCGGCGCGCGAGCTGGCGGTGGGCCGCGCCAGCCCCGACCTGTGGCCGGACGCGCTCGCGCGCATGGACGAGGCCCGCGCGTCCGTGGCCGCGGTGATGGTCGCGGACCCTGCGGACGTCGCCCTGACGCATTCGACGACCGACGGGCTCAACGCCGTGGTCTCGTCACTGCCGTGGCGCCCGGGCGACCGCGTCCTCACCACCAATCACGAGCATCCCGGCGGCCTCGGACCGCTCCTCGCGCTGCGCGACCGGCACGATGTCGAGGTGGAGCGCGTGGACGTGGGCGACGGCGGCGACCCCGACGCTGTGCTTCGCGCCTTCGAGGCGGCCTTGGCGCGCCCGGCGCGGGCGATCCTCGCGAGCCACGTCCTGTGGACCACCGGCGCCGTGCTTCCGGTTGCGCGGCTCGGCGCCCTGGCTCGCGCCGCGGGGGTGACCACGGTCATCGACGGCGCGCAGTCGGCCGGCGCCATCCCTGTCGCCCTCGACGAGCTGGGCGTCGACGCCTACGCGATGCCCGGCCAGAAGTGGCTTCTCGGCCCGGAGGGCATGGGCGCGCTGTGGGTCCGCCGCGGCTTCGCGGAAGCCACGGTCCCGGCTCTCGCCGGCTATCTGTCGTACCGGACGTTCGACATGGATGCGCCGACGCTCCACCCGGGGGCGCGCCGGTTCGAACTCGGGGGCTTCCACCGACCGTCAGTGGTGGGGTTCGCGCGCAGCCTGGGTTGGCTGACCATGTCCGTGGGCGTGCCATGGGCGGAGGAGCGCGCCGTGCGTCTGGCCGCGGGCATGGCGGACCGCCTCGCGAGGATCCCCGGCGTGACCGTGGTGACGCCGCGCCCCGCCCGGGGGACCCTGGTCGCGTTCCGGATCGCCGGTTGGTCGGCCCAGCAGGCCCTCCTCGAGGTGGGGCCCAGGGCCATGGCCACCCTGCGCGACGTGCCGATGATCAATGCGCTCCGCCTGTCGGTCGGGTTCTGGACCACCGACGCTGAGCTCGACCGCGTGGCCGAGGTGGTGGAGCACGTGGCCCGCCACACGCCGGAGTCCCTGCCGCCTCGGCGGCTGGCGGTGCTGGGCAGCGATGGCCACCCCCTCGACTGAGCGGCCGCGCCTCGAGGCCCGGAAGCGCGGCTACTTCGAGGTCCGCTGGCGCCAGTTCCGCAACGCGCCGCGTCCGATCGTCCGAGCCGTCGTCAGCAGCCTTGGCATTGCGCTGGTGCTGGGCCTCGCGTTCCTCGCCTACGACATCGCGCTGGACCGCGGCGCACACCTGCCGGGCGGCGACCTGCGAGTCGGGTTCCTGACGCTCTACGTCCTGCTCGTGCTTGCCGTTGGCTCCTTCGTAACGTGGCTCATCGTGCCGCTCCCGTCAGGAGCAGGGCGCTCACGCACCAGACGAACGGGCTGGAGTGCCATGCTCGGCTTGTTGGCCGCGGTGCCGATCGCCTACCTTGTCCTCGTTCTTCTCCACGAGATCATCAAACCGCTGCTCATCCAACTCTAGGGGGGGCACGGGGCCCCTTGGCTCGCTATCATCGGTTCGGCTGCTGGCCCGTTGCCAGCTGACTGCGAGGGACAGCCGTGGACTACGACGATCATGGGCTCGCCGCGATGCCCAAGCTCGTCGGGGGACCGAGGTACAGCCGCCCGCCGGCCGCTGGCGGAGCGCAAACCGAGCGACCGCCCGATCCGGACGACCTGCCGCTGGTCGCCGAGCGCACGCCGGAGGACCATGAGGTCGCGCGCGAGCTTGGCATCGACCTCACGATGGGGACCTCCGCGACGGCGGTTGCCACCAACGCAGTTCTCGAGGCGGCGGGTCATGCGCCGTATCCCGACGGCCCTGGGACGAAAGGCCCCGCCGCCGAGTCGCCGATGACGCGTCGAGGCCTGAGTGGCCTGTTCCGAGGCCGGAACAGCCAGTCCAACTCCAGCTGATGCACGGCCGAGGTGGTCACCGCGTCACGCGGGGGAGTAGCTCAATTGGTTAGAGCGGCGGGCTTATATCCCGCTGGTTCCAGGTTCGAGTCCTGGCTCCCCTACCAGCCTCGCGCAGAGCGGCGGCACGACTCGTCAGCGGCTGGTGCCGCTGGCTGCGATCTCTCGCACCTTCTGCTCCACCCACTCGCGTCGGGCGGCGCTCAGGCCGCGCTGCGGCGGTAGCGCGCCGAGCCA
Source organism: Chloroflexota bacterium (assembly GCA_037446495.1). GTDB lineage: Bacteria > Chloroflexota > Limnocylindria > Limnocylindrales > CSP1-4 > CAIXZV01. Next base: position 7,262 of record JBBIIL010000054.1, on the reverse strand, counting down.
AGCTGCGAGGTCGACGGGCTTGACCACGGCGCAACTCGTGGTGCGCAGCACACGCGGGTCCTCAGTCGCCACGACGGCGTAGACCTTGACCAAGAAGTCGCGGTCGTCAGCGGCGAGCCAGCCGCGAACGCGCTCGGCGTCGCGGGCGGTCCGATCGAGCGGTCCCTCCACCGGGATCCAGCGGCCGCGCTCGTCGCGTACCTCCCACCGGGACCCGACATTGCGGCTGATCGACGGCGGCGGAACCTCGCCGACCACAACGAGGCCGAAGCCGCCGAGCACCAGCTCGTGCACTCGACGCCCGCCAGGTAGGCGCAGGTCCGTCGCGGCGAGGGCGTCGTCCGTCAATGCGTCGCGGACGGCGCGGCTCAGGGGCCGCGGCCGGAGTGCCGTGGCCGCCTCGAAGGCCTCGACGAGCCGCGTCACCCCGATGAGGAGCAGGCTCGCCGGCACCACCAGCACGGCCGCCCAGACCAGGACGTCGACGAGCACCTGTGCGTCCGAGGGGCGACCCTTGGGGATCAGCGACCCGACGAACGACGTGCCGAGGAACAGCCACGCGAGTGACGCCGCGGCGGCGACGAGGAGCGCCGCCACGACGGCGGACCGCGCGACGGCCAGTCGCTGGACCATGGTGGCGGTGGGAGCGGCTGCGATTACCTGCATGGACCGATCCTCGACGCGCGGGACGCGCCTGTGCGTGGCCGATTCGGGCTAGGTAGGAGGGCACACCGGTCCCAGTGACCGCACCCCAGCCCACTCCACCGACACGCTCGCGTGCGCGAGTGCACCACCAGGGACCCAGTGTGGCCGCCCGCCGCCGCCAGCAGTCCGGGCGTCCACCATGACCGGCGTCAGGTCCATCTCGGGACCCCCGTACCATAGCCGCCGCGCGGGCCGATTGGAGATGCTGCGCCTGTCCCCGTATTGTCAGGGGCGGGAGGGGAGGCGGACGCCTCAGTGGGTCGGAAGTCGAATCGCAGCATTCCGGCGGTCATCGGCGCGGTCGGCAGCGTCCGCGTCCGGGCGGCCGTGGCCGCGATCCTGCTGGTTCTGGCCGCGGTGGCGCCGTCGCTCGCGGACTCGTCACCCGTGCGCCTGGCCGACGGGGCGGTCTCCCCCACATCAGGGACCACGACAACCGACTTCACCTTCACCGTCTCCTACCGCAACCGCGACGACGTCGCTCCCGCCTATGTGCGCGTGCAGGTTGGCGGGTCCTCGTACTCCATGGCGGCCGCCGGCGGCGGCACCGACTGGCACCGCGGCGTCACCTTCACGGCCACGACAAGGCTTGCCGTGGGCACCTGGCACCCGCAGTTCGAGGCCGCGGACCTCAATGCGTCGGCGGCCAGCTCCAGCGGGCCGACGGTCACCGTGGGGGGCCCGACGCCCACGCCGACGCCCACCCCCACGCCCAAGCCCACGCCGACGCCCAAGCCGACCCCCACCCCGATCCCGACTCCGAGGCCCACCCCCACAGCGATCCCTACGCCCAGGCCCACCCCCACGCCAGATCGGAAGAGCATCTCGACACCGCCGCCGACCGCGACGCCGAGCCCGCAGCCGACGACCGGGCCGACCCCGACCCCGACGCCCGGGCTCGCGGGCGCGCCCACGCCCAGGCCAGCTCCAGGCGGCACCCCCGCCCCGACGCCAGCCCCGGCCTCCGGGCCACCGTCCGGCGGGACGACCACGCCCGCCGGGTGGACTACGCCACTCACAACGAGCTCGCCGTTCGTCACCACCCCAGGCTCGACATCTGCGTCGTCGTCCGCTGCATCGTCCGGCGCTCTCCCCGTGCCTGACTCGAGCGCTTCGCCGATGCCCAGCGACCAGGTCGCCGTCCTCGTTCCGCCCGGCGACGGGAGCGGAATCGGCGGTCAGGGCACCGGCGGCGGCAGCAGCAGTGGCATGCCGTTCGGCGGCGGCCACTCCGGTGGCGGAAACGCCGCCCTGTTCGGCAACTCGTCGAGCGCGTTGGCCCTGCTTGCCCGGCTCGCGCCGACCATGGTTGTCACCACAGGCACGGTCGCGTTGTCGATGGCGTTCCTCGCGTTCGGTCGCCGCCGGCGCGACGAGTCCCCGACGGCGCCCGACTCCGTTCTGGCGGCATCCGCCGCTGCGGGCATGCCACGCGCCGCAAATGCGGGACTGGTGCCGGCTGCCGTGCTGGTCGCGAATGCCCAGGCCGTGGCCACCGCAGTCCGCGCCGCAGCGGCCGCGCCGGTCACAGCCGGACCCGCAGACGAGGACATCCCGCGCTGGCGCCGCCAGTCGCTGCTCGAGGCGCGCAAGACTGACCCGACGCGGGCGGTCCGCACGTCGATCAGCCTGGCCTTCACGGGCCAGGCCGGCGAGGCCGTGTCCGGCCTCGAGCGCCGCCGGGTCCGCTATCGCCTCGTCAGCCTCCTCGATCAGCCCGACGACGTCCGCGGCGCCGAGATCGGCTCGCTCGACGAGGGCGACGAGGTGGTGCTGATCGAGCGCCTTGGCACCTACTGGCGGGTCCTGTGCCCGGACGGCCGCGAGGGCTGGGTCCACAAGATGGTGCTGGCCGCCCCTGTCCATGACGAATCGCTGCCGGCCGTCCCGGCCGAAGCCGCCCCCCCGCAGGCGGCGCCGATGGGGCTGATGTCAGCACCGCCCGGCGCCCCGGCGCCAGCGGCGGCCCACGCCAATGCCGGAGCGTCCTGGACGGCCGCTGACGAGGGCCCCGCGCCGGGCAGCTTCGAGGACGTCCTGCGGATGTACTCCGAGCGTCGCGCGCAGTTCGGCGACGCCTAGGGCCGGCGACGCGCCGGTGTGGGGGGCGCCTTGCGCAGCACCACGATGTGCTGGTGAGTGATGTTCGGGACGAAGGCGCGCGGATAGCCATACGGACGCAGGCGCGTCCCTGCCTGGTACCAGGCGATGTCACCCTTGGGGACCAGGCCGACGGCATCCGCACGGGCCGCGAGGTCGGCGCCGGTGAACAGGTACCGACCCTGCTGGTACGCATCGCGGACGATGAGCACTGCGTAGCGGCCTGGGCGCAGCACGCGATGCACCTCGCCGAGCACCTCGCCCATGGCGTCGAGGAAGGCCCCGTAGTCGGGCAGGTTGGCGAGGTCGCCCGCGAGGTCGGACACCATCGCGTAGTCCGTCCGCCGGTTTGCGTGCGCCTCAGCCAGCCTGCCGCCGGCCATCGTCATCGGCAGCTGGACGTTGTACGGCGGGTCCGTGGCGACGAAGTCCACGGAGGCGTCGGGGATCTCGCGCAGCCGGTCGCGGGCGTCGCCGCTCCGCAGCTCGCAGCCCGTCGGGTCGAAGCCCCGGCGGCCCCCAGGATCGCTGGCGCCCAGGTCCGCCAGCCGGGGGCCGTCCCCGCCGTTCTCGGCCCGCAGCGCCTCGACCGTCTCCGCGTACACCTGCGCCCAGCGCGGGTCCAGCTCGATGCCGATGGCGCGCCGCGGCCCGCGGCACATGGCCGCCCCGAGCAGCGTGCCGCCGACGCCGGCGAAGGGGTCCAGCACCAGCTCGCCGCTCTTGGTGAAGAACTCGATCAGGCGCGCCATCAGCCGCGGAGGCTTGTTCGCCCCGTGGGCCTTGCGGCGTGCGTGCCCCAGCTCCGAGGGGTACGCGGTGCTCCAGACCGACTTGGTGAAGTAGAGCCACTCCTCGCCCGAGAGTTCATTCAGGTCGTTGCGGGGGTGGGGCGGGCGGCGTTCCTGCACTCGCGGAGCGTACCCGGTGCGACGCGCGTGCCGTCAGCTGCCCACGCCTCCGTAGAATGACACCCATGCCTGGACGCGTCGTCAGCCGTCGCTTCATCGGGCGGGAAGGGGAGCTCGCCCGATTCGACGCGGCGATCGCGGCCGCGGCCGCCGGGACCGCGACCGCCGTCGTCGTGGCGGGGACCGCGGGCATCGGCGTGTCCCGCTTCCTCGACGAGGGCCTCGCGCGGGTCACCAGGTCGCCCGCCGGGCCGCTGGTCCTGCGGGGACGTGCGCACGGACCCGCGGAACCGCCCTGGCGTTCGGTGCTGGACGCGCTGGGCCCGCTGCTCGCCCTGCGACCCGAGGAGGAGCTCGCGGGCCTGCTCCGCCGCGACGCCCGGCCGATCCTCGCGAGCCTGCCCGGACTCGCGGGCCTGGCCGCAACGGTTCCCGCGCCGGCGGCGAGCGCCCTCGCCGACCCGGAGCGCCGTCAGCCGCGCGCGCTGGAGGCGATCCTCCGCTGGCTGGGACGCGTGGCGGCCGAGCGGCCGCTCGTGCTCGTGCTCGAGGACCTCCACGCCGCCGACGCTGCGACGCGGGCCTTCGCCACGTTCGTCGCGCGGACCGCCAAGCACGAGCGCATCGCGCTCGTGCTCTCGTACCAGCCCGATCGGCTCGTCCGCGACCATCCTCTCCGCGAGAACCTCTCGATCATCGCCGCGGGGCTTCGGCCGCCGGTGCGGATCGACTTGGGGCCGCTGGCCCGGCGCGACATCGCCGCGCTGATCGAGGGCGTCGAGGGGGAGCGGCCGTCGGCGTCGATCGTCGTCCTCGTGGCTGAGCGCTCGGCCGGCTCGCCGCTCGTGGTGGAGGAGCTGATCGCCGCTCGCCGCGAGCTCCGCAACGCCACCCTGACCGGATCGCTGTCGGACCTGGTGTCGGCGCGGCTCGGCCGACGAGCCCCTGAGTGCCGACGGGTGCTCCGCCTGCTCGCAACCGGTGAGCGGCCGATGGAACGCGCCCGGCTCGCGCGCGCCGCCGAGGCGTACGAGGAGCTGCGCGCCGGGCACCTCCCGCCGCGCTCGGCCTCCGGCCCGCGACACGGCCGCGACGCGCTGGACGCGGACCTCAACGCGGGCCTTGACGAGGCCCTCGAGTACGGCCTGGTCCAGCACGGCGAGGACGGACGCATCTGGATCCGCCACGAGCTGGTGACCCGGGCGGTGATCTCGGATCTGCTGCCGGCGCAGGTGCCGCGCTACCGGACGGCGCTCGCCCGAGCCTTTGACGACATTCCGATCGTCGCCGCCCACCACTGGCGCGCCGCCCACCGGCTCGCTGAGGCGCGCGCTGCCGCCATGGCCGCGGGCCGGATCGCGATGGGGCTCGAGGCGCCCGAGGACGCGCTCGTGGCGTTCGAGGTGGGGCTGGAGCTCCCCGCGCCTGCGGACCCCGGCCCGGACGAGGACCCGGCTCTCCTGGCGCAGCTGGCCGCCGACGCCGCCTACGCCTCAATGCGCCCGCTGCGGGCTGTCGCCTATGCGGAGGGCGCCCGTGCCGCGCTGGGCGAACGGCGCGACCGGATGGCGTGGGCGGTGCTCGAGGGCCGGCTGGGCCGGTATCGGCTTGCCGCGGGAGACCCGATCGGTGCCACCGCGGCCTTCCGCCGCGCCGCTGAGACCGTGCCCCCAGACGCCTCCGTGGAGCGGGCTCGGATCCTCGCACTGCTGGCCCAGGAGCGGATGATCGCCGGTGCGTTCGCCGACGCCGAGCGGGCTGCGGACCGGGCGCTTGAGCTCGCGCGGATGCTGGGCGAGGCCGCTGAGCCGGAGGCGATCCATGCGCTGACCACCCTCGCCACCGTGTACGGCTGGGGCGGCCGCCCCGAGGCCGCGCCCGCGATGCTCCGCGAGGCGCAGGCGCGCGCCGACGCGCTCGGACTCGCCGAGGAGCGGTGGCGCGCCACCGCGAACCTGACTGCGGTGCTCGAACTGCTGGGCCGTCCGTCCGAGGCCGTGGACGAGACGCTCCGCGGCATGGCCTGGGCGAAGGCCCACGACCTCGACGCGGTCTACGGCAACCTGCTGGCGGGCAACGTGGCGGGTGTACTGGTGGAGATCGGGCGCTGGACCGAAGCGCGTGACCTCTCGCTCCGCGCGCTTGACTGGAGTCCCGCCGGCATTCCGTTCGTGGCGGCGATTCTCAACTTGGTCATCGTGGAGATCGACAGCGAGGCCGGCGAGGAGGCGGGCCTGCTGCTGGGCCGGATCCTCGTGGAGCTCGAGACGGGCGGCGACCTGCAGTTCGCCATTCCCGCCTACCAGGCCACGGCCGCCTATGCGCTCTGGTCCGGTGACCTCGCCGACGCCCGTCGCGCCGCCGAGCGCGGCTGGGCGCGCCTCCGGGGCACCGAGGACTGGGCGCTCGTCGCCCGCATGGCCCAGACCGCGCTCGAGGTCGAGTCGGCCATCGTCATCGACGCCCGCGACCGCCGTCGCATCGGTGACCTCGCGGCATCCCGAGAGCGCGCCAACCGCATCCTCGCCGAGGCCGAGGCCGCCGTCGCCCGGGTTCGCGAGGAGGGCGAGCGCCTGGGCGGCTCGGAGCCCGAGGTGTGCCTCCTCACGGCCCGTGCCTTCCACGCCCGGCTGATGGGTCGCGACGACCCCGCCAACTGGGCCGCCATCGCCGCCGCCTGGCACAGCCTCGGCCACCCGTACGGCGAGGCGCAGGCCCGCTGGCGGCAGTCCGAGACGATCCTCGGCGGGGCCATCGCCGGTCCGGGCGGCAGCCGCGACCGCACGGACGCGCGGCTGGTGCGGGCTGACGCCCGTGAACCGCTGGGCGATGCCGTCCGACTCGCGATCGACCTGCGCGCCCGCCCGCTGTTGCGCCGCCTCCGCGACCTCGCATCGCGCGCGTTGATCCCGCTCCCTCCCGAGGTGGACGCTCTGCTCGCGCAGCCTGCGCCAAGGCCATCGCCGCTCACCGCTGCTGTGGCAACCGAGCCGCTGGCAGACGCGCCATCCGCGGCGGTCCGCGTGCCGCCCACGCCCGTCGGGCCCCCTTCGACGAGCCAGGACACCTTCGGCCTGTCGCGCCGCGAACTCGAGGTGCTGGCGCAAATCGCCAAGGGACGGACTAATCGCGAGATCGGCGACCGACTGTTCATCAGCCAGAAGACGGTCGGCGTCCACGTTGGGAACATCCTCGCCAAGCTGGGCGTGTCAGGCCGCGTCGAGGCCGCCTCCGTGGCCATTCGCCTGGGGCTCGAGGGGGCCGCCGCGCAGCCGAGGGGACGCTGATGCCCGGTTCGGGCGCGACCGGCGGCGGATCTGGCCGGCATTCGGTAGATTCGTCCCGTTTCACGCCGCCCGTGTTCGAGGTCTCCATGCGCCGCCCGCTTGCCGCCGTGTCCCTGCTGGCCGTCGCGCTGCTCGTGTCTGCCTGCGCCGCCTCCGTAGCCCCGGGCTGGACCTTCGCGCCGCCCACGCCCGCCCCGACCCCCGGGCCGTCCCAGTCCGCGGCGGCTTCGGCCGCGGCGACCGCTGCCCCGCCCGCCCA
>JBBIIL010000053.1:0-19791 GCA_037446495.1 Chloroflexota bacterium | reverse complement strand
GTCTGCCGGCATAGGCGGCTCGGCCGACCGCCCCTCGAGATACCCCGCAACCCGCCGCGCCGCCATCGCGATCCGGGTGTCGAGCTGGTCGGAGCGGGCAGGCTCGTCGCCGCCGAGGAGTTCCGTGATGCGGGCCCGCTGCGCCGTCCGCGTCACCATCGCCTCCCGTCGTGCAGCAGCCGCACGTTCCGCGCCCGCAGGGTCCGACACGCCGACCCGGTCGCAGGCCGCCCGGAGCACCCGCTCCGCCTCCGCAGCCTGGTCGGCCAGCGCCACGTCGCCGGCCCCTGCCGCCACCTCCACGCGCAGCGTCTCGGGCAGCTCCAGGGTCAGGTGCTCCGCAACGGTGCGCCTGGACGTGGTCTGTCCGGTGCCCAGAGCCGTCGCTGTGCCGTCCACGAGCACGGTCAGGTCCCGCAGCGCGGTGATCGTCACCGACGGCCGCCCGGCATCCAGCAGCGCCCGCGCCACCTGGAGTTCGCGGTCGGCGGCCCTGATCGCCTCGATGGCCTCGATGTCCACCATGTTCGAGCGCGCGGCGGCGTCCGCCTCGGCGAGCGCGGCGCGGGCGGCGGCCACCGCCCGGCGGCGCTCGGTGAGCTCCGCGAGCTGGTGCTGCGCGCGCAGGAACTCTACGTCGCCGCGCGCCTGTTTCGCCCGCGCCTCGGCGGCCTCGCGCGCGCTCCGCGCCTCGGCGTGCACCGTGGCGGCGCGGTTGCTGCGGTCCCGGGCGGAGGAGAGGGCTGGCGACGCCGCGGCCACCTCGGCGCGCTGGCGGTCCCGCTCCACGACGGCGCGGGCCACCTCGTCCGCGGCAGCGGCCCGCCCCCGGCTCGCCTCGACGGAGCGCTCGGCGACACCGCGGGCGGCCTTCTCCATCTCCTCGAGCTTCTCGACGTTGCGGGCCTGTTCCTCGATCTGCCGCCAGCGCGCCTCGAGCTCAAGGACGCGCTTCTCCTCGGGGTCCTTGGCATCGGCCAGGCGCGCCCGCTCGGCGGTCAGGTCTGCGTCCCGCTCGACGTCCGCCGCGACGGCTCGCAGCTGGGCCTCGATCCCGTCCAGCACGGCCTGGCCCTGCGTCACCGCGGTGCGGAGCGGGAAGTCGCCCTTGAGCTTGCCGCCCGGCGTCCAGTACTCCTCGTACGCCTCCTTGGCGCGATCGAAGAGCGACGTCTCGACCTGCCCCTCGTGAACGGTGCCGGCCGCGCGGTCGAGCGCGAGGCCCAGGGAGGCCGCATCCGTCAGCGACGCCTGCCCGAGCGCCTCGCCCTGCTTGATCCGCAGGGCCTTCCAGAGCGCGTTGTCCACCGTGGCGGCGAGGATCTGCTCCACCCGCTCGTGCGCCTGGCGGCCGGTGAGCTGCTCGTCTCGAGGCCGCGTGATCTGGAGCACCGTCTCGCCTGCCTTGAGGAACCGCTTGCGGTACGTGAAGGCGTACACGCCGGTCTCGATGTCGGCCTCGACCTCCGGGCCGGCGTCCCGGTCAACGGGCTTGACCGCCTTGACCTCGGCCCTCAGGCTCGAGTCCTGCGCGGTGAACAGCAGGTCCAGCCCCTCGGCCATCGACGACTTGCCGACCTCGTTGGGGCCGACGACGACGGTCACGCCGTCCCGCAGGAACGTGACCTCGCGGTCCTCGACGCCCCGGAAGTTGCGCAGCCGCAGCCGCAGGAGCCTCACGCGACACCACCAGCCGACATGGCGAAGCGCACGAGCAGGGCCAGCGCGTCGCGGGCGGCGTCCGACTCGTGGCCGGTGTCCGCCGACTCGGCTCGGAGCGAGGCCAGCGCCTGCGCCGCGAATCCGGTGAGCGAGAGGTCCGCGAAGTCGTCATCGTCCGGGCGCACGACGAGCTCCATGTGCCGTTCCCACTGCTCGATCGCCGCAAAGAGGTCCCGCTGGTGCTCGAGCAGTGCCTCGAGCCGGGCGTTGGCGGACAGCGAGACCGTGCCGACCAGCGTCAGCTTCACGATGGTGCGGTCCTTGGGCGCGAGCGCGTCCAGCCAGGCGCCCAGCGTGTCGATCCCGTCCGGCCCGTCGAGATCGAACCGCTCTCGGGCGAACCTCCACGTCCCGACGCGGTGCTTCGTCACGTCGCAGCCGCCGTCGTCCCGCAGGTTCACGAGCAGCGCGTTGCCCGCGTCGAGCTCGTCGTAGTCGGTGGGCTCCGGGGCGCCCGCGTACCAGATCCTCCCCGAGGCCCCGACCTCCGTCGTGGAGTGCCGGTCCCCGAGCGCGAGGTACCCGATCCGTCCGTCCGCGAGGGCGGCCTCCGCATCGGCGACGCGGATGGCGGCGGGATTGTCGAACGAGATCTCAGCCGCGCCGTGGGCAACCATGACGCGCCGCGCACCGCCTGCAGGCTCGAGCGTGGCACACGCGTCCGCCACCAGGTCCGAGAGCGGCCGCTTGGTGAACCACGGGGCCCCGACGACCACGACGCCAGGGGTGCCGGGGACCGGGTGCGGCGCCGAGTCCTCGAGCACGGTCACGTGCCCGGGTCGCCCGTTGACGAACGTCGGTGAGCGGAAGACCGAGCCCGCGTCGAGCGGATCGTGGTTGCCCGGCAGCAGGAACACCGGGACGGGCACCGACCCGAGCGCGTCCAGCGTGCGGCGCACGGTCTGAGGCGACACCTGATTCGTCTCGAATACATCCCCGGACACGACAATGAAAGCGGCGCCGTGCTCGCCGGCCAGGCGCCCGATGGTGTGGATCGCGTCGATCCGGGCCTGTGCGAAGCGCGCCTGCGCCTCGGCCGACAGGAAGTGGCGGGTCATGCCCAGCTGCCAGTCCGCGCTGTGCACGAAGCGCACGCTCACGCCGCGGCTCCCGTCCCGGCGCCCCGAGCGCGGGTCCCTGCCATGCACACCTCCGCGGAAACGACTGGCGCGTCCAGCGACGACGCCGCAGCCGACCATTACGCTAGCGCACCCGCGCGGGCCCTCGGGCGGCTCTGGCGGACGGCGGCGCCCCGAGGCGCCGACCCGCGGCTACATCCTCGAGACGCCGAGCCCGTCGATGATCACCGTGCGCCCGGTCGTTGACACCTTGACTGTCACGATCCCGGCGTGGAGGGTGGCCCAGGCCGCCACCGTGAAGACCCTCTGGCTGGCGGTCGTCCGCGACGCAAGGCTGATCGTGCGCAGCAGTCTCGAGCCCAGGTAGACCGCAACCGTGCCGCAGGTGGGGCACGTCGAGGCGACGAGGACGATCCGCCGGGCGCTCACGAGCGTACGGACGGCGGTCGCACCGGCTCTCGTGGTGCGACTCGACGTCTGCCGGTAGTAGGCCCTGCCGATCCCGGCCGTCCAGCCCCCCATCCTCGAGAGGCTGCGGTCGTCGAGGGGCGTCGTCGTGCAGCGTTCCGCCGACCACGCGCCGGTGTAGCCCGCCACGTCGTGCGCGCGAGCGCTGAAGCAGTACGAGACCCCCGCGGCAGGCGCGAAGCTCGCCGCCAGCCCGGCGTCACCCGTCCGCCAGTTCACGTACCCGCCGAGACCGCCGCTCCAGGCCGCCTGGCGGTACCGGATGTCGAACGTTCCGGTCGGGTTGGTGCCGGACATCGCGGCCCACGACACGCTGAACGACTGGCTGACGCTCCAGGACGGCAGCGCGCCGACCGCAGCCGTCGGCGCCTTGGGTGGCGTCACCTCAGTGGAGAACGCGGAGAGCAGACCGATCCCCGCGAGCGTCGTGGCCGTGACGCGCACCACAACCGGCACGCCCGGCGCCAGACCGGTGATGTGGCAGCCCAGTGGCCCCGAGGACCAGGCGCAGGTGCGGCCAGTTGTCGTGTGCGTGCCCGCGTCGTACGCGGTGACGGTGTAGCCCAGGATCGTGCTCCCGCCGTCCGACGGAGGGGCGCTCCAGGTCACCGCAAGCTCGCCCAGGTTCGGCGCGACAGGCACGGCGGCGACCGCGGCCGGCGCGTCCGGCAGGGTGTTGGGGGCGGCGACGCCGGACGGGTTGGAGGGAGCCCCGTCGCCGGCCGCGTTGTGGGCCACGACCGTGAACGTGTACGGCTGGCCGTTGGAGAGTCCACTCAGCGTGCACTCGAGTGGACCGGACGACCAGGCGCACGTGGCGCCGCCCGGCATCGCCGTGACCGCGTAGCTGCTGATCACCGACCCGCCGTTGGAGAGGGGCGCTGTCCATGACACCTGCGCCGAGCCGTTGCCGGGCTGAGCCACGACGCCGGTCGGGGCGCCGGGCACGGTCCGTGGGGTGACCGGTGCAGACGCGGCCGAGGAGGGCCCCGTCCCCGCGGCGTTGGCCGCCGTCACGGTGAACGTGTACGACTGGCCGTTCGTGAGGCCGCCGACCTGGCAGCTGGTGGTTGGCGGGATGGCGGTGCAGGTGGCGCCGCCCGGCGAGGCGGTGGCCCGGAAGCCGGAGATCGCGGAGCCCCCGTCGGAGGCCGGGGCGGTCCACGAGACCAGGGCCGCGTCATCCGTCGGCGACGCGCTTGCGCCCGTGGGGCTGCCCGGCACGGTCAGCGGGGTCAGTCCCAGCGTGCCGTTGGGCGTTCCCAGCCCGGTCGGCCCGTCGTAGCCCGCGACGCCGGTGCACCACAGGGCCGGGTCTGGGCTGCACGACCCACCCGGGGCATTGTTCCCGCCCACCGGGTCGAACAGACCCGGGCGTCCATAGGGGTACGAGGCGGGCCACGACCCGGGCGCGGGGGCGCCGGCCAGCGCATAGGCCGCCGCCACGATCGGCGCCGACGCGCTGGTTCCGCCGAACACGTACCAGCCGTTCGCGTACACGACCGATACGCCCGTGTCCGGGTCCGCCACGGCGGCCACGTCGGCCACCATCCGCCTCGGACAGCCAGTCATCGCCGCTGGCTGCCATGCGGGGCGTGGCTCGTAGAGCGAGCAGCCGCTGTCTGCGCCCGACCAGGCGCTCTCGGACCAGCCGCGAGCGTTGGCGGCCCTGGACAGCGTGGTCCCGCCCACGGCCACCACCCACGGCGAGACCGAGGGGTACTGGTTGCCCGTCAGCCCGAGCCCGCCCGCGTACCCCTCGTAGCCGTTGTCGCCGGTGCTGACCGTGATGACGACGCCGGGGTGCTTGTAGTACCGAGCGTCCAGCTGGGACGCGTTGGTCTCCTCGGGCCGGCCGTAGCTGTTGGTGACGAACTTCGCGCCCAACGCGACGGCCGCGTTGACCGCCGTGCCGAGATCGATCAGCGATGCGCTGTCCGCCTCGACGAGCAAGATCGAGCAGTTCGGGCAGACGGCCGACACCATGTCCAGATCGAGCGAGATCTCCTGGGACCAGCCGCCGTCAGGCGCCGGCAGTGGCGCGGCCACGCCCGCCTGATTGACCTTCGCAAAGCAGCCGCTCGCGGTCGTGCACGCCGGCAGCCCGAACGTCGAGCGGTAGGCCATCAGGTCCGACTCGGCCGTCGGGTCGTCATAGGCGGCCACGACGGCCACGGTGATCCCCGACCCCAGCGACGCCGCGGCGGTGGTGAGCCCGTACGCGCTCTGCAGGTCGGCAGGGTGGTAGCCGCCGATGCCGGACGGCGCGACGGCCCCGACCTTCGTGGACAGGCCGCCCACGTCGGTCCGGACCAGCGCGAAGCAACTCGCGGCCAGCGCATCGGGTGTCGCGCATGCGGGCCGCGCGGCGCGCTGCACCACCGAGCCCACGGGGGCGCTCGGCGCCGGGCCGACGGCCGCAGCGACCGCGGGGCCGGCCGCCAGGACCAGGACGAGGCCGGCCGCAAGGAGGGCGGTGGCGCGCTGCAGCGCTCGTTTGGTCAGGGGGCTCGGGACGAATGCCATCGGGTGCGCGCGCGGCCTCCTGAGCGGCGACCGGCAGCCGGGCGCCCATCGATCAGTCCGACGCAGCGTACCGGTCGCGCCGAGCCATGACCAGAGAGACGTTCGGGTGATCTGGGGTGCGCAGGCGCACCCCCCAAGCGCGGGCACGCAGCGGCGCGCAGTCCACATCGATCGCGCATCATCTGTGGTGATGCATGCGCACGACTCCAGCCTCGCGGTCCTCATCGCCAGCCCCGGCGCGTCCCGGATCCGCGGCAAGGACGCGCGGGCACGGGTGATCGCCGCCGCGACCGACGCCTTGCAGCGCCGCGGACACGCCCGGGTGGACGTCGTCGTGACAGGCGAGCCGAGGGCGCTCGGCGACGCCGCGGCGGACGCCGTGTCGAGGGGGGCGACGACGGTCGTCCTCGCCGGCGGTGACGGGACGATCCGCGATGCCTCTGTCGCGCTCGCCAACTCCGGAGTCGCCGTGGGGCTGCTCCCCTGCGGCACGGGCAACCTGTACGCCGCGTCGGTGGGCGTCGCGCGGGACCTCGACCGCGCGATCGCGGCGCTGGTCGCCGGCACGCCCCGCCCGTACGACCTGGGCGAGGTGCGCCTCGGGCGCGCGGACGCACCCGACCAGACCGTCCCCTTCGTCGTCGCCTGCGGCACCGGCTTCGACGCCCGGGTGATGGCGGCCACCACCCGCGAGGCGAAGCAGCGATATGGCGCCGCGGCATACTTCCTGGCCGCCAGCCGCCTCCTCGAGCATCTCCGGCCGCGCCCCACGGTCGTCACCGTTGACGGCATCCGCACCGAGCTCGAGTCCATGGTGGTGCTCGTGGCCAGCTCCGGTGGCGCGGCGCCCGTGGGTCTGCTTCCCCGGCTGCCTGTCCCGCCCGACGACGGCCTCCTCCACGCCTTCGTCTTGCCGCGCGGGGGCGTCCTCGGCGGGATCCAGGGTGTGCTCGAGCTGCTGTTCGCCACCTCGCGTGGCGCGTCCGCCACGGGCGCCGGCGTCCGATTCTCCGGACACACGGTTCGGGTTGACGTGGAGCCGCCCGGCCCGGTCGAGGTGGACGGCGACGCCTTCTCGGCCGCAACCCTCGACGCACGCATCGTGCCGGGCGCCCTTGCCGTCATCCGGAACTGAGCCGGAGGCGCGCGCAGCCGCCGTGCACGCCAAGCCCGAGTAGGCGACCATCGCAGCCATGACCGCACCTGCCTCCACCCACGCACACTCCGACGCGGGTCCGGAGCGCCGCCCGTTCGGGCTGCTCGTGCTGGCGTCGCTGCTGCTTCTCAAGGCCGGGGTGCTGCTCGCCGTAGTCCTGGGCATCAACCTCGCGGCAGACAACCCGATCAGGGGCGCGCTCCAGGTCAGCCCGGAGCTCGCCAAGTTCGTCGCGGCGCTGACCCTCTCCGACGTGGTCATGGGAGCCCTCGCCGTCCTGCTGGTGGCGTCGGCGGTTGGCCTGGTGCTCCTCCGCCGCGACGGCTGGCTGCTCGCGATGGTGCTGACCGGGCTGTTCGTGGCGTTGGACATCGTGGGGTTCCTGAGCAACAACGTGACGTACGTGTGGATGGCGCTCAACATCGCGACGGTGTTCTACCTGAACCAGGCCGACGTGCGCGCAGCTGTCGGCGTCTCCACCGAGCCCCTCGTGCCGGGAGTGGAGTCATGACGCAGGCGGCGCCGATGGCGGGCACCGCAGGACAGCGCTCGCCGGCTGATCTCGAGCTCCTCCGCCGCTTCGAGCCCGTGCTGCGGTTCACCGAGGGAGAGCTGTTCTTCCCATCGCCCGTGGCCGGCTACGTCGGGCGGTGCGACCTGCTGGCGGGCAGGTCCACGCGCGACCGGCACGTGCTGGTGCCGGCTGGCGGCCTGACGCTCGAGGGCCTCGCCGCCGCCGGGGACGCGGCCCCTGGCGAGGTCCAGTTCCTGCGGTTCGTCCAGCACCCGCTCAACCCGCTGGAACTCGCGCGCTGGCGCCAGCGGCCAGGCCGCCCATCGTTCCATGCGCCGGGGCGCCTCGCTCGTGTCGGCCTGCCGGCCCGCCTGCTCGACGCTGGCCTCGTGCTCTCGCTGCTGGTCCGCGGACGCGTCCCGGGCGGCACCGCGGCCGCAGCCTCGATCAAGTACGAGGCGATGCGCGCGGGCGATGCGCGGGTCTCATACCACGGGCGAGTCATTCGGCAGGACGGCTGGGTCGTGCTCCAGTACCTGTTCTTCTATGCCATGAACGACTGGCGCTCGACGTTCTCGGGCGCCAATGACCACGAGGCGGACTGGGAGCAGGCGTTCGTCATCTGCGAGGAGCGGCCTGACGGCAGTGTGGAGCCCGTCTGGTTTGCCGCGGCCGCGCACGAGGAGAAGGGCGGCGACCTGCGCCGTCGCTGGGACGACGAGCGGCTGGAGCGCCAGGGCGAGCACGTCGTGGTCTATCCGGGCGCCGGCTCGCACGCGACGTACATGGAGCGCGGCGAGTACATCATGCGGCTGCCCCTGCCGGGCGAGCGCCTCGCCGACGGCATCCTGGGCTGGATCCGGACCTTCTGGCGGGACACGCTCAACCAGCCCGACCCGGGTGACCTCTTCGCTTCGCTCAAGCGCGCGGTCTCGGTGCCGTTCGTGGACTACGCCCGCGGGGACGGGCTCTCGGTGGGACCGGGTCAGCAGGTGGAGTGGAGCCCCATCCAGATCTCCGACGACGACGGCTGGGTCCACCTCTACCGGGGCCTGTGGGGTCTCGACACCCGGGACCGCATGGCCGGCGAGCGGGCCCCCGCCGGGCCGAAGTACACGCGGACCGGCTCGATCCGCCAGGCGTGGAACGACCCGCTCTCGTTCGTGGGGCTTGCCGCGGTGCCCACGCCGTCACGGCTGCGCGGGCTCATGGTCCAGCGGATCGAGACGCTCCGCGGCGAGGAGACGAGCACCCGGAACGAGGCCGACACGCTGGCGACCAAGCTGCCTCCACTCCAGGCCGAGGCGGCGGCGGTCGAGTCCGTCTCGGGCCTCGAGGCGTTCCACGCCCGGCGGTCAGCCGAGCTGGCGGAGGGAGAGGCGAGCCTGGCCGGCCTGCGGACGGCCACCGGCGAGCTCCACGCCGCGGTCACCGCAGCGGAAGGCTGGCTGGAGCGGTGGGACGCGGGCTGGCGCGGCGACCCGCGCGGCCACCTGTCGCACGCCGCCACGCCGGAGCCGCCTGACACCACCCGGCGCCGGGTGTTCGCCGAGACGTGGGCCGCCCTGTCGGTCGGCGTCCTCGTGATCGCCCTGGCCTCGATCCTGTGGTTCCACCTGCTGCCGTGGGGCGGCGCACTTGCGCTGCTGATCCTGGGCTACCTCGCGATCGAGTCGTTCGCCCAGCGCCAATTCGAGCTGCTCCTGCTCCGGGTCACGGTGGCGCTGGCCTCCGTGTCGGCCGTGCTGCTGGCGTCCGCCTGGGCGCGGGAGCTGGTCCTCGCCGGGCTCGCGAGTCTGGGCATCCTGATCCTGCTCGACAACGTCCGGGAGCTGTTCAACCGCTCATAGGCGGCTGCGGGTCCGCGAGCTCGACCGTGGTGACCCTGCAGGCGGGACAGGGCATCGCTTCAGGCGTCACGGTCGCGACAGCGTGACGGCTCGGGGGCCGGCGTGGGCGCGGCGGCGTATCGTGGCCCGGTGACCGATTCGCCGATCCCCTTCGCCATCGCCGGTTCCGGCTGGCGAGCCGCGTTCTTCCTGCGCACAGCCGCAGCGATGCCCGAGCGCCTTCGCGTGACGGGTGTGCTCGGGCACGACCCGATCCGGGCGGCAGGTGCCCCCGACCTCGGATCCGTCCCGGTCCACGGCAGCCTGGACCGCCTGCTCGCCGATCGTCCCCGGTTCGTCGTCACAGCCGTGCCGTGGCCCGTCACGCCCGTGCTGATCCGCGAGCTCGCCGAGCGCGGCGTGCCGGTCCTCGCCGAGACGCCGCCGGCGCCGGACCTGACCGGCCTCAACGCCATCGTGGACCTCGCCGTCGCGCCACCGGTCCCGATCGAGGTCGCCGAGCAGTACCACCTCCAGCCGCTCCACGCCGCTCGGCTCGCGGTCGTCGCGTCCGGCGATCTCGGCACGGTGTCCGAAGCACAGGTCTCGTCGGCGCACGACTACCACGGCCTCGACCTGCTCCGCCGGTATCTGGGCATCGGTTTCGAGCCGGTCCGGATCCGGGCGCGGACGTTCAGCTCGCCCATCGTCGCCGGGCCGGACCGAGCCGGGCCGCCCTCGACCGAGCGCCAGGGCACCTCCGACCAGACGCTCGCCTGGCTCGAGGCCGACGGCCGACTCGGCGTCTACGACTTCACCGGCGACCAGTACTTCTCCTGGATCCGCTCCCCGCGGGTGCTCGTCCGGGGCGAGCGCGGCGAGATCAACGGGGCGGTGGTCCGCCGCCTGCTCGACGCCCGGACGCCCGTCGCCGAGACCCTCGAGCGGCGCGACGCCGGCCAGGACGGGAACCTCGAGGGGCACCACCACGCCGGGTACACGCTGGGCGGGCGCTGGGTCTACCGCAACCCGACCGCGCCAGCGCGCCTCTCGGACGACGAGATCGCGGTGGCCGGCTGTCTGCTCGCCATGGCCGAGCACGTGGCCGGCGGGCCGTCACGGTGCTCGCTGGCCGAGGCGGCGTGGGAACACGAGCTGGGCCTGCGCATGGCCGAGGCGGCCGCGACGGGCAGCGAGGTGGTGGCGGACGGCCGCCGATGGGCGGGCCGAGCGTAGGGGCTAGGCCCTCACCGGACCACGCGGAAGACCGCCGCCCTGCCGTTCCACTTCTCGAGCGCGGCCCAGGCGGGCGCGAAGATCCCGATCCGCACGGTGTACGTGCCAAGCGGACGCGTGCTCGAGACGTACCAAGTCCAGCGGAACGTGCGGGTCACGCCGCGCGTGAACGCGACCGGTGACCAGAACCGCTGGGCGACCTTGCGGCCGTTGGGCGCGGCGATCTCGAGGTCCACCAGCGCTCGCACGCTGGCCGACGACCGGATGGTGGCGGTGACCGTCACGCTGTGCCGGCTGGGCACCACGGTCCGGCTCGCGACCGCCCGGGTGGTCCAGACGACGGCGGGTCGGGGCGTCGGGGTGGGCGTGGCCGTCGGGGTCGGGGTCGGGGTTGGCGTCAGGGTCGGGATGGGCGTCGCCACCGGGGTCGAGGTCGGGGTGGGCACGGGAGCGCCACCGGCGAGCGCGAGCCCGGCGCCCGCGTAGTACGCGCCGACGCGGTCGCGCAGGTAGCCGCCGTCGTCGTCCGCGCTCAGCGAGGCCCGCGTGTGCGTGCCCGAGGCCACCGGGTCGGTGATGCCGTCACCCATCGCGTCGCAGGCGCACGTCGTGCCGCCAGCGCCCCCGCCGAACAGGAGCCCGATCACCCCGGCGTCGCGCCACAGGGCCAGGTGCCCGTCCGAGACGTCGTTGAGGAAGTACTCCGGCCGGTTGTCCGCGTAGTGGCCCCAGGTGTTGTTCGTGGCCCGCATCACGGTGTTGCCCATCGGGATCTGCCAGACCACCACGCGCTTGCCGGTTGCGGCGGTGAACCCGGCGATGAACCGGGCGTACCGGGGGAAATCGGTCGGGTTCCACCAGGATGCCCCGCCGTCGCCGACGTAGTGCTGGTAGAACCCGCTGTCGCGGTCGGAGAGGTCGGTGAACGAGAGGTCGAAAGCCGCGCCGAGGCTCGTGTAGAAGGCGGCCGCCTTGGCGGCGAGCGTGTCCGTCTTGGCGTCGGTCGTCTGGCTGGCGTGGAGGTCGATCATCGTCCCCCAGTCCGACAGGTGCCAGGCGAGCAGCACGTTGGGCGCGTGCCTGTCGCGCAGCCGCACGAACGCCTGCGCGAAGCCTGCCGCCGTGTTGGGCAGCCCGGCAAGATCCGCGTTCCCGGTGGAGGCGACAGCCGCCGCGACATCCGCGCCCGCGTTGTGGGTCGCCGCCTGCTCGATGTAGCCCCACAGGTCGGGCTCGACGTGGAGCACCACGGGGTGGCCCGACGCGCCCGCCGCGGCCTTCTGGAAGAAGAGCGTCACGTCCGCCCAGTACGCGGCCATCGTGCTGACGTTCGAGAGGTTCGAGAGGTCCTTGGCCGCCTCGTCCGACCCGGTGGCCGGGCTGCTCTGCAGGAGCATGTAATACGGGAACACCGGCAGGACGCCAGCCGCCACGGATTCGGCCACGTACATGGTCACGAAGGCGCCGCCCGCGTTCCAGGTCGCCCAGCCGCTGCCGGTGTTCACGCCGCCCGCGAGGTACTGGTAGCGCATCTTCATGCCGGTGCCCGCCAGCGCGGACGCCCCGCCGGGCGAATCCGCGAACCCGACCTGGACCGTCGAGAACGGCCAGGCGGCGGGCGGGGTCGGCAGCACGGCCGTCGCGCGGACGGCTGCGGGCGCCACGGTGGCGACGCCGACCAGCGCCGGCAGCAGGCCCAGGACGAGGGCGAGGGAAGTGATCGGGCGATGAGCCATGATCGGATCATCGCCGCCGCGGGCGCCGGAATCGACTGCGCGATGGTCCCGCCGCGCTGCCGACGATGGGCCGGTGCGCGCGGGCGCCGACCCTGCAGGTCGCTGGCGCGCGTCGTCGCGGCGGCGATCGCGATCGCGCCCGCAACGACCGCCTAGCCGATCTGCGGCTGCTCGTCCACGAAGAGCCGGATCCGCGCCTTCACGTTGGCGAGCGAGTCGCCCGCGACAGCCTTGCCGATCTCGGTGGCGTACGCGGCGTCGAACGCCTCGCGGCTGTCGAACCAGAGCTCGGACACGCCGTCGTACTCCACGTCCTCGTTCTCGACCACGTTGAACGTGAGCTTGCGCACGCCCGGCAGCTGCTTCGCCAGGGGCGAGTGGCCCACGAGCATCCAGTCGCGGAACTGCGCCTTGGTCATGCCGTCCTTGCGGACCAGCAGGATGATCGCCTTGAACATCAGCTCGCCTTCCTCGTCCGTGCGCCCGGTCGTCCACCGACGGCCAGGACCAGGCTCACCACGATCTCGTCGGCCCGTGGCGCGTCGGGGATCTGCACCGTGGCCGCGTCCATCTCGTCGAAGCTCCAGATGTCGTCGCGGTTGACGATCGGCATCGCCAGCAGCGTCCCCGGCCCGCCGACAAGCTTGGTCGAGGGGATGATCGACGGGCCACCGCCCACTGCCGCCCGCACCGGCGCGCCGAACTTCGGGTGCAGGATCGCCGCGGCGTGCTCGAGCTCGCCGTCGAGGCCTACGATCGCGCCCTTGCCGTAGGCCGTCACGACCGCGTCGGGGCCGAGCGCCGCCATGGCCCGCTCGGCTAGGACCGCCGCGACCTCCGCGCCAAGGTCCACCAGCGGCGCCACGTCCTCGACGTAGCGGCCGGCGAACGGGTTGGCGATCACCACCGAGGCGACCGCCTTGCGCGTCGGGACGTCGATGCGGCGACCGCCTGCGGCGAGCGTCTCCTCCACAGCAACGACGACCTTGCGGATCTCCACCGCGCACCTCCGGAGACTGAGCGCCGGGTCGAGCCCGACTCGACACCTAGGGTGCCACGAGCGGGGGCGGCGGGAGGGGCGTCCTGGCACGCCGGTGCCGGGCGGAGGTGCAGGCGTTGCGGGGCGAAATGAGGTGTCCGGCCTCGGTGGAGGCCGGACACCTGCGCCGCGTCGGGCGATGAGGGGCGATGGCGGGTCGCGTCGCCGAGGGGGCCGCGACTACAGCGTCACCACGATTGGTGGGCTCCCGTCAGGCGCCCCACCCGACGAGAAGGCGCGACTGTGGGGGGTGGATGGATCGATCAGCCTCGGATTCTGGATCGGATACGGCTCGCCTCCTGTTGTCACCTTGGTCAGCAGGTAGGCACGCACCGCGTCGGACATATTGTGGGTGGCCACGCCCGCCTGCGCGGCGGCGAGGCGGGAGGTGACGACCGCGCGCAGCGCGGGGTTCTGGTACCACTGCGGGTCGGTGATGCCCTGGGCGGCGAGCCAGACGTTGAAGCTGTCGGTCTTCGTCGTGGTCTCGGCCTGGGGCGCGGTGATCGGCGTGGTCGCAGTCTGGGTGCTGGTCATCCGCTCGACGACCGGCACGGCGGCCAGCCCGACGACGATGCCGATGGCGAAGACGACAACCACGAGCGCATCGCGAAGGTGGAGGTGGTGGCCTCCATGCGGTTGAGACAGCCGGTCCAACGGTCATGTGGATCACTCCTCGGCTTGCCTCCGGTTGACACCGGAGGCCATGGAGACTGTGCGCCGCCCGAAGCCGCGCTCGCATCCGGCGAACCCCCGGACCGGATCCCCAGACTCCGCGGCGTCACCCGCGCCCGAAGGCCGCGTTGATGGCGCGAGCCCCGAGGCGGGCGCGAGGGCGCGGCGCCTCTGTGCCGCGGCTTGAGGCCTGGCAGATCTCCGGGCGACTCGAGCGGGCCGCGCAGGTCCTCGACGAGGCGGCGGCCGGTACCCGCGACCTCATCATCCTCGCCGACATTCAACGCCTCCGGGCCCACGTCACCACCGGGCAAGCTCCAGCCGGGGGTGCCCAACGGACACCGGACGTGGCGTCGGTGATCCGCGGGTCCTCGACCGGCAACGCGGACGAGGCGTTCGCGGCGGCGATGCTGGCCGGGGCCACGCGCGGTGACCTCCAGCTGGCCGTGGAGTACGAGCGACGGGCCGTGGAGCGCATCCGCGCCCTTGGCGAGACCGCCGGTCCGCTCGCGGAGGTTCGCCTCGGGACGGCGTTGGTCCTCGCCGGCCAGACCGCCGCGGGGCTCCCGCTCCTCGTTCGCTGCCGGGAGCTGCTCGCCGACCCGGATCCGCTGCACCATGCGGCTGAGCTTTCCGAGTCGGCCTCGGCACTGCTCGCCGTCGAGGCCTACGCGCTTGCGGAGCGAGTCCTGGAGCGCGTGGTCGGCGCCTGCCGGGCAGCGGGCGCGATCGGACCGCTCGGGCAGGCGCTGGGCGCCCAAGCGGAACTCGACGCCCGCACCGGCCGCTGGGAGCTTGCCACAGCCATGGGCTTCGAGTCAGTGCACCTGGCTCGCGACGCGAGTCAGGACGCCCTGCTCTCCTGCAACCTCGCCCGCCTTGCGCGTCTCGAGGCAGCCCAGGGACATCAGGACGCCTGTCGCGCGCATGCCCAGGAGGCGAGTGATCTGGCCACAGGACGGAGGCCGCCGAATGCCAAACCCCCTACGGAATCGTAAGGGTTTTGGCACCGAGAACGGTGATTCCGACGAGGCCAGCTCCGGGATTCCCCACCGTTAGCAACACTTGCTGCCGACGGGGATCCGTCATCGACGGTGGAGAACCAGCCCCCAATAAGGGCTGCTCTCTAACCGGGTCACCGCCGGCGGCGAGTCACGAACAGCGCGACGAAGGTGACGAACAACGTGACGAACACGGCCACCAGAGCGCCGCTCGGCATGGGACACCTCTCTCGCAAGCGTCGCGCCTGCGCCCAGTAAGGGCGCGGGTCGGCCTTGCCGCGACAGTCTCGAGCGCCCGCGCCTGCACGTCAACGCGTCCCAACTGACGGGGGAGCACCACACGCCCCCGCGTGCCGGGCGCCCCTCAGCCCAGGGCGCTCGCCGGGGTCTCCCCCGCCGACACCGCGAGAACGCCGCGCTCCGTCACCAGTCCGGTGATGAACCGCGCGGGCGTCACGTCGAACGCGGGGTTGTGGGCGCGCGCACCCTCGGGCGCCACGCGAACGCCGGCGAAGAGGACCACCTCATCGTCGCCGCGCATCTCGATCTCGATGTCGTCGCCGGTGGGCGTCGCCAGGTCCACGGTGGACACCGGAGCGGCGGACAGGCACGGGATGCCCGCCTCGCGGCACGCGAGCGCCAGGCCCAGGCTGCCAACCTTGTTCGCGACATCGCCGTTGGCCGCGATCCGGTCGGCACCGAAGATCGCCACGTCCACGAGCCCCCGCAGGATGGTCGAGGCGGCCGCGCCGTCGGCCTGCACGCGGTATGGGATCCCGTCGCGCTCCAGCTCCCAGGCGGTCAGACGCGCGCCCTGAAGCAGCGGTCGCGTCTCGTCGACATAGACCATCTCGAGCGCCCCGCGCGCGTGCAGTTCGCGCACGACCCCCAGCGCTGTGCCCCAGACCACCGTGGCGAGCGCCCCGGTGTTGCAGTGCGTGACCACCCGCACCGGCCGGTGAACCCGCTCGAGGATCCAGTCCGCTCCGTGGTCGCCGATCGCGCGGTTGATGCGCTCGTCGTCCTCGATGATCTGCAGGGCAGCCGCCAGCACGGCGTCGCGCCCCTGGGCCATCCGGCGCCGAACCCGATCCACGCCCCATGCCAGGTTGACTGCCGTCGGCCGGGCGGCGCGAATCGCGTCCACGGCGGCGTCGAGGCGGGCCGCGGACCAGCCCTCGCGGGCAGCCTCGTCCATCGCGATCGCCACGCCGACGGCGCCCACCGCGCCCAGCTGGGGCGCCCCGCGCACGGCCAGCCGCCGGATCGCGTCGATCAGGGCGTCAACCGTGGCGAGGTCCTCGTACGTGAGCTGGCTCGGCAACGCGGTCTGGTCGATCACCCGCAGCGCACAACCAGTCCACGCGATCGGCCGCAGCTCGTCGCCGCTCATCGGTGCGCCTGTGGCGCGATCCCGGCCGGGAACGCGGTGTCGCGGTCGCCGAGCAGGAGCAGATGGAACGTGTTCTGCGCCGCGACCTCGAGGAGCAGCGCCCGGCGGTGGGCCATCTCGATCGTGTCTCCCAGGGTGGACGAGCCGTGGTGGGCCAGGATGATCACGTCGCACCCGATCGCCGCCGCGGCCGCGGCGTCAGCCAGCTCGTCCGATGCGTTGGGCCAGAACGGGATGCGCCGAACCTGCCGCAGGTACGCCACATCGTCGAGCGTCAGCATGCGGACCGGGTGGCCAAGCGCGTCGAGGACGACCGCGGTCTGCGGGTGCAGGTGAACGATGGCGTTGACGTCGGGCCGGACGCCATACGTGCGCTGGTGCAGCCGCCACTCGGTGGACGGTGTCGGATGGCCGTCGAGCACGGTGCCGTCGAGGCCCTGGACCGCGAAGTCGTCGAGGGTCAGGCGGTCGAGCCATGTCCCGGACGCGGTGACCAGGTACGCGTCGCGGCCGGGGACGCGGGCCGAGAGGTTGCCGCCCGACGCCACGACCAACCCGCGCTCGACCGCGCTGCGCCCGACATCGGCGAGCTGGTCGGCGAGGGCGGCGATCGAGTCGGCCATGGGCGTCTCCTGCGACTGGCGGCTGGGCGACGGGACGACAAGCGTCCCCGACGGAGGAGGGCGCCTCGGCGCTCGCTCCGATGATCGCACTCCGCGCAGGCCCGCCGTCGCGCGGGTGGCCGAACGTCGCACCCAGATTCCCGAAGGTTTTCGGAAACTTCACCTCCCCGGTGATCGGACGGCAATACTGATGGAGCACCATTCGGGATGGAGGTACGTGATGTCCCAGCCCGACGCCGCCGCCGAAGTCATCCGTCGGCGCGCCCTCCTCGTCTGGCCCCGTCTCGACCTCGCTGCCCTGCGCCGCTGCGGCAGCGATCCGTCTCGGGTAGCCGCCCTCGTCGGCCGCAGGTCGAGCCTCCCGCATGAGGCGATCGTGGGCATCCTCCTGATGCCTGACGTGACCGAGGTCGAAGCGCGGACCTGGTTTGGCTGAGCCCGGGCCGCACCTGGGAGCCGACGGATTGCCCCGCCGGTCCCCGCACAGCCAGAAGGCCGGCGGTACCCCGCCGGCCTTCGCTCGCGTGCCGCGGACGCCTACGCGTTCGGCGTCGGCCAGAGGGCCTCGACCGAGAGGTAGCGCTCACCGGTGTCGTAGCTGAACGTGAGGATCCGGGAGCCGTCGGGGACCGACGGGATGAGCTGCGCGACGGCCGCCAGGGAGGCGCCGGACGACACGCCAACGAGCAGGCCCTCCTCTTTGGCCGCGCGTCGGGCGAACTCCATCGCGGCGGCGGGTTCCACCTGCAGGACGCCGTCGAGCAGCTCGGGCCGCATGACGCCCGGGATGAACCCGGCGCCGATGCCCTGGATGGAGTGCGGAGCGTGCGTGCCGCCCGAGAGCACCGGGGAGAGGGTGGGCTCCACCGCGTACACCTTGAGGCTCGGCCATGCCGGCTTGAGCACCTCTGCGACACCCGTGATGTGGCCGCCGGTGCCGACGCCGGTGACAACATAGTCGAGGCCGTCGGGGAAGTCGCGGAGGATCTCGCTGGCTGTGGTGCGGCGGTGGACCGCAGGGTTGGACGGGTTGTCGAACTGCATCGGGATCCAGCTGTCGGGGATCTCGGCCTGGAGCTCCTTCGCGCGCGCGATCGAGCCCTTCATGCCGACCTCCCGGGGCGTGAGCTCGAGCTCCGCGCCATAGGCGGTCATCAGCTTGCGCCGCTCGACGCTGAACGAGTCGGGCATGACCAGGATGCAGCGGTAGCCCTTGA
Organism: Chloroflexota bacterium; assembly: GCA_037446495.1. Lineage (GTDB taxonomy): Bacteria > Chloroflexota > Limnocylindria > Limnocylindrales > CSP1-4 > CAIXZV01. Next base: position 1,577 of record JBBIIL010000053.1, on the reverse strand, counting down.
CGGCCGCGACGAGCGCAAGGCCGATGCCGGTGTTCCCCGACGTTGGCTCGATGATGGTGGACACGCCCGGCCTGAGCGTGCCGGCCGCCTCCGCATCCTCGATCATCGCGAGGCCGATGCGGTCCTTGATCGAGCCGCCGGGGTTCCACTTCTCCTGCTTGGCGTAGACGGTCACGCGGGGGTCGAACAGGCGGTTGACGCGGACGTGGGGCGTGTTGCCGATGAGCTCGAGGATGCTGTTGTAGGGCACGGGTGATCCCTCCTTGGGACTGGGGACGCTTGGGACGGCAGGTCTTGGGACGCTAGATGATGAAGTCGATGTCGTCGAAGCCCTCGTCCACGCGGCGGACGCGCGAGCGGCTGGTCTGGTACAGCACCGAGCCCGGGGCGACGCTGCTGGTGACGAACACGTTGCCCCCGATGATCGTGTCGTGGCCCACGACGGTGTCACCGCCGAGGACGGTGGCGTTCGCGTAGATGACGACCCGGTCCTCGATGGTCGGGTGGCGCTTGTGGCCAGCAAGCTGCTTGACGACGCTGAGCGCGCCGAGCGTGACGCCCTGGTAGAGCTTCACCGCGTCGCCGATGATCGCGGACTCGCCCACCACCACGCCGGTGCCGTGGTCAATGCAGAAGCCGCGGCCGATCGTGGCCCCGGGGTGGATGTCGATGCCGGTTCGCGTATGGGCCACCTCGGCGAGCAGCCGCGGCAGGATGGGCACCCGCAGCACGTACAGCTCGTGCGCGAGGCGGTGGATCGCGGTGGCGAGGAAGCCCGGGTATGCGGCCACCACCTCGTCGAGCGACTCGGCGGCCGGGTCGCCGGCCAGGATCGCCTCGCCGTCCTCGAGCACGGCTGCGTGCACCCGCGGGAGGGTCGCCGCGAAGGCGGCGATGACGCGGTCTGCCGTGGCCGAGTCAGTGAGCGGCTCGACGAGCCGACGCAGGTCGCGACGAATGAGGACGAGCCGCGCCGCGAGGTCGTCGGGCGTGGCCAGCGCGTCGTCGGAGAGCTGGGGGAAGAGGATCCCCAGCACTGCGTCGGCGAACGCGGCGACGTCCCGCTTGAGCGGATAGATGCGCCCGTGGGCCGTCCGGTCGCGGGCGAGGGTCTCGGCGAACGCGTGATCGCTGTCGTGGTTGATGGTCTCAGGCATGGCTCTCCCCGGTCAGCGGGCCGGATGGCGACGAAACGGTCGGGACGCGGGCACGGAGCCCTCCGCAAGTCAGGACCAGAGGGGCGAGGGAGACGCGCCGGGCGAGGCTCTGGCTCCCCGCGCGACAGGGGGGTGGGACTCGCGAGGCCGGCGGAGCGGCGGCGGTCTAGCGGACGACCGGGACCATGCTCACTGCCGGCACTCGCCGGGGACAGGAGCAACAGGCGCCGCAAACGGGGCGGCGGGTGCGGGTTGTCATGCGTGCAGGATAGCCGCGAATCCCGAATCCGTGCAGGAGCGCTGCCGGGACCAGCTCAGGCGACTTGACCTCGATCGGCGTGATCGCCGCGGTCATCGGCCTCGTCGCCGCCGGCATCTCCACGTTTTCCAACGCGGGCTACAACCCGGTCCCGGTGCTCG
>JBBIIL010000052.1:11507-20367 GCA_037446495.1 Chloroflexota bacterium | reverse complement strand
GGAGCCGCGGCGGGGACGCGCGCAACGGGCGCGCCGCTCGGACACCGGTCGCGCCCGACGCCGGTCAGCCGCCCCACGGCCACTCGCCTGTACCCTGTCCTGCATGACCGCGCCCCGCCCCGCCCGCCCGCGCGCCACCGTCCGCGACGCCTCAGCGCTCCTCGCCGCGCGCGGACTGACGTGGACCGTTCGGCGGTTCGGGCACGGCGCCACGTCGCTCCCCGGGCTGGCCGCAGGCAAGCTGGCCCCCGGCATCGACGCGCGGCTCGCCTCGGACCTCGCCGGCGCAGCGCTGGTGACCGGCACCAACGGCAAGACGTCCACGGCCAAGATGCTCGCCACGATCGTCGGGGAGCTGGGCCACCCGGTGCTCGCCAACGCGTCGGGCGCGAACCTGCGCCAGTCGATCGGCACGGTGTTCGTCAGCGCCACCACGCTGCGCGGGCGGTTCAGGCGCCGCGGGACGATCGCGGTCCTCGAGGTGGACGAGGCGGCGCTGCCGTCCGTCCGGCCGGCGGTCCCAGGCGCGGTCCTCGTCATGACCAACCTGTTCCGCGACCAGCTCGACCGCTTCGGCGAGACCGACCATCTCGTCCGGCTGTGGACGACGATGCTCAGTGAGGTCGGCCAGGGCAGCACGATCGTCCACTGTGCCGATGACCCGCGCGTCACGAGCCTCGCGCAGATCGCCGCGCGGAACGGTGCCCGAGTGGTCCCCTACGGGTTTGCCGGCGCGCCGGACCGCACCTCCGCCGCGGAGCTCACGCCCGAGCCGGTCACCTGCCCGTCGTGCGGCGCTGATCTCGCACGGGCGTGGACCAGCATCGGCCACCTGGGCGACTACGCCTGCGCCGCCTGCGGCTTCGCCCGGCCGACGCCGGCGGTGACGGTCGAGATCGTCGAGCGTCACGGTCTCGTCGGCCAGCGGCTCCGCTTCGCATGGCGCGATGCCGAGGGCGGGACGGGCGAGGAGGTAGCCCTCCGCCTCCCCGGCCTCGGCAACGCGTACAACGCCGCAGGCGCGGTGGCGGCAGCGATCGGCATGGGCCTCGACGCGCGAGCCAGCGTCCGCGCGCTCGCGACCGCGGTGCCGCCGTTCGCGCGCTTCGAGCACTTCACGGTGGACGGCCGGACGGTCGTTCTCACGCTGCTCAAGAACCCGGCGACGATGGCCGAGCTGACCTCGGTCGCCCAGGACGCGCCGGTGGACCGCATCGTCGTGGCGCTCAACGACGCGTTCGCCGACGGTCGCGACGTCTCGTGGTACTGGGACTGCTCGCCCGCGGACCTGGTCGCGGGGCGGCCGTACCGGCTCACCGGCCGCCGCGCCGCCGACTTCGCGGTGCGCCTCAAGTACGCCACCTGCGAGGACCCGGCGGTCGCGCCGCTGAACTACCTGGGCCTCGTGGACGACCCGACCGAGGCGGTGGACCGCACGATCGCCGAGGCGCCGGCTGGCGGCACCGTCCTCGTCGTGGCCACGTACACCGCGCTGCTCGGCATCCGGGCGGCGTTCGCCGAACGGGGCGCGGTCCCGCCGATGCCGCAATGAGCGCGCCCGTGCTCGCCTCGGCCTCGGCCGCCCTGCCCGACCGCGTGGTCATCGCCCACCTCTTCCCCGACGCCCTCAACCTGTACGGCGACCGCGGCAACATCGACACGCTCGTCCGGCGCGCGGCCTGGCGCGGAATCACGCCCGAGGTCCGCGGCATCGGCGCCGACGACGCGGCGCGGCTCAAGGGCGTGGACGTGATCTTCATCGGCGGGGGCGCGGACCAGCACCAGCGGATCGTGGCCGATGCGCTGGTCGCGCTTGCCGAGCCGCTGCGCCGCGCGATCGACGACGGCGCTGCGCTGCTGGCGGTCTGCGCCGGCTACCAGAACCTCGGCCACGCGTTCCGCAGCCCGCTCGTCGGGGAGATCCCCGGGCCTGGGCTCCTTGACGTGGAGACGGAGATGCCCGCGGATGCGGAGCGGTTCGTGGGCGGCATCGCGATCGAGGTGGACGCGGGATCGCCGGTCGCCCGCGCGGATGCGCTGGGCCGCCGGCGCATCGTGGGTTTCGAGAACCACTCCGGCCGGACCACGCTCGGCCCCACCATGCGCCCGCTCGGTCGCGTGTTGATCGGCCGCGGCAACGACGGGGCATCGGGCTTCGAGGGTGCGATCGCCATGCCGGGCGGCGGTGAGATGCGCGGGCTGCGGATTGGAACGTACCTCCACGGGCCGCTCCTGCCCCGGAACCCGCACCTCGCGGACTTCGTTCTCGCGACCGGGCTGGGTCGGGGCGAGACGCTCGCCCTCCCGCCGCTCCCCGACGAGCTCGAGTGGGACGCCCACGCCCGATTCGCCGACCACTGGACCGCCATTCGCCCCGGCGTCTACCGCCGGTCGCGGATCGGCCGGATGCGGGACCGCGCGGGGGCGCTGATCGGCTTCTGATATCGCCAGGCCGGATCGCCCGAGCTCGCCCGCGCCCGCCCACCGGGGATCCACCGGGGATCCTCCCCCGGAAGCCGGCTTGCAGGGCGCCACCGACGAGCACATCCGCCAGGCCCATCCTGCGGGATCGTTGCGCAATCGCGGAACGACCCTCACGCCAGGGCGAACCTCTCGCCCAGCCGCCAATCGTTCCGCGATTCGTGAACGACCCTCACGCCAGGGCGAACCCCTCGCCCAGCCGCCAATCGTTCCGCGATTCGTGAACGACCCTCACGCCAGGGCGAACCCCTCGCCCAGCCGCCAATCGTTCCGCGATTCGTGAACGACCCGGACTCGACACGGCTGGCGAGGACCCAACAAGCCTGGGACGCGCCGCTGTTGTCCTCCTGTCGCTTGCCAGCGTGAAGGGACCAGCCTCTCGCCACGAGCACGGGGACGACTTGGCGCCAGCCGCGCCGTGGCGAGCCGTGGCGTTCCGGGGGCAGCCGAACCGTCTCGAGTACCTCGGCTGGATGGAGTCGGCTGGTGGGTCAGACTTCCAAGCCACGGTCCCAGACCCCGCGAGCACGGTGGCTGTCGCGCCGACGCCGCCGGTCGGGTGCCCAAGTTCAGCACGTCTCTCCTGCGCCTCGTGACGGACACCCCCAGGAACCCCGACGGCGCGCGTGGCTGACCGGTCGTGGCGCGGCTGAGCCCGTAGCCGGCGGGGGAGCGGCGGTACCATCGCGGACCACATCCGCCGACACCGCCATCGTCCAGCCCCGACGCCCACCGGAGACCTGCCAGATGCCCTCGCTCGCCGACTACCCGCGCAGCCCGCTGCTCTTCGGGCCGTCGCCGATCCAGCGGCTCGACCGGCTGTCGGCGCACCTCGGCGGCGCCACGGTCTGGGCCAAGCGCGAGGACTGCAACTCGGGGCTCGCGTTCGGCGGCAACAAGGTGCGCAAGCTCGAGTACCTCCTCCCCGACGCGCAGGCACAGGGCGCCGACACGCTGGTGTCGATTGGCGGTGTGCAGTCGAACCACACTCGGCAGGTCGCGGCGGTGGCCGCCCACGCGGGCATGAAGTGCGTCCTTGTCCAGGAGCACTGGGTCGAGTGGAACGACGTCACGTACGACCGGGTAGGCAACATCCTGATGAGCCGCCTGATGGGTGCCGACGTGCGCCTGGACCCGGCGGGCTTCTCCATCGGCATCCGCGACTCGTGGAAGGAAGCGCTGGCGTCCGTCGAGGCGGCGGGCGGCAAGCCCTACGCGATCCCGGCCGGCGCGTCGGACCACCCGCTCGGCGGGCACGGCTTCGCGGGCTGGGCGTTCGAGGTGGCCGAGCAGGAGCGCGCGCTCGGCGTCTTCTTCGACACGATCGTCGTGTGCACGGTCACCGGGTCCACGCAGGCGGGGATGATCGCTGGGTTCGCCGTGCTCGAGGATGCGGGCGGGCGCAGGCGGCGGGTCATCGGCATCGACGCGTCCGCGACCGTGCCCGAGACGCACGAGCAGGTCCGGCGCATCGCGCAGCGGACGGCGGGGATGATCGGGCTCGATCGCGACCTCCGCCCCGACGAGGTGATCCTCGACGACCGCTACCACGAAGGCGTCTATGGGATCCCCGGCGAGGGCACGCTCGAGGCGATGCGCCTGGTCGCGCGGCTGGAGGGGATGATCACCGACCCGGTGTACGAGGGCAAGTCGATGGCCGGTCTCATCGACCTTGTGGCACGGCGCGAGGTCCCCTCCTCCTCGAACGTCCTCTACGCGCACCTCGGCGGGCAGCCGGCCATCAACGGGTACGCCTCGCTGTTCACGAACGGCTGATCAGCCCCTGCCCGAGCATCCAGGCCGATCGGTGGGGCTCGCCGGCGGCCATCGCACGGTGCGGCCCTCGCGCCGCCAGGCGGCTAGCCGGGGCCCTGGGCGCTCTTGCGCCGCTGGGCGGCCCTTGCGCCGCTGGGCGGCTGCACGGTGCGGTGCCGGCATCGGGCCGGCCACGGTGTGGCGCGTTCGTGCGCGGCGGGCCGCCCCAAAGGTGGAGAACGCACCTTCCGTTCACCCAGCGGCTGAGTCTGTGCGGGGACCGCACCATGGAGCCGCCCGGCGGCTGAGTCTGTGCGGGGACCGCACCATGGAGCCGCCCGGCGTCGCCACCCCCCCCGGTGTCGGTCAGTGCGCCAACGGCCAGGCGGAAGCGTGCGCCGCGCGCCAGCGTTGGTCCGGGAGCGTGGATCGTTCCGCGATTGGTGAACGACCGCTCACCGGCATGGCGGCGGACGATGCTGCCCCCGGACGGCCCTCAGACGGCGCAGGTGGCCCCTGTGGCCCGGAGCCGGAGCCGCCACACGACCGTCGCCATGAGCAGGGCGAGTGAGACCGCGCCGAGGATCGGCTGGATCGGCGCCCAGATGGACAGCGCGCCGGAGGTTCCCAGCAGCAGGAGGGCCAGCTTGTTGCAGACCGGGCAGCCGATGGCCAGGAACGCCCCGAACGACGCGACGCCGCCGAGCCAGGTGGCGCGCTCGTCGTCCAAGGTGGTCGTGGACGAGGCCGGGGCCGTGGCGGGCCGTACGGAAGCTGTGCCATCCCCGCCCAGGATCACGAGTGGTGTGGTGGCCGGCGCCCACGGCGACGAGTACGTGGCTCCGATGATCCCCATCAGCGGCGCGGACAGCAGCCACACTGCCACCGCGAAGGGCTCGGGCGGGATCTGCCGGCCGAAGACGGGGTTCGGGATGATCGCAGCGACCAGCCCGTAGGCGAGCGCGGAGAGCGCCGCCCACAGCAGCACGTGGACGCGGAACCTCGCGTCAACCCAGGCGGGGCAGGCCATCGTGTCAGCCCCGGTTCTTCTGGACCAGGGCTCGACCGCTCGCCGTCCAGGCGTTCATGCCGCCGTCGAGATTCTCGATGTGCGTGTAGCCCAGGCCCAGCAGCGTCTGTGTGGCGATCGCGCTCTCCGCGCCGGACCGGCAGTACACCACGATCTTGGCGGTCTTGTCGGCCGGCAGTTCGGACGCGCGCGCGGCGAGATCCGTGTACGGGATGTAGAGGTCCGTGCCGTCGATCTCGCCGATGTACGGGGTCTTGACGTTGAGCAGCGTGAAGTTGTGCGTCTTGAGCTCGGAGGCCAACCGGTCGGGCGTGATGTTGGTCCACGTGCCATTGCTGGCCTGGACGACGGTGCCGGTGCTCGCCGATCCCGAGCCGCCGCCCGTGACCACGAGGAAGCCCCCGAGCGCCACCGCCGCCAGGACGATGACGCCCACGATGATCCCGATGGTCCGCGTTCGGTTCGTCGACTTCGCGGCGCCGGACTTCGGCTTCGAGCTGGCGGATGTGCCCGTGGTCGGTCCGCCCGCGCGGTCGTACCCCTTGCGCTGCTTCTGGGTCGTCATCCCTCAGGCCCCGGGCGCCGTGATCTCATTGCCGGGTCCCTCGACCAGGACCTCGTCGGCGGACTCGGCGCCCGTGTCGGCGTCGATCAGCCGGTAGCCGTGATGGATCTCGGTGATGCCGGTCGAGAGCGTCGAGCCCACCGAGCAGTACTTGGTCGCAGACAGCTCGATTGCGCGCGCCAGCGCGGACGGGTCGATGCCCACCCCGGTGACCACATGGGTCACGTCGATCCGCGTGAACGCGTTGGGGTGCGCATCCATCTGCGCGCCTGCGCTCTCGACGCTGTAGCCGCGCACATCCTGGCGCTTCTTGCGAAGGATCGAGATGACGTCCATGGCGGTGCAGCCGGCCAGGGCGAGCGGGACCAGCTCGGCGGGGCGGGCGCCGGTGTCGCCGTTGCCGTCGTCGAGGACGAGCTGGTGGCCGCTGCCGACGCTACCGACGAAGCGGAGGCCGTCGCCCTCGAGGGTGACGGTGGCGGTCTTGATGGCCATCTGGTCTCCGATGGGCCGGCTCAGGCCGGCATGCTGCGGGTGATTCGGGTCAGCTCGCCAGAAGGGCGGGACTGCGGGTCGAGGCGGCGACGGGGTTGGGAGCGGCTCGTCGAGCGCCTGCGCGCCGGTCGACGATGCCCGCGACGATCTCGCAGGCATCGAGGATGGCCGGCTCGGCAAGGCGGTAGCGGACGGACGCACCATCGCGACGCCCGTCCACGAGGCCCGCGGAGCGGAGGATCGCGAGGTGCTGGCTGGTGTTGGGCAGCGATGTGCCGATGGCTGTCGCGAGTTCGCCCACCGTCCGTGTCCCGTCGCGGAGGGCGGCGAGCACCATCAGGCGCTTGGGGTCGGTGAGGACCTTGCAGATCTCTGCGTGGAGGCGGTACCGCTCAAGCGGATCGGGATCAGCAGCCATGAGGCGACCCTACACGTAATTGCACGTTTGCGCAAGTGAAGGAACACTCTGGCACTCCGTTGGGCGCCGTGGCCCACGATGTGACCATGACGTCGTGGGCGCGAGGTGGCACCATCAGCGGCATGGACGCCACCGCCTTTCGGGCTGCCCTCGATGCTGGCGAGCCCATCCTGCTCGACGGCGGGCTCTCCACCCAGCTCGAGGCCCAGGGCGCCGACCTCTCCGACCGCCTCTGGTCCGCCCGCCTGCTGGCCGACGACCCGGCGCAGATCGTCGCCGCGCACCTCGCCTTCTACCGCGCCGGCGCCCGCGTGGCGACGACCGCGTCCTACCAGGCCACCTTCGAGGGCTTCGCAGGTCGCGGGATCGACCGCGCCACTGCCGAGGAGCTGATGCGCAGGAGCGTCGAGCTGGCCGCCCAGGCGCGCGCGCAGGCCGAGGCTGAGGACGCTGTCGCGGGCCGTCCGTCGACCCGCCGATTCATCGCCGCGTCCGTGGGCCCGTACGGCGCCATGCTGGCCGACGGGTCGGAGTATCGCGGCAACTACGGACAGACCGTCGCCGGTTTGCGCGACTTCCACCGCGACCGCCTGGCCGTGCTCGCCTCCACCCCGGCCGACGTCCTGGCCGTGGAGACGATCCCCGAGGTGGAGGAGGCCGTAGCGGTAGCCGAGCTGCTGGCGGAGATCGAGGGGGCGACGGCGTGGGTCAGCTTCTCGTGCCGGGACGGCGGGCACCTCAACAGCGGTGCGCCCGTCGAGGAAGGCGTGGTCGCCGTCGCCGCAACGCCCGGCGTCGTCGCAGTCGGTGTGAACTGCACCGCGCCCGAGCACATCGACGAGCTGGTCGAGCGGATGCGCGCGACGACCATGCTGCCCATCGTCGCGTACCCCAACTCCGGGGAGGGCTGGGATGCGGTCGCGCGCCGCTGGACCGGCGTCGGCCTCGACCGCGTGGACCCCATCGCGGCCCGCCGCTGGCGAGGGCTGGGTGCCGGGCTCATCGGGGGGTGCTGCCGCGTGACGCCCGACCAGATCGCGGTGCTTGCCCCCGCGCTCGCGTCCGACTGACCTTGAGCGGCTCCGGACGGGTGACAATGGACGCAGACATTCACCTCGACCGCATCCGCCCCGGAGGCCCCCGCTCGTGAATCGCGGCCTGGCGACCACCGCCGTCGCCCTCCTGCTCGTCCCCCTCGTCGCGGGCTGCTCCGCGCTCCCGTTCGGCAAGTCGAGCCCCAGCCCGTCGTCCCTGGCCGAGCTGCCGGCCGGCACCCACACGACGGTGGCCTTCCAGCCAACCACCACCTACACGGTGCCCGTCGGCTGGGTGAACCCGGCGGACGCCGCGGACTACTTCAACCTGATGCCCGCTCTGGACCAGAACAACGGCGTCCACCTGTTCCACAACGCCCAGGCCCTCTCGCAGGACACCACCTGCCCGACGGCTCCCCAGGCCGGGGTCGGGACGTCGGCGGCCGAGCTGACGGCGTGGATCCGCTCGCTCAAGGGCCTCAACGTCTCGCAGCCCGCCATGGTCACCGTCAGCGGCCTGCCCGCCACGCAGCTCGACGTCAGCATTCACACCTCCTGGACGCAGACCTGCTCCTTTTCGAACGGCCTGCCGGTCGTGCCGCTGTTCTACCGCCCGGCCGCCAAGCTCGGCTGGTGGGTGGCTGGCGATGAGAAGCTGCGCCTGTTCCTGGTGGACGTTCCCAATCAGGGCACCGTGGTGATCGACCTCGACTCATATGACGGGACCGGATTCGGCGACCTGTTGACGGCCGGGTCGGGCGTCGTCAAGAGCCTGCAATTCGCGCTGAAGTGACCGTCGCTGCCGCTCCGCCGACGCGGGTCCTGGCGTTGATCCCGGGCTACCAGGAGGGTCCGCGAATCGCGGCTGTCGTCGCCCGCGCGCGCCGCCACCTTCCCGTCCTCGTGGTGGACGACGGCTCCACCGACGACACTGCCGCCCAGGCGCAGGAAGCTGGCGCCATGGTGCTCCCCCAGCGGCCGAACCAGGGCAAGGGCGCCGCGCTCCGCATGGGATTTCGGCGTGCGCTCGCCGAGGGCTACGAAGCCGTGGTCACGCTCGACGCTGACGGCCAGCACGACCC
>JBBIIL010000052.1:0-11407 GCA_037446495.1 Chloroflexota bacterium | reverse complement strand
CGGCTGATGACGGCGATGGCGGACAGCCGCGAGGTCGGCTTCGAGTTCGAGGTCGAGATGATCGCCGTGTGCATCCGCCGCGGCTGGCCGCTCGCCTGGGTGCCCATCGCCACGATCTATGCCGGCGAGCCGAGCCACGTGAAGCCGCTCCACCACCTGCGCCACTTCGTGCGGGCCACGCGCGCCGCGCGCCGCCTCATCCACGAGCCCTGACAGCGCGTACATCAACGCAACTTCATCCCCCGTCCACCCGCGTTGAAGCGGATTGCCTCATGCTTGACCGATCCGACCTTGTGTCGGCCCTGCCCGGACTAGCCCAGGAACATGACTGAACCCTCCGCCCAGCCACCCGCCGCCGACGCGGGCCCCGCAACCCCTGAGCTCACGCCCGCGCCGTGGGCCCAGGCCGAGGCTGGCCCCCCGGCCGAGACCGCGGACGCCGGGATGACACCCGACGCAGCGGATGCCGTTGCGCCGACCCCGGTGGACGGCTTCGGCCCCCCCCTGCCGCCCAAGCTCGAATCCCCAGCCATCGGCGGCGTGCCCAGGATCCTGGTGGCCGTCCTCGCGCCGGTCCTGGCGGTGGTCATGTTCGCGAGCGGCCTCGCGGTGGGGCAGTCCGGCGGCTCGGGCAACACCAGCCCGGGCCAGGGCCAGCCCACGCCGGGATCGTCGATCGCCGCCGTCCCGTCGGACTCGCCCACGCCGGACCAGGCGCTGTCGCTGGTGAACCAGGCGTGGCAGGACATCCAGGGCAACTACGTCGACGCCGCGAACCTCGACAACCAGAAGCTCGCCTACTCCGCGATCCAGGGGATCGTGAGCGCGGTGGGCGACTCCGGGCACACCTCCTTCATGACCGCGGCCGAGGCCAAGGCGATGGACCAGTCGCTCTCCGGCACGTTCGTCGGGATCGGCGTCCAGGTGGCACCCGACGACGGCAAGGGCGGCGTGGTGGTGGGCCAGGTCTTCCCGAACACACCCGCGCAACAGGCCGGCCTCAAGCGCGGCGACCGCGTGGTGGCCGTGGACGGCAAGGCCACGACCGGCCAGACGCAGGACCAGATCATCGCCTCGATCCGTGGGCCGGAGGGGACCCCGGTCACCCTGACGATCCAACGCGCCGGCTCGGCCAACTTCGACCTCAAGATCACGCGCCGCCAATACGACCTGCCGCTGTCGTCGTGGGTCATGATCCCGGGCAGCAAGATCGCCTACATCCGGCTGGACTCGTTCGCCACTGGCGCTGGCGCCGCGGTCACCGGTGCGGTCCAGGCCGCCCTGAAGGTGGGCGCGACCTCGATCATCTTCGACCTGCGCGACAACGGCGGCGGCTACGTCGGCGAGGCCGTGGACGTCGCGAGCCAGTTCGTCGGTGACGGGACGGTCTACCAGAGCGTTGACCGCAGCGGCACGACGCAGAACATCCCGGTCAAGCCCAACGGTCTCGCCACCTCGTCGTCGATCCCGCTCGTGGTCCTCGCCAATGGCAGCACTGCGAGCGCCGCGGAGATCGTCACCGGCTGCATCCAGGACGCCGGCCGCGCCAAGGTCGTGGGCGAGAAGACGTTCGGCACGGGCACCGTGCTGGGGCAGTTCAAGCTGGCTGACGGGTCGGTCCTGCGCATCGGCACCGAGCGCTGGCTGACGCGCAATGGCCGCCCGATCTGGCACGAGGGCCTAGACCCGGACTACACGGTTGCGCTGGCGTCGGGCGTCGCGCCGATCACCCCGAACGACATCCAGAACGGCAACCTGACGGCGGCCCAGCTCGCCGCGTCGGGGGACGCGCAGCTGCTCAAGGCGATCAGCCTGCTGCAGGGCTGATTGAGGCCAATACCTCCCGCACATCCGTCGGATACCTAGACATCCGACGGGTTGATCTGCGATCCTGCGCGGCATGACCAGCCACGACACAGAACCCGAACCGCTGATCCGCGTCGGCCAGGCCGCCGAGATGCTCGGCGTGTCGGTCGAGACGCTGCGCCGCTGGGAGGCCGACGGCCGGCTGACGACGACCCGCACCGAAGGCGGCCAGCGACTCGTCGGCCTCGCGGAGGTCACGCGCCTGCTCACAGGACGCCGACAGGCGGCGACCGCCCGCCCGATCGTCGCCCAGTCCGCGCGCAACCGCTTCGCGGGCATCGTGACCCGGATCGAGCGCGACCGCGTGGCGGCCGTCGTGGAGGTCCAGGCCGGGCCGCACCGGTTCGTCTCCCTGATGACCGCAGAGGCGATCGACGACCTTGGGCTCGAGGTCGGCAAGGAGGCGGTCTGCGTGGTCAAGGCCACCAACGTCATTGTCGAGATCCCGTCCGCCTAGGAGTGCCGCTCGTGCGCCTTCGACCACTCGCCACCATGTTCCTCGCGGCGCTGCTTTTCGCCGCGTGCGGATCCGGGGCAGCATCGCCCGCCGCCTCCACCCCGCTCGCCGCATCAGCGCCGTCCACCGCCGCGCCGGCCGGCGTCACGGCGGAACTGCAGATCTATGCCGCAGCCTCGCTCACTGCCGTCCTCGCCCAGGTCAAGACCGCCTACGAGCTCGCGCACCAGGGCATCACGCTGACCGTGTCCACGGACTCGTCAACGGCCCTTGAGACCAAGATCGAGCAGGGAGCCCCAGCGGACGTCCTCCTCTCCGCCGACACCAAGAACCCCCAGACCCTCGTGGACAAGGGGCTTGCCTCGGGCGGCGTCGTCAACTTCGCCAGCAACCTGCTCACTGTGATCACGCCCACCGCCAACCCCGCCGGGATCACGGCGCCCGCCGACTTGGCGAAGAGCGGCGTCAAGGTCATCGCCTGCGCCGACGGGGTGCCGATCCAGAAGTACACCGCCCAGTGGCTGGCCAAGGTGTCCGCCCTGCCGGCGTACGGGGCCGACTTCGGCGCCAAGTTCACCGCAAACGTCGTCTCGCGCGAGGACAACGTGAGCGCGATCGTGGCCAAGGTGGCGCTTGGCGAGGGCGACGCCGGGATCGTGTACGTGACCGACGCCAAGACTTCGACGCAGGTCGCCACGGTCGCCATCCCGGCCGACGAGAACGTCCCGGCCACGTACGGCGCTGTCGTCATCAAGGCGTCCAAGCACCAGGCTGCGGCGACGGCGTTCATGACCTGGCTCACGAGCCCGTCGGGGCAGCAGGTCCTTGCCTCGTTCGGGTTCCTGGCACCCTCGAACTAGGGAACCCGTGACTGCGCGCGCCGGCACCGCGACCTCGCGGGCTCCCCGCCGGATGGATTCCGGGCGGCCCCTCGCGGCACTCGCCGCGGTGGCGGCGCTGGTCCTCGGGCTGCCGATCCTGGCGCTCGTCGCCCGGGCGGTCCTCGACGGCTCGCTCATCGCCACCGCGGGGATGTCGGTGGTGGTCGATGCCCTGGCGCTGAGCCTGTTCACCACCACGATCAGCCTGGCTCTGATGGTGGTGCTCGGCACGCCGCTCGCGCTGCTGCTCGCCCGGCGCCGGCTCCGCGGCGCCATGCTGCTGGAAACCGTCATCGACCTGCCCATCGTGCTGCCGCCGTCGGTCGCGGGGCTTGCGCTGCTGCTCCTGCTGGGGCGCAACGGTGCTCTGGGCGCTCCCCTCCATGCGCTGGGGATCGAGCTGCCGTTCACGACCGCCGCCGTGGTGATCGCCCAGTCCTTCGTCGCGGCGCCGTTCTTCATCCGCTCCGCGCGGACGGGTTTCGCGGGCGTGGACCATGACCTCGAGGACGCCGCCCGCGTCGACGGGGCGAGCGAGCGCCAGCTGTTCACCCGCGTCACCGTCCCGCTGGCGGGTCCCGCGCTCGCGGCCGGACTCGTGATGGCCTGGGCCCGGGCGCTGGGGGAGTTCGGCGCCACCATCATGTTCGCCGGCAACGTCGAGGGCCACACCCAGACGCTCCCACTGGTCGTGTACAGCGAGTTCCAGGCAGGGAACCTGGACACCTCGGTGGCCGCGGCGTCGATCCTGGTGCTCGCGGCGTTCGGCGTGCTCGTGGCCGTCCGCCTGCTGCACTGGGGCCGGATCCTCGACGTCCGCTCAGTGGCCGGGTGAGCGGCACCGGGTGAGCGGGCGCCAGTGGACCGGGCTCGATCCGCCGATCACGACCGCGCGGCGTCGACAGCGTCAGGCCGACCGCCGCCCGCCGCCCGCCGCCCGGCGTCGCACGCGCAGGATCCGGATCGCGCGGCGCCAGCCGTCATGGCGGGCTGGCGGATCCTCGTCCCTGTGGAACACCCAGGCAGGCACCTTGTGAACGGCCGTGTCCTCCGCCACGGGCTCAGGCCTGGCGTTCACCCGAACCACAGGCTGGCCTCGGCGTGGGTCACGCGCGGGGCGACGCCGTGCCGGATGATCTCGGGCCAGGCCGGGAGCTCCCCGGCCCGCGTCAGTTCGAGCCGCCGGACCGCCAGCGCGGCCGCGAGCGGGTCGCTGGCAAGGGCGGTCACGGCGCCCCGGAATGTGGAGTCCGTCGCCGGGGCCAGTCGATCGAGCTCGGCGCACGTGCGGATCCCGGCGAACCTCGCCCGATGGGTCATCACCGCCACGACGAAGGCGGCGGCGCGCCATCGCGCCGGCGGCGGCTCGTCGCGAGCGATGACGTGCAGCAGGGCGCTCGCCAGCAGCCGGGTCGGCGAGACGCTGGCGTGGACTGTCGTGGGGTGGGGCGACTCGGCGAACTGCTCGGGTGCTGTCATGCCCGCAGCGTGGAGCCGCCGCGTTACCGGCTCTTGAACGCCGCGTGAAGTGTTGGATCCGCGGATGAAGCTGACGCGCCCCGATCTCGACCGCAGGATTGGCCACAGGCTGCCACGCCGGATCCGGCTCGATGCCAGCGTGACCCCGCCGTCCGTGGTGGCCGCCGGTGTCGAAGGCAACGGACTGCGCCGCCGTCAGGCCAACAGCGGGCGCCGGTCGTGCCGTCTGTTGGGCCCCAGCAGCGCGCGGGGCACGGCGCCTGACATCATTGGCCCCAGCGGGGCGAGCCCCAAACAGTTCCCGAGCGGCGCGGGCCCGTCCCGCCGGCGCCGCCCTCCCACGAGGTACAGGTCATGCGGATCCTGGTCATCGGCGCCGGTGGCGTCGGCACCGCGGCCGTGGCCATCGCGGCCCGGCGCGGTTTCTTCGAGCACATGGTGGTCTCGGACTACGACCCCGACCGCGTCGAGCACGCGCTGGCGCAGGTCGCTGGCGACCCGCGCTTCTCGGGCGCCCGGGTTGACGCGTCGAGCGTGGACGCCATGGTTGCGCTGATCCACGAGCAGCGGATCACGCACGTCCTCAACGCCGTGGACCCGCGCTTCGTCATGCCCATCTTCGACGCCTGCTTCGCCGCCGGCATCACGTACCTCGACATGGCGATGTCGCTGTCCAAGCCGCACCCGGAGCAGCCGTTCGCACTGACCGGCCTCAAGCTCGGCGACGAGCAGTTCGCCAAGGCCGCCGACTGGGAGGCCGCGGGCCACTTGGCGCTCGTCGGGATCGGCGTTGAGCCCGGGCTCTCGGACATCTTCGCCCGCTACGCGCAGGACGAGCTGTTCAGCGAGATCGATGAAGCGGGCGTCCGCGATGGCGCGAACCTGATCGTGGACGGCTACGACTTCGCCCCGTCGTTCAGCATCTGGACCACCATCGAGGAGTGCCTCAACCCGCCGGCGATCTGGGAGGAGGGCAGGGGCTGGTTCACCACGCCGCCGTTCTCCGAGCCCGAGGTGTTCGACTTCCCCGACGGCATCGGCGAGGTCGAGTGCGTGAACGTGGAGCACGAGGAGGTGCTCCTCATCCCGCGCTGGGTCAAGGCGAGGCGCGTGACCTTCAAGTACGGCCTGGGCAACGAGTTCATCAACGTGCTCAAGGTGCTCCACACCCTCGGCCTGGACCGCACCGGGCCCGTCGCCGTGAAGAGCGTCATGGTGTCGCCGCGCGACGTGGTGGCGGCCTGCCTGCCGGACCCGGCGGGCCTGGGGGAGAAGATGCACGGCAAGACCTGCGCCGGCACGTACGTCACTGGCAAGGGCAAGGACGGCAGCCCGCGAGCGGTCTACCTCTACCACGTGGTCGACTCCGACTGGTCGTGGCGGGAGTACGGCAGCCAGGCCGTGGTCTGGCAGACCGCGATCAACCCGGTCGTCGCACTCGAGCTGCTCGCGGCCGGGACGTGGTCGGGAGCCGGCGTGCTCGGGGCGGAGGCGTTCCCGCCCAAGCCGTTCCTCGACCTGCTCACCGCCTACGGCTCGCCGTGGGGCATGCGCGAGGAGTCGGCCCGAGGCTGACGCACGCGGGCTCGCGGGGGCGGGACCGTCCGCCAGCGGGGTCGGACGCGGGCTGCCGGGCGGACATCGTCGGCGGCCAGGACCGGGTCAGGGTCGTGCCGGGTCAGATCGCGTCGATGCGGCGCGGCGCCATCCGCGGGCCGTACCTGGGCGCCTCGATGCCCGAGGCCTCGAGCAGCCGGATGACGCGACCACGCTGGCCGGCGTACGGTGCCAGCAGTTCGAGCATCCGCTCGTCGCTGCCCCGCGGCTCGCCCGCGAGGGCCCACGCCACGAGGTTCGGCAGGTGGTAGTCGCCGACGCTCACGGCATCCGGGTCGCCGAACGCCCGTGCGCCAACCTCGGCGGCTGTCCACGGGCCGATGCCGGCGAAGCGGCACAGCGCGGCGTAGGCGGGCGCCGGATTGCCCCCCGGCCCGGCCGCCGACTCAGCCAGTCGCTCCAGCCTCGGGGCCTCGCGGGCCACGGCACGGATCAGCTCCGCCCGCCGACGCTCGAGACCCACCGGGTGCAGCGCGTCGTAGGGGAGCGTCGCCAGCACGGCCGGGTCTGGCGGCACGCGCATGCCACCGGCGCCGGCCGGCCCGGGCGCGGGCTCCCCCCACCTGGCGATGATCCCGCGGTACGCACGGGAGGCCTCGGGACCGGTCACCTTCTGCTCGAGGATGGCCGGGACCAGCGCCTCGATGACGTTCCCCGTGCGGCCGATCCGAAGGCCGCGGAACCGTCGCTCCGCGTCCGCCACAACCGGATGCCGGGCCACGAGGGCCGAGGGAACGTCGTCGAGGCCGAGCAGTTCGTCCAGCCGGTCCAGCTCCCGTCGCGCGCCGGGACCCCACGCCCGTGCCCGGACGCGCGCCTCGCCCGCCAGCTGGATGTACAGCGCGACCGGGCCGTCGGGCGTGCGCGTTGCTCGCCATGCGGATCCCGACGCCTCGAACCGGAGCGCCGGGTCGAACCGGCCGCGGCCGTGCAGGCCGAGCGTGAGCCGCAGGTCCAGCGGCCCGGGCAGGTCGAGCACGCGCTCGAGCGGGTCGGGGGCGAATGTGGTGTCAGCAGGCACCGGAATAGCGTACGGGACCCGGCGCGAGACTCTTCTGCGGCCCATCGGGACGATTGCCTACTTGACAACTCGGGTATGGTGGGCCGACATCGTGCGAACCAGGCTCATCGTCGCGATCGCGGTGCTCATCGCCGCGGCCGCCCTGGTCGCCGGACCCGAATCCGCGGGAGCTGGTCAGGTGAGCGTTGCCCAGACGCTTGACCCGACGGAGTTCCAGGCCGTCACGATCGTGATGCCTTCGGACTCGCCGGCGACGTCGATCACCCCAACGCTTGACCCCGCGAACCGCTCGGCCGGATGGCTCGGGCCGGCGACGGCATTGGCCGACGCCGGCATCACCGCCGAGGTGGCGGCAGTGCGCCCGGCCGTTCCCCAGCCCACGGTCACGCCGAAGGCGACACCGAAGGTGGTCTGGCGCTTCGACGGGAACATCAGCTGGTACGGCCCCGGCATGTACGGTGCTCGAACCGCGTGCGGCTACACCCTCACCGAGGCCGTCAGGGGCGTGGCGAGCCGAACACTCCCCTGCGGCACGCTGGTGACGTTCCGCAACCCCGCCAACGGCCGCTCGGCCACCGTCCCGGTCATCGACCGGGGCCCGTACGTGGGCGGTCGGAGCTGGGACATGACAGGCGGGCTGTGCGTCTACCTCGACCACTGCTACACCGGCACCATGTACTGGAAGCTCGGCGGGGACTGATTGGAAACCGAACCCCCGCGCGAAGCGCTCCGGATGGTGCCGGCGCCGTCGCCGCGTCCCGGCCCCGCGCGCGTCTCCGAGGAGACCGGCCCCCTCCACTCGGCTGCCGTCCGGGGTGCCAACACCTGATCCGGCCGGCCCACCCGGACGAACAGGGGGATTGAGGCGACCGGCGCTCGACGATGCCGGCACCTTCCTGTGGAAACCCACATGCGTGCCTCACGACAGGCGCAGCAGGCGGGCGGAAGATGCTGATTGGCGATGCCGAATCCGGTCGGTGCGCCCCGGACGGAGGACCTTGTGGCCGCGACGCGAACTGAGACCTGGCGGTGAGTCGCCGCCAGCGGGGATCCCGCCGCGTCCCTGACCGAGCCTACGGCAACGTGGAACCCGCGACGCGGGCCGCCCGACCGTCCGACGCTGCGCCCGGCCCCTCGCTCCGGGAGCAGCTGGAGGGCGCGAGCCTCGCGGCTCGCGCCCTCCTCCCCATCCGGTTCTTCTTCGGGTTCACGTTCCTGTACGCGGGAATCGACAAGATCCTGGACCCGACGTTCTTCAACGCGAGCTCGCCAGCGTCGATCAGCGCGCAGCTGACCGCCTTCGCCCGCACCTCGCCGCTGGCGTTCCTGATCAAGCCCATCGAGCCGTACGCCGTGCCGATCGGGCTGCTCATCGCGCTCGCCGAGATCGCCATCGGACTCGGGGCGATCTCGGGACTGGCGTTCCGGCTCGCGGCAGTGGGCGGGGCCGCCCTGTCCTTCATGTTCTTCCTCACCGCCTCGTGGTCCACGCACCCGTACTACTTCGGCGCGGACCTGCCGTACGCCTTCGGCTGGCTCGCGCTTGCGATCGCCGGCACGAGCGACCTGCTCGTGCCCAGGCGCGTCACCGAGCTCGGCGCAGCGATGGAGTCGTCCGTGCCTTGGGGCCAGCGGGTCTCAGGCCCCGCCACCGCGTCCGGCTTCCGCCCGCCCCGATACCTCGACCAGGAGCCCTCGCCGTCGCGTCGGCTCGTGGTGCAGACGGGCCTGCTCGCCGCGGCCACGGTCGCCGTCGCCGCGCTCGCCGTGCCGGTGCGGATCCTGCGCAGTGCTGACGCGCTGACGGCCGATGCTGGCGGCGATTCTGGGGCATCGACGAGCGCGGGCGTCGTCGGGGCGGGCACGGGTGCCAGCACGGGTTCCAGCACGGGTTCCAGCACGGGTTCCAGCACGTCAGTTGCGGCTGCTCCCACGCCCGTCCCCGGTGGCCCCACCTCAGCCCCGCATGCGTCGGCCGCCGGGGCGTTCACGCCGAGCGGGCTGACCGTGGCCACCACCTCCCAGGTGGACCAGCAGGGGGCCGTGCGGATCCGGGTCCCGGTGAACGCGCCGTCGTCACTGCCCGCGGGCGACCCGGCGATCATCGTGAAGCTGAAGGGCGGCGGCTACGCCTGCTTCGACTCGGTGTGCACGCACCAGGGCTGCCGCGTGGGCTGGGACGCCGCCGATGGCGTGATGCTCTGCCCGTGCCACGGCGCGGCGTTCGACCCGAACAACCATGCGGCGGTGCTGCAGGGCCCGACCAACCAGCCGCTGCTGGAGCTGCCGCTCTCGATCGACGCCAAGACCGGGGCGATCACCCTCCAGGCCTGATCCGCGCCCGCGGCGTACGCTGGGGCCGTGGAGCCCGGAGCCCGCCAGCCCATCTCCCGCCGCGCGGTCATCGCGGGCCTCGGCCTGGGCGGGGTCGCCGCGTTCCTCGCCGCTTGCAGTCCGGGTCCGTCGCCTGTGCCGGCGACGGCATCGCCCTCGCCCGCCTCGCCCGCCTCGCCCGCCTCGCCGCAGCCGACGTCCAGGGCATCGACCCAGCCGACGTCGGCCGCTCCGACGGCCACGGCGGTCATCACGCCGAAGCCATCTCCCGTGGACGAGCTGGCGCATCGGATCGCGAGCCTGCTGATCGTCGGGTTCCGCGGAGAGCGGCTGGCCGACGTGCCATGGGTCCGCACCGCGATTGCGGGCGACCAGTTGGGCGGCGTGATCGTGTTCGACCGCGACCAGCTGACCGGCGGGGCGCGCAACGTCGGCTCGCCCGCGCAGGTGGCGGCGCTCACGCGAGACCTCCGGACCGCGGCCGGATCGAACGGCCTGCTCATCGGAGTGGACCAAGAGGGCGGCGTGGTGACCCGACTCGGGCCTGCGCACGGGTTCCCGGCCCTGGCGTCGCAGGCGCACGTCGGCGCGGGCACCGTGGCGGCGGCCCGCATCTGGGCGCGCACGCTCGCCGGGACGGTCGCCGACGCGGGCTGCAACCTCGACTTCGCGCCGGTCGTGGACCTCGACGTGAACCCGTCGAGCCCGGCCATCGGCGCCCTCGGGCGGTCCTTCGCGGCCGATCCGAACGTCGTCGTGCAGCTGGCCGGTGTCGAGCTCGACGCGCTCCACGCGAGGGGCGTGCGCTCGGCCGCCAAGCACTTCCCGGGGATTGGCTCGTCCACCGTGAACACGGACTTCGGCGTGGCCGACGTGACGAAGACCTGGTCGCCGACCGAGCTGGAGCCCTACCGACGCCTGCGTGCCGCCGGCAAGCTGGACGCGGTGATGGTTGGTCACGTGGTGAACGGCCGAATCGACGAGGGCCGACCGGCGTCGCTGAGCCGCGCCACCCTCGACGTGCTGCGCGGCGACATCGGCTTCGATGGACCAGCCGTCACCGACGACCTGCAGGCCGCAGCCATCACGCAGCGTTTCGGCGCCGACGAGGCCGTGCTGCTCGCGCTCGAGGCGGGCAACGACCTGCTGCTGTTCGCCAACCAGCAGGTCTACGACCCCGGGATCGTGGGTCACATCGTGGGTGTGGTCCTGGGTGCCGTCGCGCACGGCCGCCTGACTGGCGCCCAGATCGACGAGAAGTGGGCCCGCCGCCGGGCGCTGCTGGGGCTCGCCACCTAGCGGCTGGATCCGTTGATCGCGGGCCGCACGTGCTCACGCGGCGGCTGCCCCCGAGGCCCTCTCAGCCACCGGCGGCGGCGGTGTTGGAGCCGGATCGCGCATCAGGCACCGGCCCGGGCGGTGCTGGACGCCAGCGCACGCTCGGCGCGCGGAACTGGCTGTAGCGAGCACCGCCGCGGCCGGTGCCCGAGAGGGGCGGCGTCGCCAGAGACGCACGCGGCGGCGGGTGGCCCGGGGGTTCTCAGCCACCGGCGGCGGCGGTGTTGGAGCCGGATCGCGCATCAGGCACCGGCCCGGGCGGTGCTGGACGCCAGCGCACGCTCGGCGCGCGGAACTGGCTGTAGCGAGCACCGCCGCGGCCGGTGCCCGAGAGGCACGGCCCCGGGGCACCTGAGCGGACGAAGGGCGGCGACCCGCGGAGGGCAGCGGACATGCGGACGACGGTGCTCGCAA
>JBBIIL010000051.1:6978-20715 GCA_037446495.1 Chloroflexota bacterium | reverse complement strand
ACCCAGGACTGGGTGGACGAAGCCGTGGCCATGGGCGGCACGCTGCTGCTGGGCGGCAAGGCGCGGGGCACCTACTTCCCGCCGACCGTCATGACCGACGTGCCCCTGGCGGCCCGCGTCTGCTCGTCCGAGGCGTTCGCGCCGCTCGTGGTCGCCTTCAAGTTCAGCACCATGGACGAGGCGATCCGCCGCGTCAACGACTCGGACTTCGGGCTCCAGACCGGCGTGTTCACCTCCGACATCGGCGACGCCTGGAAGGCGTTCAACGAGCTCGAGGTGGGCGGGGTGATCATCAACGACATCCCCTCCTACCGGATCGACCACATGCCCTATGGCGGCGTGAAGGACTCCGGGCAGGGCCGCGAGGGCCTGCGCTGGGCCATCGAGGACATGACCGAGCTCCGGATCATGGTGCTGGCCTGGCCCCAGTAGACCCGCGGGCGGCTGCCTGCCCCCGATCGCCGCCGCGACGAACCCCGTGGCGTTGACGGATGGGACCGTTGCGCTTAGCATCTGCCAGCAATGCTAAGCGTCAAGGTAAGCACTAAGTTCCAGATCGCCGTGCCCAGCGAAGCGCGCCGACAGCTGGGCATTGACGCCGGTGACCGTCTCGACGTCCAGGTGGCAGGAGACGCCATCGTCCTCCGCCGGAGTCCAGATCGGCCGTCAGATCGGCTGCGCGGTCTGGCCGCAGGACGCGGCTGGTTCGATCCCGATCCGGTGACGTTCGTCCGGCGGCTCCGCGACGAGTGGGAGGACATGGCCAGTGAGCGAGAGCGTCGCCTCGACCCGAGACCTGACGACGCGGCACCATCGGATCGCGTTTGACAGCAACGTCCTGATCTACCTGCTGGAGCGGAACGATGCCCGCGCGGCGGCAGTGGCGTCGGTCATCGACGATCTGGCTGCGGCGGGCTCGACCGGCGTGCTGGCGTCGATCGGCGTCATCGAGGTGCTCGCGGGCCCGGCCCGCGCGGACGACGCAGTCGGGTTCGAGATGCTTGCCGCGGCGCTTCGCGGCCTTGGCTTCGTCAGCCCGGCGCTCGACGCGGCGACAGCGGAGGATGCGGCGTGGATCAGCGGACGGACGGGCGCACGCCTCCCAGACGCAATCCACCTCGCGTGCGCCCGGGCCGCAGGTGCGACGGCCTTGCTGACGAACGACCGGCGCATCAGATCGCGACGCGGGCTCGAGGTGGTCTACCTCGACGACCTGGTCGAGGTCAGCTGAAGCCCGGATCCTTCTAGGGCCATCGAGCAGCGCGCCGTCGAGCTGCAGCTGCACGGCGGGATCCTCGTGCGCGAGGTCGCCCGGCTCGTGGAGTCGCTCGAGGATGACCAGCGGGCGTGGCGCTACCGTCGTCGCCTCGAGCGGATCACGCCAACCCCGCTCAGCTGATCGAATCGCCGGGCCCCCAGTGGTGGACCGTGGCCGTGCCGCCACGCGCCGCGATGGCGGCCTCGAGCTCGGCCGGGGTCCCCGCGAGCGCCGGGAACGTGCCCCAGTGGATCGGCAGCACGTGCGCCACGCCCAGCAGCTCCACGGCGATCGCGGCGCCGGCCGGGTCCATCGTGTAGTGCCCGCCGATGGGTAGCAGCGCAACGTCGGGGCGGAACCGCTCGCGGATGAGCGCCATGTCGCCGAACACGTCGGTGTCGCCCGCGTGGTACACGCGCAGGCCGTTCTCCATCTCCACGACGAAGCCCGCCGGCTCGCCCAGGTAGAGCGTGGTTCCGGCGTCCATGTTCCAGTCGCCCGCGGAGTGGACGGCCGGCGTCATCGAGACGCGCAGGCCGGCCGCCTCGACGGTGCCGCCCTTGTTCATGCCGATCACGGCGTCCGCGCCGCCGGGGAGCCGCCGGGCCAGCCAGAGGCTCATCTCGTGGATGCACGGCCAGGCCGGGCGGAACCGGGACGCGATCGCCACGGCATCGCCCAGGTGGTCGCCGTGCCCGTGCGTGACCAGGAGCAGGTCGCAGCGCTCGAGCGCGTCGGCTGGCCGGGGGCTCTTGGGGTTGCCGAGCCACGGGTCGAGGAGGATGACCTTGCCGCCCGGCGTCCGAATCTCGACGGCCGCATGGCCGAGCCACGTGAAGGTGGTGTCCCGTCCGATCGACATCGCTCGCCTCCGAGAGTCGCTGGCCTCGAGTCACGCTCCAGCGGGCGGTCTACGGGCTCGCCGGCCGCTCGCTGCTCGCATTATCCGCCCGGGCCGGGATTGGCGGTTCGCCGGGCTACACTCCCGGCGTGCTCGCGTCCCAGATCGCCTCGAACCTCGCGCTCATCAACTGGACGGTCCTGGCCGGCCTCGGTGTGGGGTCGTTCGCCGTTGTGGTGCTCGTCCGGCTGCGCGCGCCCGCGACGAAGGGGTACCTCGCGTTCACGGCGTTCTGCGCGGCCGGGTTCGGGCTCCTCGCATGGCTCTCCGACGACGGCCTCTCGCCCGCGGCCACGGGCTCGCCGGTGGTGGCGGACCCGACCTTCGACGCGCCGCGCCGGGCGGCGATGCTGGCCTTCGTCGTCCTCACGCTCGTGACGATGCTCGTCATCGCGCGCGGCCGCCGCGGCGTCTGGCCCGGAGCGGGCGGCCTCCTCGCGGGCGTCGGCTCGCTCGTGCTCGGCGCGCTCGCCTGGGGGTCCGGGAGCATCGGCACCCTGATGCTCGGCGTTCAGCTCAACGCCCTCGCCGCGGCCACGGGCGGCGTCTTCGCCGCCATGATCCTGGGCCACTGGTACCTGGTGACGCCGCGGCTCCCCGAGGCGCCGCTGGTCCTGGTCAGCCGCGGTCTGCTCGGCGTCGTGGCGCTGCAGCTGGTCCTGTTCGTCCTGTGGGTCGGGCTGGGCGCGGGCCCCGGCGCCACCGGCGGGCCGTTCGCCGCCCTGGTGGGCCCGTGGGCGCTGTTCGTGTGGCTGCGGCTGCTGGTGGGCCTCGTCTTCCCGCTGGTCGTCTCCTGGGCGGCCGTGCAGACGGCGAGGTCGCGCTCGATGGAATCGGCCACGGGCCTGCTGTACATCAATGTCGGGACGATCGCCGCCGGGACGATCCTTGCAGCGGGGCTGTACTTCGGCGCCGGGCTGCTGGTGTAGGAGGCACGCATGCACATCCGCGTCCGCCTGTTCGCGATGCAGCGCGAGGCAGCCGGGATCCGCGAGCTTGCCGTGGAGGTCGCCGACGGCGCCACGGTGGTCGACGCGTGGGACGCCGCCGTGGCGCTGGTGCCGAAGCTTGCGCCGGGCCGTGACACCCTTCGATTCGCGGTCAATGGGGCCTACGCGCCCGTGACCACGGCGCTCGGGGACGGCGATGAGGTGGCCGCGATCCCGCCGGTCAGCGGAGGTGACGGCGCCGCGGAAGCCGTAACCGACGGGCGCATCCGGATCCTCGAGATCCACGCGGCACCGTTCGCGCCGACGCTCGCCGAGGACCTCTCGCGGCGGCTGGCGACGCCCGGGGACGGCGCGGTGGTGGTGTTCGTGGGCCGGACGCGGGTCACGCCGGGCACGCCGGCGCCGGGTCAGGAGGCCGAGGCGGCGAGGCACGCGGGTGCCCGCGTGGAGGGCCTCGAGTACGAGGCGTTCGAGCCCATGGCGATTGCGGTGCTGGGCCAGATCGCTGACGAGATCGAGGCCCGCTTCGGCGTGGAGCGGCTGGCGATCGTCCACCGGACGGGCGCGGTGCCGCCGGGCGAAACGTCAATCCTGGTGGTTGCCGCGGCGCCCCACCGCGACGCTGCGTTCCAGGCCGCGCGCTTCGCGATCGACGAGACCAAGGCGCGGGCGCCCATCTGGAAGGCCGAGCGCTTCGCCGACGGGCGGGTGTGGATCGGCGCGCCCGCGAGGGCCAGCGCCGAGGACCGGGCCTGAGCTCCCGTCCGGGCGACCCGGCGACCGGATCTCGGTGACCCTCGCCCGCCATACTGGGTCCATGCAGCGCGCAGCGGACCACGCGATTGAGGAGCTGAACGAGCGGGCAGCGTCGATCGCCGCCACGTGGAGCGCGAGCGCGCGCGAATCCACCACCGTGGGCCAGGAGCGAGCGGTCCTGCGCCTGCTCGGCGTGTCCGGCGTGGACCGCGAGGGTCACCCGCTGGCGGCCGAGGTCGTGGACCGGTTCCTCGCCCCCGACCCGCGGCGGCTGGGCGGCGGCCTGGCCTTGCCGATGGCCGTGGCGATGGCCGAGTACGACCTCTCCGTCACCGACGTCGCGCTCGAGGTGGCGGCCGGGAACATCGACCTGGGGCTCGAGGCCGAGATCCTCGAGGACCCGGAGCAGCGGGCGAAGGCCCTGGCGTCTGCGTCGTCGATGGCGGCTGCGGCGCTGGCCAGGGCCGACGCGAACCGCACCGCACGCCGCGAGCTGGCGGCCCTGCTGGGTGAGCCGCGGCGTCCGTTGCTCGGCGTGACGCTCGAGGCGCCGGCCATCGTGGACGCGCTCGAGGAGGCGATCGGCGCCGTCCGCGCGGGGGCGGGCGCCATCCGCGTCCAGGTGCCGCCGAGCCGCGAGCTGGCCGACCTCTCCGCTCGCGCCGGCGCGCCAGTGGAGCCCTGGCGCCCGGCACCCTCGTCGCGTGGCGGACTCGCCGTGTTCGACCCCGCGGGCCCGCCAACGCCGACTGGCTCGCAGCGGGCGCTCGCGGTCCTGCGGGCTGCGCTCGACGACGCCGGCGCCCGCAACGGCCGCTACATCCGCCTCGTGACGGAGTCGCCGGCGCTCGCCGCTCCTGACCAGGCGGTGATCGCCGCCTTCGAACGAATCGACATTGTGGTCGCCGACCCGCTTCGCGAGATCGTCACCGGCCGCGTGGACCCCGACCGCGCCATCGCCGACCACGGGTTCGCCCACCGATTGCTCGCCCGCGGCGGGACGCGGATCGTGGTGCCCGCCAGTTCGCTCGTGGTGGCGTCAGACCTTGCCTCCGGCGTGCCGTCGGATGCGGTCACGCGCTCCGGCCGCGCCCTCGCCCTGCAGCTGCTCGCGGTCCGGCTGGCGCTCGCCGACGGCCTGCTCCACGACAGCGTCCTCGTGGGGGCCCTGCCCGCCTGGCTGGGCGACGAGCCGAGCGGCCCGGCCCGCGCGGTGGCCGAGGTGGCCCTGCGCCGCGAGCTCTTCCCCAACCACCCCCTCGCCTTCCTCGAGCCGTCCGTGGGCAGCGCCGCGACGGCCGAGTGGCAGGCCCTCGTGGCCGGGCTGCTGCCTGACGCCGGCGATGTGAAGCTCCTGCTCTGCTGTGCGGCGCCAGGGTTCGCGGGGCGGGCCGCGTCCATGCGCGCGGCCATCGACGTCGCGGATGCCCTCCGCGCCTCGCGGACCCGGCCCGCACTGGCCGGTCTCGCGGCGGCGCACCGGGACGGCACGCTCGCCGCGGCCGCCGAGACGCTGGCCGGGCTCGAGGAGCATGGCTGGCGGTGGCTGGTGGACGAGCCGTTCGGGCTGCAGGCCGGGCGGCTCGGTGCCGAGGCGGTGGCCGACCGCACCGGCGGCTTCGACGTCCTGGTGCCGGACGCCCGGATCCGAGGCTGACCGGCGCCCCGGAGAGCCCTCGACCGGACCCCGCCCGGTCCGTGGTGCTCAGAGCCGGGTCAGGCCATCAGGCTCGGCGTCGTCCACCGCCCGGCCGCAGGTGGGGCAGTGCCAGCGCGCCTCCAGAGGCGTGCCGCAGGCCGCATGACGCATGGGCTCGCCGTCGGTGCCCGTGCGTCGCGACCCCCAGTCCGCCAGCAGGCGGAGTGCGCCCGCCAGCTCGCGCCCGTCGGCGGTCAGCGCGTACTCGAGGCGGACCGGGCGCTGCGAGTACGGGGCGCCCACCAGGAGTCCCGCGCGCTCGAGGCGGCGCAACCGGTCGGCGAGGATGTTGGGCGCGATGCCGGCCACGCCCGCCGCCAGCTCGCCGTAGCGGAGCGGGCCGGCCAGGAGCGCCTCAACCACCTGGAGGCTCCAGCGGTCTCCGACGCGGTCGAGGGCGGCGCCGAGACCCGTGGGCGGCGTGGTGTCCGGGCCGGTGGTGCTCATGCCCGCCATGGTAGGCGAGGGAGTTGCGCGCCGGTGCTGCGACGAGTAGATTGCAACATGCAAGTCACAAGTCACCGGCATACCCAGGGGTCACATCACATGTCCGTCCTCGCTGAGCTCTCAGCGTCCGTCGCCGCCGTCGCCGCTGCCGCGGGCCCGTCCATCGTCGCCATCGGGTCGCGAGCGCGCGGCTCGGGCGTGGTCATCGCCGAGGGCCGCGTCCTCACCAACGCGCACAACCTCCGAGGCGAGCAGGCGACCGTCCGGTTCCACGACGGGCGCACCGTGCGCGGAACGGTGGCTGGCGCCGACTGGGACGGCGACCTGGCCGTCATCGACGTGGACACCGCCGACGCCCCGCCGCTCGCCTGGTCGGCCGCCGCGCCGACGATCGGCACTGCCGTGTTCTCGGCCGCGGCCACCAGCTCGGGCGGCACGCGGGTCACGTTCGGCTTCGTCTCCTCGGTGGCGCGCGCGTTCCGCGGTCCCGGCGGACGCCCGATCGCGGGCTCGCTCGAGCACACCGCGCCGCTGGCCCCGGGCTCGTCCGGCTCGGCCGTGCTCGACGCTGACGGGACGTTGCTGGCCCTGAACACGAACCGCGTGGGCGAGGGCTTCTACCTGGCGCTGCCGGCGGATGCCGCGTTCCGCGCCCGCGTCGAGGCGCTCGGCCGCGGCGAGTCGCCGTCACGTCCCCGTCTGGGCATCGCGGTGGCGCCCGCCCACGTCGCGCGGCGTCTGCGCCGGGCCACCGGCCTGCCGGACCGCGATGGCGTGCTCGTCCGAGAGGTGGAGTCGGGCAGCCCGGCCGATCGTGCCGGCATCGCCCAGGGCGATCTCGTGGTGGCCGTCGCCGGAACGCAGACTGGGGACGTGGACGAGCTCCACGCGGCGATCGCCGCCGCCTCGTACCCGTTCGAGGTTGCCCTGGTCCGGGGCGCGGAGGAGCGCACGGTGACGGTTGCGGCAACCCCGACGGAGGACTGAGCCGGCGATTGGCGGTGGCGGTTGTGGCCCCTGCGCGCGGGCCACCACCGCGTAGTTCGCCGAAGATGCGTCGCAAGGGGTTTGGCGCCCGCAGAAGAACCTTCGGTATCGTTGCGGTTGTCCAGAAGAACATCGCAGCCCGGAGCGCCCGCGTGGTACACCCCGACCGTGACGAGATCGACGACGCCATCCTGCGCGAGCTCCAGGCCGACGGCCGGCTCGCCAACGCGGACCTCGCCCGCCGGATCGGCCTCTCGCAAGCGGCGACCCACGCCCGGGTCCGCCGCCTCGAGCGGGAGGGCGTCATCGGCCGCTATGTCGCGCTCGTGGACCGCGAGCAGGCCGGCTTCGACCTGCTGTGCTTCGTGAACGTGAGCCTTCGCGCTCACGGCCACGACGACGTGGAGCGCTTCCGCGACACCGTCACCGCGATGCCCGAGGTGCTCGAGGTCCACCACGTGACCGGCGAGCACGACTACGTCCTTCGGGTGGCGCTGCGCAACCGCCGGGACCTCGAGCGCTTCCTCGTCGACCGCCTCTCGCCCATCCCGGGCATCGCGCGGATCCAGACGAGCCTGGTGGTCCGCGAGGTGAAGCGCACCACCGCCCTCCCGATCGGGCCCGACGCCGTCGTCGAGCCCGCACGTGCGCGCACCTGACCGCCGAACCCGACGACGCCCCGAAACTTGGAGACTGCCCGGTGACGCCTGACCGCCCCTCGTCGCTCCACACCATGGGCCAGCAGCACGGCCGCCGAAGCTGGGCCGAGCCCTGGAAGATCAAGATGGTCGAGCCGCTCAAGACCACCACGCGCGAGCACCGCGTCGCGGCGATGGCCGAGGCCGGCTACAACACGTTCCTCCTCCGCAGCGATGACGTGTACATCGACCTCCTCACCGACTCCGGCACGTCAGCGATGAGCGATCGCCAGTGGGCCGGGATGCTGCTGGGCGACGAGGCCTACGCCGGGAGCGTGAACTTCTACCACCTGGAGGCGGCGGTCCAGCGCTACTACGGCTACAGGCACATCGTCCCGACGCACCAGGGGCGCGGCGCCGAGCACCTGATCAGCCAGGTGATGATCAAGCCGGGCGACCACATCCCCGGCAACATGTACTTCACCACCACCCGCGAGCACCAGGAGATGGCGGGCGGCACGTTCCACGACGTGATCATCGACGAGGCCCACGACCCGCAGGCGATTCTGCCGTTCAAGGGCGACATCGACCTCGACAAGCTCAGGGCGCTGATCGACGAGGTGGGGGCGGACAGGATCCCCTATGTCTCGCTCGCCGGCACGGTGAACATGGCCGGCGGCCAGCCCGTATCGATGGCCAACGTCAAGGCCATCCGAGCGCTGTGCGAGCCGCTGGGCATCAAGGTGATGCTCGACGCCACGCGCATGGTGGAGAACGCGCTGTTCATCCAGGAGCGCGAGGAGGGCTACGCGGACAAGGCGATCGCTGACATCCTGCTCGAGTTCTGCTCCTACACGGACGGCGCCTGGATGAGCGCCAAGAAGGACAACCTCGTCAACATCGGCGGCTGGCTCGCCGTCAACGACTGGGACACCTTCGAGGAGCTGCGCAACCTAGTCGTCGTCTTCGAGGGGCTCCACACGTACGGCGGGATGGCCGGGCGCGACATGGAGGCGCTGGCGCTGGGCATCGTCGAGGCCGTCCAGGACGAGCACGTGCGCTCGCGGGTGGGGCAGGTTCGCTACCTGGGTGAGCTGTTGACCGAGTGGGACATCCCGATCGTCCAGCCCATCGGCGGGCACGCGATCTTCCTCGACGCGAAGCGGTTCTACCCGCACCTCGCGCAGGACGAGTTCCCGGGCCAGACGCTCGCGGCCGAGCTGTACCTCGACTCCGGCATCCGCTCGATGGAGCGCGGGATCGTGTCCGCGGGGCGCGACCCCAAGACGGGCGACCACAAGCGCCCCAAGCTCGAGCTGACGCGGCTCACCATCCCGCGTCGCGTCTACACGCAGGCCCACATGGACGTCGTGGCGGAGTCGGTCAAGGCGTGCTTCGACGCCCGTGACCGGGCTCGCGGCCTGCGCATGGTCTACGAGCCCAAGTACCTGCGGTTCTTCCAGGCGCGGTTCGAGCCCATCTGACGCGGCCGCGTGGGCGGCGGGACACGGGCGCAGGGCGACGTCCGGTCCCTGTTAGCATCGGGCTGATGCGCCGCCCGCCGCTTCCGTCCGTCATCGGCGACCTTCTGGTTGACCGCCGCGCGGCCAGCGCGCTCCTCGCGTCCGCCGTCGCGCTGTTCGCCGCGGGCATGGACCCCAAGATCATGGCGCCGATGGCGACCACCACGCAGGCGGCGCTGCGCGAGCGGCCGGAGCTCGAGGGACTCGTCCTCCTCCTGTCGGTGATCACCGCGACGTTCCTGCTGGTCGGGGGCGCCGTCGGGGACCTGCACCGCGCGCGGCCCGTCATCCTCGGCGGCCTGGCGATCTCGCTGGCCGCGGCGGTGCTCGCGATCCCGATGCTGGAGTCGCAGGACCTCGTCTTCCGGCTGGTCCGCCTGGTGGGCATCGCGTCGGCCGCGATCGTCATGCCGGCGGCGCTCGCGGTGGCTGCCGTGTCGTACACCGGAGTGAACCGGGCGACGGCCATCGGCATCGCGTACGCGGGGTACGGCGCGGGCCAGGCCGTCTCGCCCACGCTCGTGTCGCTGATCCCGGGCCACCCGCTGCCGGCCTTCGTCGGGGCCATCGCAGCCTGCACCCTGGCGCTGCTCGTGGTCTGGCCCCGCATCCCCGACATCCCCCGGGCGACCGCGCCGGAGCGGCCAGTGGTCGTCGGGACTGCCCTCTGGGCCATCGGCGTGGTCCTCGTCACGATCGGGGTCCTGTGGCTCGGCGGCGGCTGGGACAACCCGCTCCGGCTGGGCATCGTCGGGCTAGGCGCCATGCTGATCGCAGCCTTCTACGCCGCCAGCCGCCGCCGGCGCCACCGGGTGGGCGAGGCTGCCGTGCACGTCGAGCGACGGCCGGTTGCGATCGCCCTCTTCGTGGGCCTCATCATCGCCGCGGCGCAGACCGTGGCGGCATCCCAGATGCCGTTGTTCTTCGGCGTCGTGATGAACTACGGGCCGCTGCTGGGCGTCATCGCACTCGCGCCCCTGTTCGCCGGGCTTGTCCTCGCGGGTCCGATCGCGGGTGTCCTGCTGGGGCGCTACCAGCCGCGCAACCTAATCGGCGGCGGTGTGGTGCTGGTGGGCCTGGGCAACCTCGTGACCGCGCTGATCCTCGGGCGGGGGACGCCCTACCTCGCGTTCATCGTCCCGCTCCTCGTGGTCGGCGGGGGATTCGTGGTTGCCACCACCGTCCGTACGGCGATCATCTTCGCCAGCGTCCCGCGCGGCCTGCCAGCCACCGCCGCCGCCCTCAACGAGGCGTCGATCGAGGTGGGCACGCGGGCGGGGGTCGTCATCATTACGGCAGCCCTGGCCGACCTCGCCGTGCGGATCTACACGGGCAGCCAGGCCGGTGTTCCTCCCGACCAGCTGGCCAGCGCCGTCGAGGGACTGCGCAGCCTGATGGGTGCGCTCGGCCTGCCCACCTGGCAGGCTGCCGCGGCTGCGGTCCAGCCCGGCGACCTGCGAATCTACGCCGAGTCCTACGTGGCGGCGCTGCGCATCGTGTTCCTGGGTGGCGGGCTGCTGGGCGTGGGGGGCGGGTTCATCGCGTGGCTCGCGCTGGGCCGGCGGGACCCGCTCGCCACCGTGTACGAGTTCGGCGAGGAGCGTCGCAGCGAGGGACCCGCGGCATGAGCTCGCCGGTCCTGCTCGAGGACCGCTCGCACGCCGGCGGCGTCGTCGTGCTCACGTTGAACCGGCCCGCAGTCCGCAACGCGATCGACGACGCGCTCCTCGACGCGCTGTCCGCGGCGGTGCGCTCGCTCGCGGGCGACCCGACCACCCGGGTCGCCATCATTCGCGGCGCGGGGCTCACCGCGTTCTCCGCGGGCATGGACCTGCGCGAGCGGGCGGCCTTCTCCGATGCACAGCTCGCCGAGCAGCACGAGCGGATCGTCGCGCTGACGACGGCGCTGACGGAGCTGCCCATGCCGACAGTCGCGGCGGTTGAGGGGTTCTGCCTCGCCGGCGGCTTCGAGCTCGCGCTCGCCTGCGACCTCATCGTGTCGGGGCGCGACGCCCAGCTCGGGCTGCCGGAGACCCGTGTGGGGATCTTCCCCGGCGGCGGCGCGGCGCGGCTGCTGACCTGGGCTGTTGGGGCTGCTCGTGCCCGCGACTTGGTCCTCACCGGCCGTCGGCTGTCGGGCGAGGAGGCCGAAGCGTGGGGGCTCATCACCCGCCTTGCCGAGCCCGGTGAGGCGCTCGGAGCCGCACTGGCGATCGCCGCGGACCTCGCCCTCGCTGCGCCGCTGGGCTTGCGCGAGGCGAAGCGCGCGATTCGCGCGGCGGCCGGGTCTCTGCGCGACGGTCAGGCCACCGAAGACGCGATGTACGACCTCGTCAGCCGATCCGCCGACCGCCGCGAGGGCTTCCGCGCCTTCGTGGAGAAGCGGGCGCCGCGCTTCGAGGGGCGGTAGCCGGCCGCGGGTCATCGCCCGCTCCCGCGCGGCGCCCCGTCGAGGATCCGCGCTCTGCCGCCCGCGACCTCGGCCCACAGCAGCGCGTTGCCGGGCCAGGGCCGGTTGGGCGAGGTCAGGGCCTGCCATGCGTCGGCCTCGGAAACCGGATAGGCCGCCCGGAAGAGATCGGGCAGGTCCCGCACGAGGGCCCGATTCGTCACGGTGGAGCGAAGGACCAGCAGCCGTGAGATGCGCGCAGGCTGGTCCGTCCACGGCCAGTCCGCCGCCGACGGCAGGCTGTCGGCCTTCTGCCCCGCCCAGCGCAGTTGCTGCTCCACCCGCAGGAGCTGGCCCTGGACCTCCGACGCCACCACATCGCTTGCGCGCCGGTCCGTGAGCACCACGT
Source organism: Chloroflexota bacterium (assembly GCA_037446495.1). Taxonomy (GTDB): domain Bacteria; phylum Chloroflexota; class Limnocylindria; order Limnocylindrales; family CSP1-4; genus CAIXZV01. Next base: position 8,758 of record JBBIIL010000051.1, on the reverse strand, counting down.
CAATGACGCCGCGGGCCGGCTTCACGACGAAGACCTCGAGCCTGGACACCCATCGAGCATCGGCGGCGCCAAGGAGGGCGTCCGTGATCGGCGCCGACGTCCGGTCGTGGATGCGCGGGCCGGTCGCCTGGAAGAGGCGCACGCTGGCCTCCATGCCGAGTGCCGTCGCGATGGCGACGAGGGTCAGGAGCGTCGGCTCAAGCCGGCCGGTCTCGATGCGCGACAGGACCGAGTGGTCGATCCCGGCCGCTGCGGCAAGCGCCCGCAGTGACACGCCGCATTCCAGTCGGGTCCGCCGGAGATCGCTCGCAAGTCGGTGAACGAGGTCCCGGTGCCGCTCGCGAGCCGTCCGGAGGATCAGCGTGTCTGCCATGCCCGAATCGAAGCACGGCAGGCTCATCCGCCGCTTATCTGCGCTGAGCCACGGGCCGCGGTGGATGGGGTAGCACGCGCCGCCCTGTGGAGCACGCGCCGGGCGGGGCGCGGTGCATGGGGTAGCACGCGCCGGGCGGGGCGTGGTGCATGAGGTGCACCAATCGCGCGCCGGCAGGGATGATGCGGCTTCGTTCGGTGCACCCCCTGCACCAAAAGGCCCATCCGGTGCACGAGGAGCACCGCAATGGCGCTCTTTCGGCCGGATCCCCGCGATTTGGTGCACGACGTGCACCACGGGCGACCGTAGCGGCCGGAAGCACCGCAATGGGCCGGGCACCCGGCGGCCGGAAGCGGAGCGGCGCCCGGATGTCGGGGAGCACCCGCCGGCCGGCCATGGCCGGAGCCGGGGTTGCCGCATGGCCGTGGCCGCAGCCGGGGAGCCCCCCACGGAGGTCGGGGAGCGCCGCACGCAGGAGCGGGGAGCCCCTCAACTGCCGCCGAAGCCCTCCGGCACCCCCGGCAGCGCGTCGCCGAGGCCGAACGGAGCCCCGGCCTCGCGGATGCGCGCGACCATCGCGGCCGCGACATCGGCGTCCACTGCCGGCAGCGGGTGCGACGCCAAGAGCTCCTCCACCCGGACGCGCGCCCGCCCGAAGGCGTCGAGCCCGCCCGCGTCGTGCCACGCCCGACGGGACTGCCGGTCGATGATCCGCGACGGCAGGAACTGCTCGGACTTGAACAGCCGGCGCGTCTCGGGCAGCTCGAGGAACCGGCCCTCGGGCCCGGCCGCCTCGAAGGACGCAGTCGCCAGCGACGGCGTCGGCGTGCCGATGCCCCGGAGCAGCCGCTGCACCATCCCGATCGCCTCGGCGTCGATCACCAGCTTCTCGGCCGATTGCGCCAGCAGGAAGTCGAGCATGCCCGGACCGGAGATCAGGTCCACCCCCGCGAGCGCCCCGACGAGCGCGGTCATTCCCGCCTCGAGGCCCGCCTGGGCGTCCACGATCTTCGAATCGGTCGCGCCCATGTACGCGTGCGTCGGCAGGCCCAGGTGATGCCCAACCGCGGCGTACCCTCCGTCGATCATCGCGGTCTCGATGGCGCCCATCGGCGTGGCGCCTGTCCGCATGTCCACGATCGCTGGCGCCCCGCCCCACACGATCGGCGCACCCGGCGCGGCGAGCTGGTGGAGCACGATGCCCGCCAGGCACTCGGCGGCGTGCTGGACGATCGACCCGACCAGCGTCACCGGCGCGGCCACCCCCGCCAGCGGCATCGCGACCATCTCGGCAGGGACCCCCACGCGCCCGAGGTCCATGATGTTCCGGCAGGCAAACTCAGACCAGGTGAGCGGCGGCGACGGACAGACGTCGAACACGGCCCGCGGCCTGTCGGCCAGAGCGGC
>JBBIIL010000051.1:0-6878 GCA_037446495.1 Chloroflexota bacterium | reverse complement strand
TCCAGCACGGCCACGCCTGACGACCCCGGGTCGAAGTGGACGGCACCCGAGCCGTACCGGACGGCTGGCTCCCCGGCGCGCGTATACAGGTCGAACGCGTGCGGGACGGTGTCGAGCGCCCGGCGGACCATCGCCTCGGGGATCGCGACACGGCTGCCGTCGGCCAGGGCGCCCGCGCCGACGAGGACGCGGATCGCCTCGGGCTCCTCAACCTTGACACCGGGTTTCATCAGCAGCTCCAGCGCCTCGTCAACGACGCGGTCGATCAGGGCGGGCTCGAGGAGCTCGAAGCGGGGTCGCATTGGGGGTCTCCGGATTGGCGGGGAGGTGATGCCCGACCGGACGCGTGACCGGGCGCCGAAGGGGTCCCCGGCGACGGATCTGCCGCGGGCAGGAGCAGGTTCAGGAGGCGAGCGCCGCCTTGCGGTGCCCCTCGATCAGGGCGACGAGCTCGCGGTCAACGGCCGGGTCGAGCCGCTCGGGCTGGTGGCCCTTGATGAGCGAGCGCGCCTTCTCGAGTGCCTGGCGGTGGTACTTGTCAGGGTCGTCGAGCCACTGGCCGTACGTGCGCCGGTCCATGTAGGTCGCCTTCCAGAGGCCCTTCATCGCCGAGCGGGTGTGCGGCTGGGTGAGGTACTCGCCGCCGGGACCCACCGCGGCGATCGCCTCGAGCGCGAGCGCCTCGTCGTCGAACGGGATGCCGCGGAGCATCGCCTCGACGATCGACGCGATCTCGGCGTCGAGGATCATCTGCTCGAACGACCAGATCCGCGACCCGTGCAGCAGGCCCACGCCCAGGAGCATGTCCGCCCCGGAAACCGACGCCATGAAGGACGACAGTCCGTTCTCCAGACCCGCCTGCCAGCCAGAGCGCTTGTCGCCGGTGGCGAAGGCGCCCATCGAGAGCGGCACGTTGTAGAAGTCCGCGAGCTCGTTCGTGGCCGCGCCGAACAGGAAGTCCTCGGGGCCGCCGCCCGTGTAGGCACCCGAGCGCAGGTCCATCGCGGTCTGCGCCGCCGCGTAGTACACGGGCGAGCCGGGATGCGCCAGTTGCATCAGCGCCATCGCTGTGATGACCTCGGCGTTGCCGACGACGAGCGAGCCGGCGACGGTCGCCGGGCCGCTGAACGCGCAGGACGCCATCGTCATGAAGCCCACCGGTACGCCCGCCTCGGCGGCGACGAGCGACGCCTCGATAGGCCCGCCGTCGTGGGCGAGCGGGCTGATCGTGCACTGCATGAGCGAGAGAACGGGCCGCTGGCGAAGGCTGTCGCGCCCGCCCGCCACCACGGCCGCCATCGCGATCGCCGTGCGCGCGTCCGGTGCCGTGACGACGGTCTCGGTCTGGACGTGCTTGGTGGAGTTGCGCCAGACGGCGAGCAGCTCCTCGTGCGTGCGCGTCGCCGGGTCCACGTCCTGCGCGGACACAGCCACCCAGTGGAAGCCCACCTGGTCGAGCGCGTCCGCGACGCGGGCGATGTCCCCGACGTCCTTGAGCGACGAGCGGCGGACCTCGAGCGTCCACGGGTCGAGGACCTCGATTCCACAGCCGTCGGTGGCGACATGGACGTGGTGGCCGTCGAGCGGCAGGTCCTGCGCGGGGTTGCGGGCCGCCAGGGTGTACGCGGGCGGTGCCGTCCGGAGCGCTGCCTCCATGATGTGCGCGGGCACCTTCACGATGCTGGTCGCACGGTCCACCGTGGCGCCGTGCGCCGCCCAGATGTCGAGCGCCTGCTCTGACGGGAAGCGGACGCCGACCCTTTCGATGACCTCGAGCGTCGCCTCGTGGATGCGCCGGACCGCTGTCGGCGAGAGCACCTCGAGGCGAGGGCGCACGCCAGCTGCCGCTGCCGATGCCGTGTTCATGTGTGCCTCCGGCCGGGTCGAGCTGGCGACCCGGCAGCCGCTGTGCAGGGGCGGTCGGGCCGCCCGGAAGGTGCCCTGCGCCGGACTACGCCCCGACGAGCTGGCGGACGAGCGCCACCGCGCCGATTGCGTCCTCGCTGTAGCCGTCGGCGCCGATCTCGGCCGCCCAGCTGGACGACGCGGGAGCGCCGCCCACGATCACCCGGCACTTCGGGCGCAGTCCGGCCGCTTCGAACTGCTCGACGACCGTGCGCTGCCCGGCCATGGTGGTGGTGAGCAGAGCGGACACGCCGATGATGTCGGCGTTGTGCTCCCTCGCGGCCTCGACGAAGCGCTCCGGCGCGACATCCACACCGAGGTCGTGCACCTCGAAGCCGCTCGTGGCGAGCATCATGCCCACGAGGTTCTTGCCGATCTCGTGGATATCGCCCTTCACCGTGCCCAGGACCACGCGGCCCAGCACGTGGCGCTGCGCCGACTGGCGCTGCATCTCCGGCTCGAGGACGGCGACTGCCTTCTGCATCGCGCGGGCGGCCAGCATCATGTCGGGCAGGAAGAGCTCGCCCGCCCCGAACTCCTCGCCCACGTGGGTGAGGCCCGGCACGAAGCCCTTGTCGATCGCGTCCAGGGGCGGGACGCCGTTCGCCAGCGCCTGCTCGGCCAGGGCGGCCGATGCGGCGGAATCGCCGTCGATGACCGACTGGCGCATCTGGGCGAACAGTTCCTCGCTCATGTCGTTGTCTCCTCCGGTGGCCGGCACCGGCTCCATGGCCGGCGATGTGTCGCGTGACTTCAGATCAGCCCTGGGGCGCCGCCCGCGGGACGTGCTCGGCTCGCTCCGGGTGCGCCGTGACCCGCCGGGCTCGCCCCGCTCGGGGTGGTGGTGGCTCGCCCTGCCAGTCGACCAGCGATAGATACCACTGCTCGCGGAATCCGCGGATGGCATGATCCGCCGCAAGGAACGGAACCTTGGGCGGTGCCGCGGAGTGCAGGGTGCCTTGAACCACAGACCCTCGCCAGACGGCGCGAATGTGCCCGGAGCGTCCGGCCGCGGCGGCATCTGGGGCTAGGGCGGAAGGTCCCGTCCCCGCGGGCCGCTCGGCTGGCCGGGTTCGATGGCGGCACCTTAGACTCTCGCCGATGCCCGATTTCGTCCACGGGTCCGAGCGCCGGCCGCTCGTGCCCGGCCAGTCGCTGTTCGACGTGGCCGGCGAGCTGTCGGTGGTGGTCCCCGCGTCCTGCAGGAAGACCGGACGGTGCCACGAGTGTGTGGTCGAGATCCGCTCCGGCGCGGACCAGCTGACGCCGCGGACCCCTGAGGAAGGCTTCCTCGGGCCGGCATTTCGCCTCGCCTGCCAGGCGCATGCGGCCACGGCCGAGAAGGACGTGGAGTTCAGCGTCCTGCGCCGGCGCCTGCGCATCCTGCTGGCGCCCGAGGAACAGCAGGCGGACCCGGACATCGACCCCGCGGTCCGCGAGGTGGATGGCCGCGCCGTGGCGGATGACGAGACCGATCTGGGCGTGATCGAGGGGGCGCCGGTCGGCGTGGCGATCGACGTCGGCACGACGACCGTCGTGCTCGAGCTCGTCGACCTGCGGACTGGCGCCGTGCTCGCCATCGCGTCCATCGAGAACCCGCAGCGCTTCGGGGGCAGCGACGTGATGACCCGCATCACGTACGAAGCCGAGGTCCCGGGCGAGCTCCGCCTCGCCCTGCGCCGGGCGCTCAACCACGAGCTCAAGCGCCTGTGCGCGGAGCTGGGCCTCGACCGCAGGCAGCTCGTCGAGGCGGTGATCGTCGGCAACCCGACGATGCGCGACCTCGCGTTCAACCTCGACGTGCGGCCCATCGGCCGGCTGCCGTACCGCTCCGTCACCGAGACGGCGTGGCGGAGCGGTGAGGCCCCGACCACGATGATCACTCGCCGCGGGCACGAGCTGGGACTGCTCATGCACCCGCAGGGGCGCGTCGTCGCTGGCCCGCTCATCGCGTGCCATGTGGGCGCGGACGCCGCCGCGGATCTGGTTGCGGTCGACGCTGTCGAGAAGGGCGGCTCGTTCCTGCTCGTGGACATCGGCACCAATACCGAGATCATCGCCTCGGACGGGCACCGGATCCTGGCCGCGTCGAGCCCGGCCGGCCCCGCGTTCGAGGGCGGCGGCGTCCGGTACGGGATGCCCGGCGCCGACGGCGCCATCGAGCGCGTGCGGCTCGATGGCGGGCGGTTCGCGATCGACGTCATCGGCTCCGCACCGCCCGAGGGGATCTGCGGCTCGGGCCTCGTGGACCTGCTCGCTGTCCTTCGCCGTGCCGGCTGGATGACCAGCCGCGGGACGTTCGCCAACAAGGCCGCCGACATCGGGATCGTGGACGAGCCCCGGATCACGCTCTCGCGCGCGGACGTCGGCCACCTCGCCGTCGCCAAGGCGGCAACTGCCGTGGGCCAGCGCGTCCTGCTCCGCCGCCTCGGCCTGCGCCCGGAGGACCTCGACCGGGTCTACCTCGCCGGCGGCTTCGCCAATGCGCTCGACATCCGAACCGCTGTGGAGATCGGCCTCTTGGTGGATGCGCCGCCGGAGCGCATGATCCGGGCGGGCAACGCGTCTATCGCGGGCGCCCGTGCCCTGCTCCTCTCCCGGGGGCGCCGGGCCGCTCTCGATGACCTCGTCCGCCGCATCGAGCACGTGGAGCTCGAGTCCGAGCCTGACTTCTTCGACCTGTTCACCGACGGCTGCCTGTTCGAACCCATCGCTGTCTGAGGTTTTCGTCATGAGCCCATCGCTCAAGCGCGCCGAGCCCGAGTCCGCCCCGGCCGGAACCCAGTCCACCGGCCCCGGCGCGCTGCGGCGGGCGCTGTCAGACCCCGCTGGCTGGGCCACGGTCGTCGAGCTCGTGCCCTGGGCGGGAGAGCTCGTGGACGCCAAGGGCGCCTCGCAGCTCAAGGCCGCGCAGGACCTGGCCGGCAATCCGCGCATCACCGCCATGTCCATCACGGACAACGCGGGCGGGCACGCCAAGCTCTCCCCGTCGGCGCTCGGCGAGCAGGTGCAGCGGCTGGGCCACGACGCGATCGTCCACGTCGCCTGCCGCGACCGCTCGCGCCACGCGCTCCAGAGCCTCGGCTGGGAGCTGCTCAGCCGCGGCCTGACGTCCGTGCTGGCGCTGACGGGCGACTACCCGGAATCGGGGTTCGAGGGGCTCTCGCGCCCCGTGTTCGACATTGACTCGGTCGCGCTGCTGCACATGTACCGGGCCATCGGCGGCGAGGCCGCCGAGAAGGCGCTCGCCGCCGATCCCGCCGCGGACGCCACCGCCCACCGGTTCCTGCTGGGCTGCGCCATCGACCCCTACAAGCGCGTCGAGCGCGATCTCGTCCCGCAGTACCTCAAGCTCGCGATGAAGGTGCGCAGCGGCGCCGACTACGCGATCGCCCAGGTGGGCTACGACGCCCGCAAGCAGGCCGAGCTGCTGGCCGTCATCCGGCGCGACCGCCTCGCCATCCCCGCCGTCTCCAACGCGTACATCCTGTCCGCCCCCGTCGCCAGGGCGTTCAACGCCGGCAAGGTCCCGGGCTGCATCGTGACCGACGATCTGCTCGCCGTCGCCGAGCAGCAGGCCAAGTCCCCCGACAAGGGCCGCACGTTCTTCCTCGAGTTTGCCGCCAAGCAGGCGATCGTGGCGCGGGGCCTGGGCTTCAAGGGCGTCTACTTCTCGGGCCACCGCAACGCCGGAGAGATCGCCAAGATCTTCGAGGTCATCGACGCGCACCCGGCCGACGACTGGAAGTCGGTGCTCAAGGACGTGTCGTGGGGCCTGCCCGCGGCGTTCCACCTGTTCGAGCGCGACGGCGACGGCCTGCCGACCGGCGAGCCGGCAAAGGCGTACGCCCGCTCGCTCACCCCCGCCGCCCGCAAGGTCGCGCGCGCCAAGGTGGACCCCATCTACAAGTTCAGCCGGATCGTGCACGAGGGCGCGTTCGAGCCGGGCGTGCCGGGGTTCAACGCCTGGGCCAAGGTGTTCGAGAAGGTCGAGCACTACAAGCTCGACAAGCCGGTCCGCATGTTCGAGCAGGCGGTCAAGATCCCGATGTACGACTGCCGGGACTGCGGCGACTGCTCGCTGCCCGACATCGCGTACCTCTGCCCGGAGAGCCACTGCCAGAAGAACCAGCGCAACGGCCCGTGCGGCGGTGCCCACGACGGCCTGTGCGAGATCCCGGGCCACACCTGCATCTGGGCCGACGCGTACAAGCGCCTCAAGCCGTACGGCGAGGAGCTGGCGATGCTCGACCGGGAGCCGGTCCTCCAGGACAACGCGCTCCGGCGGACGTCTGCGTGGGGCAACGCCTTCCTCGACCGCGACCACGTCGCCAAGCGGAACGGGCGGATGGCGCTGCCCGTGATCCCGGCGCCCGCGCCCAAGCCGGCCGTGGCTGCACCGAAGGCGGACGCTCCCAAGGCGGACGCCCCCAAGTGAGGCCCGACCGCCGCGGCGCGCCGTTCCTGGTCATCGGCGAGAACATCCATGCCACCCGCGTCCTGAAGCGGACCGGCCGCCACGCGGTCGTGCTGGCCGATGGCGGCGTGGGGATCGGCTTTGACGACGGGGGCGAGCGGCGCGTGCTGCCCGTCCACCCATTGCTCGCGGCGGGCAGGGACTTCGCCAACGGACGCATCAAGCACGTCGCGAGTGCCGTCCTGTGGGGCCTCGCCGGGGGCGAGCACGCCGAGACGGCCGCCGCGTACATCCGGGGACTCGCCGCCCGCCAGGAAGCGGCCGGCGCCGACTGGCTCGACCTCAACGCCGACGAGATCGACGCCGATTCCGCCGTGCGCGCCCAGGCGATCGCGTGGCTCGTCATCACGGTCGAGGCAAGCGCCACCGTGCCCGTGGCCATCGACTCGTCCGACGTGGCGGTCATGGCGGCCGGCGCCGCGGCGTCCGATCAGCCGCTGGGTCGCCTGCTGATCAACTCGGCGTCGCTCGAGCGGCCCGAGGTGCTCGACATCGC
>JBBIIL010000050.1:0-21912 GCA_037446495.1 Chloroflexota bacterium | reverse complement strand
GGGAGGGCCCCCGGCCTCCTGCTCCCGGCCGCGCCGGCCGCCCCGGCTCGTGGCAGGCTGCGCCCCGCTCCCCCCCGGGGGTCGTACCGCGGAGGCGCGCGCACCCCCCCTTGAGGGGCACGCCACCCCGGGGCCTCGCCCCCACCCGGGGAAGAAGGCCAAAGGGTTCTCATGCGGCTCTCAGGCCGAGCCACGAAAGTGGGCTCCACGCGGCGCTCCCGGTGGCTCCTGACCCGCATCTCCTCTCCCTCCCACCTCCCTTCCACCGAGAGCGCCGCGATCGTCTGCCCCGCGCTGGTAACCGCCGCTTGAGCCTCCCCGCGCACCTCGCCCCGACACCGACCCCACCGTCGGCCCGCCCTGACTCGGCAGCGCGGTCAGCGGCCGTGCTCCGTCGCGACCCGGTGCCGCGGGCGTGGGTGGGCGCGGGGATCGTGGGCCTCCTCGCGGCAGTCGTCGCGCTCTGGGCGCTCGACGTCTCCGGCTACGCCAACACCTACTACTCGGCCGCCGCTCAGGCCGCGAGCCAGAGCTGGTCGGCGATGTTCTTCGGCGCCATCGACGGTGCAGGGTTCATCACGGTGGACAAGCCCCCGGCCTCGCTCTGGCTGATGGGCCTCTCGGTCCGTGCGCTGGGCCTCAGCCCGTTTGCGATCCTGCTGCCCGAGGCGCTGTGCGGGATCGCCGCAGCGCTGCTGCTCTACGACGCCGTGCGCCGCCAGTTCGGCGCGGCGGCCGGGCTGATCGCAGGTGTCGGGCTGGCTGCGACCCCGGTGGCGGCCCTGGTGTTCCGGTACAACAACCCCGACGCACTGCTCGTGCTGCTGCTGGTCGCGGCCGCGTGGGCACTGGTCCGCGCGCTCGAGACCGACCACCTGGCGTGGCTGGCACTGGCCGGCGTCCTGGTGGGCCTCGGATTCCTCACCAAGTACCTCCAGGCGTACTTGGTGCTGCCCAGTCTTGCGCTCACCTATCTCGTCGCCGGGCGCGGCGGGCCGCGCCGGAGGTTCGCGGGCCTGGCCGTGGCACTGGTCGCCGCGATCGCGGCGTCGGCCTGGTGGGTCGCCATCGTGGAGCTCATTCCCGCGCCGTCGCGGCCGTACATCGGCGGCAGCACTAACAACTCCGTGCTCGACCTCGTCTTCGGCTATGACGGGCTCGGCCGGATCTTCGGCCAGGGCGCGGGAGGCGGCCGACTGGGCGCCCCAGGCGCGCCGGGCCGGTTCGGCGGCCCGGGGGGCGGTGGTCTGCGCGGTCCCGCGGGCGGCGGTGCCGGCGCAGGGTTCGGCGGTGCACCAGGGCTCCTCCGGATGTTCAACGGCCAGTGGGGAACGGAGATCAGCTGGCTGCTGCCGGCAGCGGCGATGGGCCTGCTGGTGGGCCTGGCCGGCCGCCTGCGAGCGCCCCGCACCGACGCCCGCAGGGCCGGCTTCCTCCTGTGGGGCGGCTGGGCCGTGGTCCACGTGCTCGTGTTCAGCCTGATGAGCGGGATCGCGCACCCGTACTACTCGTCGGCCATCGCCCCAGCGGCCGCGGCCCTCACTGGGGCCGGATTCGTCGAGGCGTGGCGCCTGCGTGGGCGCGTGCCGTGGGCGGGCGTCCTGCTCGCGGCCATGCTCGTCGTCACGGCGCTGTGGCAGGCGCAGCTGCTCGGCCGAGCACCGGCGTACCTCCCGGGCCTCGGCGTCGGCGCGCTGCTGGTGGCGGTCGGCGCCTCGATCGTGCTGGTGGTGCTGCACGTCCCCGACGACCCGAATGCCCAGCGGGTCGCCCGCGGCGCGGCGGTGGTCGGCCTCGTCGCGATCCTCGTGGGGCCGTCCGTCTGGACGGCCGCGACAATGGGCCGCGCCATCTCGGGCGGCGACCCGTCCGCCGGACCGATGACCGGTGCCAGCATCGGCGGCGGCCCGGGGGGCTTCGCCGGGTTTCCGGGCGATCCGGGCGGGACCGACCAGGCGCTGGTGGACTACCTCGTCACGAACCGCGGCACAGCCACCTGGCTCGTCGCCGTGTCCTCGGCCAGTGCGGCGGGCCCCCTCCAGCTCGCCTCGGGCGCTCCGGTCATGGCCATGGGCGGCTTCATGGGCACGGACCCGGCGCCGACGCTGGCGCAGCTCCAGGCGTACGCGCACGACGGCCAGCTCCGCTTCGTGCTGGTTGGCGGGCGTGGCGCCGGGCCGGGCGGGTTCTTCGGCGGGGACGGGCAGGGGAACGCGGCCGCCTCCCGGAACGCGTGGGTCCGGGCTGCCTGCAAGCCCGTCAGCGGGGCCGGCGGCGGCAGCCTCTTCGACTGCGCGGGCGCCTCGTGACGGACCTCACCCCGTGGCTCCGCGAGGCGTTCGGGATCGAACCCCATGCCCACAGAGCTGGCGGACGGGCGTTCCGGTGGCCCGGTGCACCAAGCCCAGCGGAAGCGCGGAGGCCCAACGCACAGCCTCTCAGGGCAATCTCAGCGGCTCCGGCTTGACTGAGTGACAATTGTTCCGCGCGTCCCGCATGGAGCCCGTACGCTATGACTTCGCCCTTCCCGCCCGCCAGCCCGGAGCCGACCGACGAGGGCGGCACCGAGCCGCTGCCGGGTCGGCCCGCCCAGACCGTCTGGGCGACAACTCCAGAGCCCGCGGAGCCGGCCCGAACCCCCATCCAGCCTGCCTGGCCCACGACCGCGTCGCCCGATCCGCAGCCCGTGTCCGCCCCGGCGTGGGCCGCCCCGTCGGTGACAGGTGCCGTGCCAGAGGCCGGATGGCCGACAGCCGCGAGCCCGTCCCCTTGGGCTGCGCCCGCAATGTCCAGCGCTCCGGCGCCGCTGTGGGCCCAGCGTGTACCGCCTGCCGGGGGCGGCGCCGAGCCGACGCAGCCCCCGCCGCCCGTCTGGGCGCCGCCGTCCGGCGCATCCTCCCACGCCGCGCCTGCCGCGCCTGTGGCGCAGCCGCGCCGCTCGCAGGGCGTCGGCGTCGGCACGCTGGTGGCAGTCGGCGTCCTGGCGGCCGCCCTCTCCTCGGGCGGCACCGCGCTCCTCGTCCGCACGATGCTCCCGGCAGAGGCCGTGGTCGCGCAGGCCGCGCCCGCCACATCGGCGCCGATTCAGCCCGCCGCCACCAGCACCACCACGGTCCAGACCACGGACATCACCGGCATCGTCGCCCTGGCGAAGCAGTCCGTCGTGACGATCACCGCGGATGGCGTCAGCGCCCAGGGCTTCAACGCCGGCCAGCCGACGCAGGGGGTGGGCTCAGGGCTGATCCTGACGGCCAACGGCTACATCCTCACCAACCGCCACGTGGTCGAGGGCAGCCAGACGCTGTCGGTGGAGCTCGAGGGCGGCAAGTCCTACCCGGCCCAGCTGATCGAGACCTCGACCACCAAAGACCTCGCGTTGATCAAGATCGATGCGACGGGCCTCGCGGCGGCGCGGATCGCCGACTCCTCGAAGATCCAGGTGGGCCAGACGGCGATCGCGATCGGCAGCCCGCTGGGCACCTACACCGAGACTGTGACGCGCGGGATCATCTCCGGCCTCGGCCGGACGGTCACCGTCCGCGATGACGTCACCGGCCGCCCCGTGACGCTGGACAACCTCATCCAGACCGACGCCGCCATCAACCCGGGCAACAGCGGCGGGCCGCTCCTGGACGGCACGGGTGCCGTGGTGGGCCTCAACACCGCCGTCTCGACGACGGCGCAGGGCCTTGGCTTCGCGATCCCGATCAATGACGCCAAGTCGCTGATCGACAAGGCGACCGCCGGCCAGGGGGCATAGCCGGACGTCGGTTCGGGATCCGGCATACGTAGCCGACCTCTCAGACGGCTGTCAGGCGCGCCCGGCAGCATGGTCGGATCAGCGCTCGCGAACTGTGTCACGCGCGCTTTCGTCCGGAAAGGACTCGCATGCGGCTCCGCCCCTTCGGCACGTTCCTGCTCATGATCACCGGCCTCGGCACCATGGGCGTCGTCGTGACCGGCACCTCGTCCGCCCCCGCCAGCAGCACCAACGCGGGCGGCGGGATCGGGGTCCCGGGCCTTGGCGGCGGTGGCGGCCAGTCCCGCCAGGCCGGGGGCTGATCGTGAGCGAGACCATCTTCGCGCCCGTTGAGCCCGGCCCGTTCGGCGCACCCGCCCAGTCGGCCGGGGCGCCCGTCCCGGTCATCGAGCTCCGCGGGGTCACCCGGATCTACAGCAGCGGCCGGCTCGAGGTCGCCGCGCTGCGCGGCGTGGACCTCGACGTCTGGCAGGGCGACTTCCTCGCGATCGTCGGGCCCTCCGGCAGCGGCAAGTCCACGCTGATGAACATCATCGGCTGCCTCGACCGGCCCACGGCGGGCTCCTACCGTCTTGGCGGCACGCCCGTCGAGCAGCTCTCGGACGACGATCTCGCCCGTGTGCGCGGTCGAGCGATCGGCTTCGTGTTCCAGTCGTTCAACCTCCTGCCCCGCACGTCCGCCCTCGAGAACGTCGCCACGCCGATGCTGTACCAGGGCGTGGCGCGCAAGGAGCGGTTTGCGCGGGCGCATGCGGCGCTGGAGCGCCTGGGCCTCGGCGACCGTCTCGACCATGAGCCGTCTGAGCTGTCCGGCGGCCAGCAGCAGCGGGTGGCGATCGCCCGGGCACTGGTCACGGAGCCCGCCCTGATCCTCGCCGACGAGCCCACCGGCAACCTCGACAGCGCGTCTGGCGCCGACGTCATCGCCCTCCTCCACGAGCTCAACGCTGGCGGGACCACCATCGTCCTGATCACCCACGATTCGGACGTCGCCCAACAGGCGCGGCGGCAGGTCCACGTGCGCGACGGACTGCTGCTCCAGTGAGCACGCTTGAGCTCGGGCGCCTCGGGCAACACCAACCGTATCCAGGGCACGGAACCAACCTGCCAACGCGCCACCACCGCCCCTTAGGAGAGCCATCCAGATGACGCAGCCGAACATCCCGCCGCAGAACCCGTTCACCCAGCCTCAGCCCGGACCCGGGACGGGCCAGCCGGCACCCCAGCCAGCTCAGCCGATCGTGCCGAGCTTCATCCCATCGACGGTGGCTGCGGCCGCCGCGAACCCGAAGGCGAGCAAGGGCGTCTCGGCCGGCACGATCGCGTTCGTCGCGGCCATCATCGTCGCTGGCGCAGGCCTCGGCTTCGCTGGGGGGCGCCTCACGGCCCCGGCCAGCACCGGTCGCGGCACCGGCAATTTCGGTGGCAACTTCGCGGGAGGGAACTTCAACCCCAGCGCGAGCGGCAACCCCGGCCGTGGCGGCCTCGGCGGCTTCGGGGTGGGCAACATCTCGATCGACGGACAGGTCACCGCCATCGCCAACGGCTCGATCACCATCCAGACGGCAAACGGCCAGAGCGTCACGCTCCAAGTGCCGAGCAGCGCCACGTACCACACGCAGGCCGCCGCCTCGTCGACCGACGTCGCAGTCGGCGCCAGCGTCCAGGTCAGCGTCAGCCGCGCAGCCCGCCCCGAAGCCTCGGGCCAGCCGACTGCCAGCGCCCAGCCCGGAACCGGCGGCCTCGGCCTGTCCGTCACCGACATCACCGTCGTGGGCAAGTAGGCCCGACGGCCGTCCTGCCATCCCGGGCATGGTCACCACGGTGTCCGCGGGCTCGCCGGTCGTCCAGCCTGCCCGTGGCGCCACCATCATGATGAGCCCCAACACGACGACGTCCTACCATCAGCATGCGCTGGGCGGCCAGCCCGACGTCGCTGACGGCAAGACGACGCTCCGCAGCGTCACTGGGCGGTCCGGCCCTGACGCGCTGCGGCATGGCGACTGCATCGGCGGCGCGATGACCGTGACCGTGGCCCCTGCAGTGGGCTGAGGCAACCAAATGCACCTGCTCCTGGTTGAGGATGACGAGCGGCTCGCCCGAGCCCTCACGCGCCTGCTCGAGGAGGACCGCCACGTCGTGGAGCACGCTCCGGACGGACGGTCCGGCCTCGAGCTGGCCACGGGCGTGGACGGGCTCGACTGCGTGATCCTCGACATCGGGCTGCCCGACATGTCGGGGCTCGACGTGGCGCGGCGGATCAGGGCCGCGGGCGTGGACGTGTCGATCCTGATGCTCACCGCGCGCGACACGGTGAATGACCGCGTGGTGGGCCTCGACGCCGGCGCCGACGACTATGTGGTCAAGCCGTTCGCCTACCAGGAGGTCACGGCACGGCTGCGGGCGCTCGCTCGGCGTGCCGAGCCCGGCCCCCGGCGCGCCGAGCCCCGGCTCGAGTGCGGGGCGATCACGCTGGACGAGGCCGCCCGGCGGGTTGCCGTGAGCGGGCGCGCCGTGGACCTGTCGCCGCGCGAGTTCAGCCTCCTCGAGGCGCTGCTGCGCCACCAGGGCCATGTCCTGACCCGCGACCAGCTGCTCGACCACGCCTGGCCGTTCAGCGTGGCCGTGACGCCCAATGCGGTGGACGCCTACGTGCACTACCTGCGGACCAAGCTCGGCGAGGCCGGCGCCCAGATCGAGACCGTCCGGGGCGTCGGCTACCGCCTGGGCGACGGGCGCGATGGCTGACGGCGCCGCACCCGAGCTCCGCGACGACGGGGCCGAGCAGACAGCGTTGGCGGGTGACCAGCGCCTGATCCGGCGCACCCGCTGGCGCCTGGTGCTGTGGAGCGGCTTCTCCACGTTGGTGGTGCTGCTCGTCCTGGGGGCGGCGCTCTACGCGGTGGTCGCCAGCACGCTCGCGACCTCGTCGGTGGCGCAGCTCAGGGCCCGCGTCGACCCGGTCGTCGCCGCGCTGACCGGGACCGAGCCCAACCAAGGCGCCGGCACGTCCACCCCCACCTCGCCGTTCGGCCTCCAGCCGGGCCGCGGCAGCATCTGGCTGTTCGCGTTCGACGTCAACGGCACGGAGGTCCGGCTGGACCGCCAGCCCGTGGTCGCCCTCGACGGCATGCCCGAGCCGGTCAGCCTGGCCGCGGCCAGGACTGCCCCGGACGGGGTGGACATCCGCGAGGTCACCATCACGGTGGGCACGACCGTGTTCCCGGCGCGGCTGATGACCCAGCGCGTCACGTGGTTCCACGACGGCCAGACCTACTTCCTGCAGGCGCTCCAGGACCGCTCTGTGGAAGTGGACACGCTCCAGTCACTCCTGACGGCACTGCTGGTGGGCGGGGCACTGGTCGTGGTGGTGTCGGTGCTGTTCGGCTACCTGTACGCGCGACGGGCCATGGTCCCCATCCGTGAATCGCTTGCTGCCCAGCGTGAGGCGCTGCGGCGCCAGCGCGAGTTCGCCGCCGATGCCTCCCACGAGCTGCGCACGCCGCTCACCGTCATCCGCTCATCGGTGGAGCACCTCACACGCCACCCCGACCGCAGGGTGGGGGAGCAGCGCGAGGCGCTCGACGACATCGACGCCGAGGTCCAGCACCTGACCGTGCTCGTGGACGACCTCCTCCTGCTCGCACGGTCCGATTCCGGCGCGGTCGCGCTCGACCGGATGCCGCTCGATCTCGGTGACACCGCGTTCGAGGCCGCGGGCGCGCTCGGGCGCATGGCCGAGGACCGGGGCGTGCACGTTGAGGTGGACCCCGAGCCTGCGATGCTCGAGGGCGACCCGGTGCGGCTGCGCCAGTTGGTGACGATCCTGGTGGACAACGCCATCCGCCACTCGCCCCGAGACGGGCTGGTGCGCGTGGTGGTGCGGTCCGCGGCCGGCACCGCCTCAGTCGAGGTCACCGACGAGGGTCCGGGCCTGCGCGAGGAGGACATGCCGCACGTGTTCGACCGGTTCTGGCGGGCGCCGGGCGCGCCGTCGGGCGGGACCGGACTCGGCCTCGCGATCGCGAAGTGGGTCGTGGACCGCCACGGTGGGCGGATCGGCGTGGCCAACCGACCGGAGGGCGGCGCGTCGTTCCGGGTGGAGCTGCCGGTGGCTGCCAGTGCGTCGCCGGCAGGCGGGCCGCCGGGTGACGTGCCGCCGGACCCATCTGCGCTGCTCGGCTGAGCGGGGAGCGTCTGCCCAGATCCCAGGGCTGCTGGCCGGGACCGTCCGAGGTGGCCGGACCGCTGCCGGGCGGGCCGGCGAGCGGCCCGAGCCGCGATGGCGCTCCGGGGCCCGAGGGCGCTACAGGTGCTCGGCCGCGACGTGCTCGAGGGCGCGGGCAAGGGCAGCCTTACCGTCCTCCGTGAGCCCGCCCTCGAGGATCGGCAGGTACAGCTCCTCCTCGTCCAAGTGCGTCCGGAGGAGGATGTACAGCCGAAGCATCACGCGCCTCAGGGTCAGCACGGTGCTGCGGTCAATGGAATCTTCGATCGAGTCGGCGATCTCACCGAGCCTCGCGACGAGCCGGCGGATCTCGTCGTGCTCCCGGCGCATCGAAACGCTGGCCTGGCGGTCGTCCATGATCCGCTCGATCGTGGGGTAGACCGCCGCCTCGACGGCGTCCATGTGCGGGAGCAGCCGCTCTCGGAGGCCCTGCAAGACGTCGCGCAGGGCAGCCTGGCCGGCGACGACGCCAACGGTGTCGAGGCAGTCCGTCCCCAGGCAGTCCGCCATCGCGTGCAGCCGGTTGACGTAGTCGCGCAGGAGCGCGTCGTGCTGGTGTGTGGCGGTAGACAGGGCATGCATGGCTCACCTCCCGGCGGCCGCCGGCACGGGCTCCGGCGGCGTCACCCCTCGGCGGGCGACATCTGGTCGCTCGCTGGCCCCCACTAGATAGTCCGAGATGTCGCGGAAGCGCATCCCGTCAGCGGACTTGCGCAGGTTCACCAGGCAGATCGGGCACATGGTCACGCATTCGCAGGCCACGGTCCGGAGCTGCGCCACCCGCACCGCTGCGACGGCCGCCGCCCTGTCCGGGAACAGGGCCTCGGCCGGGCCACCGCAGCACCAGGTCAGCTCACGCCCGTCCACGGGCTCCCCGACCTCGATGCCCGCTGCGGCGAGGAGTTGGCGTGGCGGATCCACGAGGCGCTCGTAGCGCGCGTACACGCACGGGTCGTGGACCACGACCCGTGCGGCGGTCGGCGTCGGGAACGGCAGGCCGTGCTCGGCGAGGACCTCGAGGTAGCTGCGCACCCGGATGTCGTAGTCGTCGACCAGGGTCGGGTACACGCTTCGCATCATGTTGGTCGTGTGGGGGTCGATGGTGATGACCTCACGGACGCCCCGCGCTCGGAGCCGCGCCACAACCCGCCGCGCATGCGCGGCGACGGCCGCCGTCGCGCCAAGGTCGTACGCCAGCGCCCCCGCGTAGAGATCGTCTTCGTAGAGGTACCCGAACTCGATCCCGGCGCGCTGCAGGAGCCGGGCGACGTTGGCCGGGACCCGTTCGTACTCGGCCCGCTCCCGGGCCGACGGCCGCGCGACGAAGGCGACGCCGTTGACCAGCCGGTTTAGGCGGCGCCCGACACCGGCCAGCCGCGCGAGCGGCGTGTCGCCAAGGCGCTGCTCGAGTGCGACCAGGCGCTCGATGTACGGGATGAGCTGGTACATGAGCCCGGTGTACAGCACCGTCTCGCCGCCATGGGGCAGGTCGAGGTCCCGTGCCCAGCGGGTCGCCTGCCGGGCCGGGATCGGCAGCACCGAACCGCGGATCCGGAGGTTGTCCGTGAGGATGCCCACGACCTCGCGCGTCGGAAGCGCCATCAGCGTTCCTCCCGGAGCAGCCAGCCGCGCAGCAGGCGCACGTTGTCGGTTATGTGCACCCCTGCTGGACAGCTCTGCTCGCAGGCCCGGCACAGCAGGCACGAGAACACCGCGTCGCTCGCCGCCCGGACCGAATCGTCCATCCCGAACAGCGCCATGCGGAACAGGCGCCTGGGGAGGGCGTCGATCCCCAGCGGGCAAGCCGCGGTGCAGTAGCCGCAGTTCATGCACGCCGCAGCGTCGAACGGTCCGAGCGCCCTGAGCTCGGCTTCGAGAGCATGGCCGATCACGGCGCTCATGGCTGCCTCACCACCGAATAGCGGTACTCGCCCGCCCGCCCGCCCGCCTTCTCCTCAACGACGCGGCCGTAGCGGCGCAGCCCCATCACCCAGACCATGACCTCCTCGGCGGGTAGCCCTGCGACCGCCGCAAGCTCGGGCACCGTCTTCGGGCCGTCAGCCAGCAGCGCCAGGAGACGGTCGCCCATCAGCGGCTCGTCGCGGATGACCTCGCGGATGTCGCGGCTCATGGCGCCACCTCGACGAGCAAGCCCAGGATCGTCGCCCGCATCTCAGCATCGGTGTAGCCCTGCAGGTCGATCGCGCCGGTCGGGCAGGCCGGGGCGCAGGCACCGCATCCCTTGCAGCCCGCCGCGACCACGGTTGCGCTCCGCGACCCGTCCGTCCCGTGGAGCTCGATCGCGCCGAACGGGCAGGCGCCCACGCACTCGCCGCAGCCGTCGCAGCGGACCGGGTCGACAATCGCGACCTCTGGATTGAGCAGGGCCACGCCCCGCTTGAGCACCGAGGTCGCCTGAGCCGCGGCAGCCATGCCGGAGGAGACGCTCTCGGCCGACGACTTGGGCGACTGGCAGGCACCCGCCAGGAGCACCCCATCGACCACGGTCTCGACCGGCCGGAGCTTGGGGTGGATCTCGTTGAAGAAGCCGTCGCGACCCACAGGCAGCTTGAGCACGCCCGCCAGCTCGTCGTTCTCGCGCGGGACCATCCCGGTCACGAGTACGAGCAGGTCGGCATCGATCGTGAGCTCCTCGCCCGCGGTGAGCAGGTCGTGCACGGTCACGCGGATCGCGTCTGCTCCGCACTCCACCCGCGGCGGGTCGTCGTCCGCGAAGCGCAGATAGGCGGAGCCGCGCCTGCGCGACTCTGAGAACAGGACTTCGTTGCGGCCGTACGTCCGCAGGTCGCGGTAGAGGTGGTACTGGTGGACGGCCGGGTCGCGCTCGGCGACGAGCAGTGAGGCGTGGACCGCGGCGCTGCAGCAGTAGCGCGAGCAGTACGCGTGGTCGGGGCCGCGGCTGCCGACGCAGTAGACGTAGGCGATGCTCCGGACCGGTGCCCCGAGGTGTGTCAGGGGCCCCGGCGCCTCGAGCAGCCGCTGCCGCAGCTGGGGCAGGGTCACCACGCGACGACTGCCGTAGCCGAACTCGCCGGCGGTCGGCTCGTAGGCGTCGAAGCCGGTCGCGACGATGATCTGGCCCACGGCCACCTCGGCCGTCTCGTCGCCTTCGCGGACCGTGACCGTGTAGTTGCCGTACGTGCCCGCCTTCGCGACGACCCGGGCGCTGGTGTGCACCGAGATCGCGGGCCGGCGGGCGATCTCCTCCCGCATGCGGTCCACTAGCGAGCGGCCGCGGACCCCGCGCGGGAACAGCTCGCCGAGCTCGTTCACGTGTCCGCCCAGACCGGCCGTCCGCTCGACTAGGCAGACCTCGAGTCCCGCGTCCGCAAGGCCGATCGAGGCCCGCATGCCCGCAACGCCGCCGCCGATCACGGCGACCCGCGGCGTCGTGGCGACCTCCAGGGGTTCCAGCGGCTCCGCGAGGCGGGCGCGGGCGATGCCCGCGCTCACCAGGCGGACCGCCTTCCTCGTCGCTCCCGCTGAGTCGTCGGTGTGCGTCCAGGAACACTGCTCGCGGATGTTGACCTGGGTGACCCGGTACGGGTTGACACCGGCACGCGCGGCGACGCCCCTAAACGTGCACTCGTGGAGCTTGGGCGAGCAGCAGGCCACGACGAAGCCGTCGAGTCCCTCGCGCTCCACGTCGTCGACCATCTCCTGCTGGTTGGTGTCCGAGCAGGTGAACATCGCCCGCCGCGCGACGCGCACGTCCGGCAGATCGCGCACAGCGTCGATCACGCGGTCGGCATCGACATAGTCGCCGATGTTGCCGCCGCACTGGCAGACGTACACGGCCAGTCGCCGCCCGTCCCTCTCGGCGCCAGCCGGCCCGGGGCTGAGATGGGCTGTCATGCCGGCACCTCCGCCGCGGCTGCCGCGAGCCCGGCACCGCCGACGGTTCGCCGCGAGCCGGCGCGGCTGGGCAAGGCCTCGAGATAGGCCGCGACTCCGATGGCGGCCGCCCCCGCGTGGAGGATCGACTCAGGGATGTCGCGCGGGCCGGAGACCGCGCCAGCGACGAACACGCCCGGGATGCTCGTCGCCGAAGGGCTGAAGTCCTCGTCGACCTCGTCGACGTACGCCCAGTCGTCGAGCGCGATCGCGTCGCCCTTGAAGATGCGCGCGACGTCGGCGTTCGGCTGCACGCCGACTGCGAGCACCACCAGGTCATACTCGGCCTCGGCCGCGGTGCCGTGGTCGATGTCCTCATAGCGCAGGATTAGGCTGCGGGACTCGGTCTCGTGGATGCTCGCCACGCGCCCCTTCACGAATCGCGCGCCCATGATCTTGGCCTGCGCGAAGAACTCCTCGTAGCCTTTGCCCACGGCTCGCACGTCGATGCAGTGAACAGTGACCTCAGCAAACCGCAGCACGCCCATGATCAGCTGGTTCTGCTTGAGCGAGTACATGCAGCAGAACTTCGAGCACAGCGGGTTGCCCACGCTCTCATCGCGGGAGCCGGTGCACATCACGTAGGCGATCCGCCTGGGGAAGGCGCCGTCGCTCGGGCGCAGCAGGCTGGGGTAGGGCCGCGTCGGCGACAGGAGCCGCTCCATCTGCATCCCAGTGAGGACGTTCGGGTAGCGGCCGAAGCCGTACTGCGGCTTGAGGTCGGCCGGGAACAGCCGGCAGCCGGTCGCGACGACAATGCTGCCCACCTCGAGTGCCAGATCCTCGACGCGCTGGCCGAAGTCGATCGCGTTCGCGGGGCAGACGTGAAGGCACTCGCCGCACTCTGAGCACACGCCGCAGTCGAGACAGCGGCCCGCGGCCTCGCGAGCCTCGGGCTCGGTGATCGACGGCTCGAGCCGCGCGAAGCCGACTGGCGCGGTCACCGGTGCTGGCGCCGGGAGCCGCGGCTCGCGCAGCGAGTAGGCCCGCTGGCGCGCGAGGACCTCGGTCCGGAGGATCGCGGGGCGACGGTCGTCAAGGGTCGGGAACGAGCCGAGCGGCTCCCCACGCAGCCAGCGGTCGATCATGAAGGCGGCGCGCCGGCCCTGCCCCACGGCGTGCGCGATGTCACTCGCGCCCGTCACCGCGTCGCCGGCCGCGAAGAGCCACTCGGGATGACCCTGGAGCGTTCTCGGGTCGACGCCCGCGGTCCCGTTGCCGGCCGGGTACAGCACGCCGGGGAACGCGTCGACGGCCGGTTCCAGCCCGATCGCGCAGATGACGACATCGCACGCCATCTCGAACTCGCTGCCCGGGACGGACTCCGGTCGGCAGCGGCCAGACTCGTCGGGCTCGCCCGCGGTCATCCGCTCGCAGAGCAGGGCCACGACGCGTCCGTCCTCGTCGCCCAGCGCCTCCAACGGCGCTACCTGGCAGCTGATCTCGACCCCCTCGGCCAGGGCGTCGTCGACCTCGCGCCCGTGGGCCGGCATGTCGGTGCGGCAGCGGCGGTATGCGAGCAGCGTCCGGCGGGCGCCGAGGCGGACGGCCGTGCGCGCCGCGTCAATGGCCACGTTGCCGCCGCCGACGACGACGACCCGCTTGCCCGTGAGGTCGGGCCCCTGGCCGTCGCGCACGCGGCGCAGGAACTCGAGACCGGGCTCCACGCCATCGAGGTGCTCTCCCGATGCGCCGAGCACGCGCGAGCAGGGCGTCCCCGTCGCGACCAGGACCGCGTCGTAGCCGTCCGTCTTGAGGGCGTCGAGATCGTGGACGGGCGCGCCCGTGGAGATCTGCACGCCGAGGGCCGTGACGTTCTCGATGTCCCGGTCGAGGACATCGGCCGGCAGCCGATAGGCCGGGATCGCCAGGCGCAGGAAGCCGCCCGGCCGGTCCGCCGCCTCGAACATGTGGACGCCGTAGCCACTGCGCGCCAGCTGCCAGGCGGCCGTCAGGCCGGCCGGACCGGAGCCCACGATCGCGACGCGCCTGCCGTTCGGCTCGGCCGGCACCACGTTGGGAACGCCGTCCCGGGCGGCGTGCCGCTCTGCGACGAACCCCTTGAGCCGCCGGATCGCCACCGGACCCTCGAGGTCGCCGCGCGCGCACGCGGCCTCGCAAGGTGCGTAGCAGGCGGCGCCCAGTGTCCCCACCAGGGGCGTCGCGTCGAGGACCAGTTGGTATGCCTCCTCGTAGCGGCCGCTGCGGACCAGCGACACGTAACCGTGCGCCCTGATCCCGGCCGGGCATGCGTCGGTGCACGGCGAGGTGCCCGGGTGCTCGATGAGCGCCTTCTGGGGGATCGCCTGCGGGTAGGCGATGTAGGCGGCACGGCGGGACACCAGTCCGCCGTTCCACTCGTCGGGGACGGCGACGGTGCACGCCTGCTCGCACTTGCGGCAGCCGGTGCATGCGGCGAGGTCGACGAAGCGCTGGGTGCGGTGGACATCGACGTGGAAGCCCCCGTCGCCGTCGCGTGCGACCCGGTGCACCTCCGCGTCGGTGACCACGGTCACGTTGGGATGGTGGGCGGTTGCCGCCATTTTCGGCGTGGCGATGCAGCTCGCGCAGTCGAGGGTCGGGAACACCTTGCTCAGCAGCACCATCCGGCCGCCGACGCTCGGCTCCTTCTCCACGACCATGACTCGGTAGCCCATGTCGCCGAGCTTGATCGCTGACTCCATGCCGCCGATCCCGCCACCGATGACGAGGACGTCGTAGTCCATCACGCGGCTGCCTCCAGCGACGCGAGCGCCTCGGTGAACTCCCGGATCTGTCGCGTGAACGATTCCGCGCAGACCGAGCAGATGGCGGCCATCTTGAGTCGCCGGTCGTCGATCCCGTGCTCCGCGAGCAGGTCCTGCGCGTGGAGCATGAGCTGGGCCGATCTCCGTGAGCAGTCTGGGAGATAGGGGCACTCGTCGCCGTCGGAGGCGATGAACACCCCGTCGAACCCCTGCTCGAGCGCGAACAGGATCCACTCAGGCCTGATCGCGCTCGTGCAGGGCACGCTGGTCACGAGGACCTCGGGCGAGTAGTGCATGTGCAGGCTGCCTGCGAGGTCGATCCCCGGATCGGAGATCGCGTTGCTCGAGAGCACCAGCACCCGGGGCCCGGACACCGTCGGCATCGTGGTCCTCGCAGCGCCGTCACTTGCCGCGACGGATGAACAGTCGGTCGTAGCCGCGAGCCGGGATCAGGCCCAGGAACTCGTGGCCCGCCATCTCGGTCCAGTAACCCATGTCCTCCTTGGTCTGGGAGTCGCCAGACCAGAGCTCCATGACTTCGCCTACCGGGATGCTGCCGATGGCCTTCTTGGCCTCGATCATCGGCCCCGGGCAGGCCACGCCGCGCGCGTCGACGACGGTCGTCTTGCCGCTCGCCGCGAGCTCCGCATCGGTCATCGCAGTCGCCATCACTGGAACTCCTAGTAGAAGAGGGTGTTGGTCGCCGACGCGATCTCGGCCACGAACCGGCCCGCCGTCACCACGTGCGCGACGTCCACAAGGTCCTCCTCGCCGACGCCCCGGCTCTTGATGCACGGGCCCCCGACCAAGAAGGTGCCGCCGAAGTCCCGGATCGTCGTGAGGAGCTCGGCCATCGGCTTGAACCCAGGCGACGTGACCGTCTCCGCGACGCCGCGCTGCATCAGCCGTACGCCCTCGCCCTGGAACCCCATGACCACTTGGACGTCGGCGGCAGCGGCGGCACCGGCCATCACGAACGCCAACGTCGCCATTTCCGGGTCGTCGGGGCCGTGCGTCGCCATGATCACGAACTTCTTGCCCTCGGCCATCGAGCAGCCTCCCAACTGCGCGGGCGTGTCTGGCCGGGAGCCCCGGTCACGCCGCCCGCTCCTGCCAACCACGCTACGCGCGGCCGTCCGTGCCGGGCGGCACAAAGGCGGGCTGCTGCCTACACTGGTAGGCGTTCCACGCTTGCACCGGAGGATCCCCTTCTGAACGCGGATCCCGTGTCGATCGGGGCGAACAGACTTCTGGCCGCCCTGCCGCAGGCCATGCTCGATGACCTTGCGCGGCGGGTGCCCGTTCGCGGCGCGACGAGCGGCGAGATCGTCTACATGCCGGGCGAGACGATGGACAGCGTGACCTTTCCGCTCGGAGGCCTGTTCTCGCTCGTTGTGACCGACCCGATGGGCAGCTTCACCTCGATCGCCACGGTGGGCCGGGAGGGCGCCATCGAGCTGGCCCCGGCGCTGGGCTCTGTGCCTGCGCCCACGGAGATCACCTGCCTCATCGACGGCGAGGTGGCGCAGCTGCCCACCGACGACCTGCGCGCGCTGCTCGACGGCAGCCCGCCGTTCCGCTCGGCGATCCTCCGGTACATGGGCGCCCGATTCGTCGACTGCGTCACCACGTCCGCCTGCCACCGGCTTCACCCGCTCGAGGCCCGCATGGCCCGGTGCCTGCTCACCACCCGCGACCGGATCGAGCAGGATGAGTTTCCGTGCACTCACGAACAGCTGGCCGGCTTGCTCGGGGCGTCACGACCCAAGGTTTCGCTGGCCCTCGCCGCGCTGCAGCATGTCGGCGCGATCCTCCACCGCCGCGGCTGCCTTCGGGTGCTCGACCCTGAGGCCCTCGAGGCGATGACCTGCGGCTGCTACGCGACAATCCGGGGCGCGTTCGACGCTACCGAGCAGCCCCCGCGCTGATCCGGCCGAGCCGCCGCGGGTGTTGAGGTTCGAGCCGCAACGCGTTCGGCGGTGGGCGCAGGGTCTCCGCCGCGCCGTGGCCCAATGCCCATGCGCCATCAATTCAGGAGTCCCCGGAGGGCGGACCGGCGCCGAGCGCAAGGCGGCATCGCGGGCCGTCCGGCGAGGCTTGACGCGTATCGGCAGCAGCGCGTCGGGCTGCCCGGTGCTGGACTCTTGCGCCTGCGGCCGCGCGGCACTGCACGTTGAGCTGTCCCTGGGATGACCTCGGGGTGGGTCGCTGGTCCGGTCGCAACGAGAGGCTGGTCCGGTCGCCGGGGCCCCGCCGTGGTACAGTCTCGGCGTCCTGAGAGCCGGTCCTGTGAGGCCGGTGTACCGGTCCCGAGAGGCCGGGTAGGAGGCCAGCATGCACCTGCGCTTGCCCGCCGCCGGCGTCACCGCGCCGCGCACCGCCGGGATCTGAGTGACGCTCCCACCGAGCCCCGTCCACCCGCCGTTGCCGCGCGCCGACGCGGTCGTGGACCCGCGCGTCGGTCACCTCGGTCCCGCGCTGCTCGCGCTCGAGGACGGCACCGTGTTTCCCGGCATCGCGTTCGGCGCGCCCGTGGCCGCAGGCGGCGACCTCGTGGTCAACACGAGCCAGACGGGGTACCAGGAGATTGCCACCGACCCGTCCTACGCGGGCCAGGTTGTGGTCATGACGTACCCGCTCATCGGCAACTACGGGCGCCTCCTCGCGGACGACCAGTCGGCCCGGCCATGGCTGCGCGGCCTCGTCGTCGCGCACGCCACCGCGGCGGTCCTCGGCGACGCGCGCCAACTGGCCACGCTCCTGCGGACGAACGGGATCCCGGCGATCGCGGGCGTGGACACCCGCGCCCTCGCCCGGCGCCTGCGCTCCAGCGGCTGCCAGCGCGCGATCATCACCCAGCCTCACTTGGCCGACCCCGAGGTGGCCGTGGGTCTGGCGAGGGGCGTGCCCGCCTGGGAAGACCAGGACTTCGTCGCCCAGGTGTCGCCAGCGGCTCTGACCGAGCTGGGCGACGATCCAGCCGCACCGCTGATCGCCATCGTCGACTTCGGACTGAAGGCCAACATCGTCAACAGCCTGCGCCGGCGCGGCGTGCGGGTCCGGATCCTGCCCCACACGGTGAGCGCGGCCGAGGTGCTCGCCGCTGATGTCGACGGCGTGGTGCTCTCGCCGGGGCCGGGCGATCCGGCGCGGCTCGCCGGACCGGTCGCGCTGGCGACGGCGATCATCGACGACGGCCGCCCGCTCCTGGGCATCTGCCTCGGCCACCAGATCGTCGGCCGCGCCGCCGGCGCCCAGACTGGCCGCCTGCGCTTCGGCCACCATGGCGCGAACCACCCGGTGCAGGACCTGGACACGGGCTATGTGCAGGTCACCGCGCAGAACCACGAGGTGCACGTCCTCGGCGGGACGCTTCCGGCGTCGTCGGGCTTCCACATCAGCCAGATCAACCTCAATGACCGCTCCGTCGAGGGACTGCGGCACAGCTCCAAGCCGATCGAGACCGTGCAGTACCACCCCGAGGGCGCTCCGGGCCCGCTCGACGCCCTCGCCGTGTTCGACCGGTTCGTGGCCGCCGCGCGGAAGGGCGTCGCACGGTGACCGCCGCCCTGCCCGTCCCGCCCGTCCGAGCGCACCGGCCCAAGCCGTCGTCCGTGCTCATCCTGGGCTCGGGCCCCGTGGTGATCGGGCAGGCCGCGGAGTTCGACTACGCGGGCACGCAGGCCTGCCGGGCGCTGCGCGCCGAGGGCGTCCGCACCATCCTGGTCAACTCCAACCCGGCGACGATCATGACCGACCCGACCGTCGCGGACGTCGTGTACCTCGAGCCGCTGACGGTGCCGGCGATCGAGGCCGTGATCGCGCGCGAGAGGCCCGAGGGTCTCCTGGCGGGCCTCGGCGGCCAGACCGCACTCAACCTCGCCATGGCGCTGTCCGAGGCGGGCGTCCTGGAGCGCCACAATGTGCGCCTGCTCGGCACGCCCCTCGAGGCGATCCACATGGCCGAGGACAGGGAGGCGTTCCGCGACCTGCTCGACCGGATCGGGCAGCCGTACGCGCCATCGTGGATCGTCGAGGGGCCCGATGAGGACGCCCGGCACGCCGCGGCGGAGGAGGCGCTCAGACAGATCGGCCTGCCCGCGATCGTGCGCCCCGCGTTCACCCTGGGCGGCACCGGTGGCGGCATCGTCGAGACCGAGGAGGGCTTCTGGGAGCGCGTCCGCTCCGGCCTCCGCGCCAGCCCCATCCACCAGGTGATGGTCGAGCGCTACCTCTCGGGCTGGCAGGAGATCGAGTACGAGGTCATGCGCGACGCGGAGGACACGTGCATCGCGGTGTGCTCGATGGAGAACGTGGACCCCCTCGGCGTGCACACCGGCGACTCGATCGTGGTGGCGCCCGTGCAGACGCTGACCGACCAGGTGCACCAGCGGCTGCGGTCCGCCGCCCTCGCGATCATCCGGGCGCTGGGCGTCGAGGGCGGCTGCAACGTCCAGTTCGCGCTCTCGCCCGACTCCACCGACTACGCGGTGATCGAGGTCAACCCGCGCGTGTCGCGCTCGTCGGCGCTCGCCTCCAAGGCGACCGGCTATCCGATCGCCCGCGTGGCCGCGCAGATCGCCACCGGCCGAACGCTGGCCGAGATCCCCAACGTCGTCACCGGCACCACTGTCGCCGCCTTCGAGCCCGCGCTCGACTACGTGGTGGTCAAGCTGCCGCGCTTCCCGTTCGACAAGTTCCCCACCGCCGACCGACGCCTCGGCAGCCAGATGAAGGCGACGGGCGAGGTCATGGCGATCGATCGCACGTTCGGCGCGGCCTTGAACAAGGCGCTCCGCGGCCTTGAGCAGGCGGGCGCCGGCCCGCTGGGCGAAGACCCCTCCTGGCGCCCGACATTCGACTACCTGTCCGCGGTCTACGGCGGCGTTGACCCCGATGACGAGGGCGACGGCATCCGCGTGGGCGTGGGCGGGCTCGACACCCTCACGATCGAGGACGCGCCGATCCGCTGGGTGGGCGACGACGGTGCGGCCTGCGAGAGCACGCGCCTGGCCCAGCGCTCGGCCGCGCCGATCGTCCTGCGCCGGTTCCTCGAGCCGTCCGACTCGCGGCTGTGGCGCGTGCTGGGGCTGCTCCGGCGCGGCGTTCCCCAGGAGGTGGTCCGCCGCGCCACCGGGATCAACGCGTGGTTCCTCGCCGAGATGGGACGGAACCTGCAGCTGGAGCGGGACGTGCGCGAGATGGGCGCGCGCCTCGCCGACCCCTCGGACGTTCAGGGCGCCGAGCTCCTCGCAACGGCCAAGCGGTTTGCGTTCTCGGACCGAGACCTCGGCACGCTCGCCGGAGTGGGGGAGGCAGCGGTCCGCGCCGCACGCGCCGCACTGGGCCTGGCGCCCGGGTATGCCATGGTTGACACCTGCGCCGCGGAGTTCGCCGCCGAGACCCCCTACTTCTACTCAACGTACGCCGCGGCCGGCTCCGAGCCCGAGGCTCCGGCGGTCCCCCGACCGGGCGCCCTGGTGATCGGGTCCGGCCCGGTCCGCATCGGGCAGGGGATCGAGTTCGACTACTGCGCGGTCCAGGCGGCTGACGTGCTGCGCCGCAACGGCTGGGCGGCCGTCATGGTGAACTCGAACCCCGAGACCGTCTCGACCGACTTCGACGCCTCCACACGCCTCTATTTCGAGCCGCTCGACGTCGAGAGCGTCCGCTCGATCATCGAGTTCGAGAGCGGCGGCCCCGGAGCGTTGGCCGATGGCACGGCCCTGCCCGCGGTCGTGGCGTTCGGGGGGCAGACGCCGCTCAACCTCGCGGGCCCGCTCGTCCACGCGGGGGTGACGCTGCTGGGCTCGGACCTCGAGGCCATCGACCAGGCCGAGGAGCGCACCCGCTTCTCCGCGCTCCTCGATCGCCTCGGCATCCCGCAGCCC
Source organism: Chloroflexota bacterium (assembly GCA_037446495.1). Lineage (GTDB taxonomy): Bacteria > Chloroflexota > Limnocylindria > Limnocylindrales > CSP1-4 > CAIXZV01. The sequence continues at coordinate 1,371 of JBBIIL010000050.1, read as the reverse complement.
GAGGGCGGCATGGCCGAGAGCGTCGAAGAGGCGCTCACGCTCGCCGAGCGCATCGGCTACCCCGTCATCGTCCGGCCGTCGTTCGTCATCGGCGGGCTCGCGATCGACTTCGCCTACTCGCCCGAGGACCTGGTCCGGCATCTCGCGGCGGCGGCGATCGTGGATCCCGACCGGCCCGTCCGCATCGACCGCTTCCTCGAGGGCATCGAGGTGGACATCGACGCGGTCTGCGATGGGACCGAGGTGCTGATCCCGGGACTGCTCGAGCACGTCGAGCGGGCGGGCATCCACTCGGGCGACTCCATCGCGTGGTTCCCTCCCCAGAGCGTCCGCGATGCCGACCAGGAGCTGATCGTCGAGACGATGCGGCGGATCTGCCTCGCGTTGGGCGCCCGCGGCCTCGTCAACGCCCAGTTCATCGTCCGCGACGACGGCGTCTACCTCATCGAGGTCAACCCGCGCGCCTCGCGCACCGTGCCGTTCCTGTCCAAGGTGACGGGCGTGCCGATGGTGGAGCTCGCAGTGAGGATCTCGCTTGGCGAGACGCTGCGCTCGATGGGCTGGCAGGGCGGGCTTCGCCAGCCGCCGCCGTTCGTGGCGGTCAAGGCGCCGGCGTTCTCCACGGCCAAGCTCAAGGGCGTCGACCCGTCGGTGGGCCCGTTCATGCAGTCCACCGGCGAGGTGATCGGCATCTCGGAGCGGGCGCCGGTGGCCATTGCCAAGGCGCTCACGGGAGCCTCGCTGATCCCGCCGCGGGCGAGCGTCGGGGAGGCGCCGCTGGCGCTCCTCTCCATTGCGGACCGCGACAAGTGGGGCCTCGCCGATCTCGGTCGGGCGCTGGACCGCGCTGGTTATCGGCTGGCCGCGACCGCCGGCACGCGCGCCCTGCTGGAGCGGGCAGGGATCGCCGGGATCCTGCCGGTCGCCAAGCTGGGCGCGGAGCCGATGGCCGACGAGGAGGGCATTCTCGAGCTGATCTCGTCCGGGCGCGTGCGCCTGGTGGTGAACACGCCCACCCCGCGCTCGGGTCCGGTGCGCGACGCCGCGGACATCCGCCACGCGACGATCGCCGAGGGCATCCTGTGCTTCACCTCGATCGAGACGGGCGTGGCGGCAGCCGAGGCGCTGGACCTCTCGCTCGTGGACGCGATCGCGGAGGTGCGCCCGCTGACGGACTGGGTGCCGCAGGAATAGGGCCTGCGACGCCCGGGCGTCCCCGCACCGGTTTCGCAGGCCGGTGGGCGGCCGCTGCACCGTGCCCTTCGGTCCGTGCCCGGCGGTCACGTGCCCGGCGGTACCGTGCGGAGTTCGGCGCACGTCCGCCCGCCCCCGCCCGCCCCCGCCCGCCCCCGCCCGCCCCCGCCGCCCCCG